>JBILXN010000032.1:0-15843 GCA_044378425.1 Methylococcaceae bacterium
AGGCACGAATTCCACCTTCAAATTCAAACACATCGGTTCTATCAGAACGCTCATCCGTCAGCGTGACGCGCACACCAGAATTAAGGAATGACAGCTCCCGGAGGCGCTTGGCCAGGATATCGTAATGGAACAGGATATTTGAGAAGGTTTCAGCGCTAGGCTTAAAGTGGACGGTGGTGCCGGTTGCCCGGGTTTCTCCAATATCGGCCAAAGATGCCTGAGGGACACCATGAACGTAGAACTGGCGATACTTGCGGCCACCACGGTGGATTTCGAGGGTCAATGATTCTGATAGCGCGTTCACGACCGAGACGCCGACACCGTGCAGACCACCCGAAACCTTGTAGGAATTATCATCAAACTTACCGCCCGCATGCAGCACGGTCATGATCACTTCGGCTGCCGAGCGACCCTCTTCCTGATGGATGTCGACCGGTATCCCACGACCATCATCAGTAACGGTGATCGACTCTTCAGGATGGATGATGACACTGACATTTTTGCAATAGCCTGCCAATGCTTCATCAATAGCATTGTCTACCACTTCGAATACCATGTGATGAAGGCCGGTGCCATCATCCGTGTCACCTATGTACATCCCTGGGCGCTTGCGCACGGCATCAAGCCCTTTGAGCACTTTGATGGATGAGCTGTCGTAATCAGATTCTGGTGCAGTAATAGTCATTGGTTATGTCATGCTCGGGTTACGCGGCCCTGTGCGATAGTGAATTCGGCTGCATCACCCTTCAAGCCCTCAGCGATAATGTCCCGCCTAGTGGCGGTAATGAAGTACTGGGTGACCCTGTCCGTGAGTAATTCCAGTAAGATTTGCATATTGCTCTGATCCAGCTCGGAAGCCACGTCATCGATCAGTACACAACTTGATGAACCCAGGCGTTCTTCCATTAATCGGGATTGCGCGAGCAACAGAGCGTAAACCAGCAGTTTCATCTGGCCGCGAGACAGATAAGCCTTGACCGGGCGGCCATCGAGCGTAATTGAAAAATCGCCTTTATGGGGACCTGACTGGGTATAACCATAACGAAGGTCCGCTGCGGTATCAGACTCAAAAATCGACTCCAGCGATCGACCTGTGTCCCACCCGGGGTGGATGCGCAATTCGAAGCACGGATCGGGAAAAAATCGTCCCCCTATTTCCTTAAAATGTGGTGCCAGACGCTCAATGTAACGAGCCCTGACTTGGCCTATGATTATACCGTACCGGGCAAGCTCATGGTTCCATGGCACCAATTCGTGCACCCTGCCCCCCCTCAGCAACGCATTGCGATGATTCAAAGCTATGGCATAGCGACGCCACTGATCAAGATAATCCGCATCAAGATGAAAAGCACCCAAGTCCATGAACTGTCGTCTTTGCTTGGGAGCGCCCTCTAACAAACTGATACCCGCAGGCTGAATAACAAGTAGCGGGAAAGCACGGATCAGCTCGGCGCTGGACTGGGCGGTGCGCCCATCTATGTGTATTTCGCGCTGACCACGCGAAATACGTATACCAATGGGCCTGGGAGAGGAGGCATCAGAGGTCACTTTGCCGACAACAGTAAGTGCGGGCTCACCAAAGCGAATCAGTTGATTGACCTGCGCGGTGCGGAATGAGCGCGCGCGCCCCAAAAGATAGATGGCCTCCAGAATCGAGGATTTGCCGCTGGCATTGGGGCCTACCAGATAGTTTATGCCGGCTCCAGGTTCCAGGACTGCGGATTCAAGATTGCGCAATCCCCCCACCTCTATTCTGCACAGCGTCACCGATACAACTCAGTGAGTACCATCAACACACCAAGCAGAGGCAACGCCATGCCGGTCATAGCCGCATCGGCATGACGATAAATTTGTAGCGAGGATCCTCAGGGTCCTCAATCAGGCAACGGTCGGCTGAAGGAGAGAATGAAAGCTTCACTTGGGCGGAATCTATATTATTCACAGCGTCGAGCAGATATTGAGGGTTGAAACCCACCATTACCGGACCACCCTCCATAACCACGGACAACACTTCCTCAGCCTCCTCGTGATCCGGATTTTGAGCTTTCAATATCATGTCAGCCTGGTCATTCACAGCCAGACTGATACTTTTGTATTTCTCATTCAACAGCACGGATACACGGGTTAGTGCGCTTTTTAGCGCATCCTTCTCCAGACTGTAACTACGATCCAATTCCTTCGGCATAACTTTCTGGTAATCGGGAAACCGCCCGTCCACCAACTTGGCGGAAAAACGCACAGCCCCAAGGCTCACTTGTACCGTGCTCGGGGAAAACTCTATAGCAAGGGTGTCATCGGCATCATTAAAAAGTCGAACCAATTCGAGAACACCTTTACGAGGGATAATGATCTGGCGAGAGCCCAACACCGACTCTGAAAGGGTTTCTTCATAGACCGCAAGCCGGTGACCGTCGGAGGACACTGTTCTGAGGGTGCTACCCTCTATATCAAGGAGTAGGCCGTTCAGATAGTAGCGAACATCCTGCTGCGCCATTGAAAACATGGTTTTCGTTAACGCCCGCTTAAAGACATCACACGAAACCGTTACGCAAAACTCCGGCTGACCCGCATCAAATGCGGGGTAGGATTCCACTGGCAAAGTAGACAAATTGAATCGACTCCCGCCAGAGCGTATGGCGCAGCGACCGTCGTGCGAATCGATCTGAGCCTCGCTGCGATCGGGCAAGAGTCGAAAAATATCCATTAGTTTGCGTGCCGGCACCGTGAATTCGCCCGATTCACTTGTGGATAATTCTGCAATGGCTACCAGTTGAATCTCTAGATCGGAGCCCGTCAATTCAATCTGACCCTCACGCACCCGAATCAGCACGTTTGACAAAATAGGAATAGTCTGGCGTTTCTCTATAACCCCATTGACCTGCTGCAAAGGTGCTAATAAAGCCTCACGTGCGATATTGAATTTCATGACTTACACCGAGTAGAAAAATCAACGGAAGTGAATATATAAACAAAGACCTAAGCTGAGAGTGTGCGCAATAAATTGCTGTAGTCTTCCGCAAATTTATTGTCGCTCTCTTTGAGCTGCTGAACCTTACGGCAAGCATGGAGGACAGTAGTATGATCGCGGCCACCAAACATCTGACCTATTTCGGGCAGACTATGATTAGTAAGTTCTTTAGCCAAAGCCATGGCTGCCTGTCGTGGTCGGGTTACTGATCGGGTCCGCTTGGCTGATAGCAGGTCTGCCACCCTGATTTTGAAATATTCGGCCACGGTTTTCTGTATGTTCTCTACATTGACAAGACGATCCTGAAGGGCGATGAGGTCACGCAGCGCATCCTTGGCAAAGTCCAGCGTGATAGGTTTCCCGGTAAAATGTGCATTAGCGATGACGCGTCGTAAGGCCCCTTCCAGCTCACGCACATTTGAGCGCATACGCTTGCCGATAAAAAACGCGACCTCATCAGGCAAATCGACACCACTGTGGGTCGCCTTACTCATCAGGATTGCCACGCGGGTCTCAAGATCGGGGGGATCCACCGCGACGGGCAAACCCCAACCGAAACGCGACTTCAGCCGCTCCTCCAACCCCTTAATCTCCTTCGGATAGCGATCACAGGTGAGCACGACCTGGTGCTTGTTTTCCAGTAATGTGTTGAAGGTATGGAAGAACTCCTCTTGCGATCGCTCTTTACCTGCGAAGAACTGAATGTCGTCAATTAGCAGAGCATCGACCGTACGATAAAAGTCCTTGAAAGCATTTATTGCATTGTGTTGCAAAGCTTTTACCATATCCGATACAAATCGCTCGGAATGGAGATAGACAATATTGGCGGAGGGATTTCCCTTGAGTATCTCGTTACCAATCGCATGCATAAGGTGGGTTTTTCCTAAACCTACGCCGCCATATATGAAGAGTGGGTTAAAGGCGCGGCCGACATTTTGCGCCACCTGAATAGAAGCGGCCTTGGCTAGTTGATTGGACTTTCCCTCCACAAATGACTCGAAGGTGAAGGCGGTGTTGAGATTGTTCGGAACACTTTTCTTGGCAACGGAAGGTTTGCGGGGCGCCGTGCCGACTGAAACTGGCGTTTGCTGCTTGCTACCAATCTCAAGCACCAGACTCGGAGCGGGGTTATTTTGGGCAGCAAGCACCTCTTCAATGCGCTTGTGAAAATGTTGCTTGACCCAATCCAGCACGAATTTGTTGGGGGCCAGCAGGGTGAGTTGATTTGCGCTCTCGACTGGCTGCAACGGCCGGATCCAGGTATTGAATTGCTGTGCAGGCAACTCACCTTCGAGACGGCTTAGGCACTGGCTCCAGAGTGTACTCACAGGCAATCAATCGTGTCGTGTGGAATCAAGGACGGGGAGGCGATCATAGGAGGCGGCATACAGAATGGAGAGTAGCCGGCAAACTATACCGTATCGGCACAGTTATCCACAGGATTGACAGGGCCCTGCAGCTGATTTAGGATTCCGCGTCTTTGTTTACCTGAGTAGCTACAGCGGATCTACCATGAAAAGAACTTATCAGCCCAGCAAGATTAAGCGCGTACGGACGCATGGCTTTCGCGCCCGCATGAAGACCGTCGGTGGCCGCAGGGTCATCAATGCCCGCAGAGCCAAGGGCCGCAAGCGCCTGACTGTCTGACGCTTGTCAATCACACAGCTCGGGTTCCCGCGATCTCGCCGCCTGACCACCAGCGCGGATTTTCAGCGCGTTTTTGACAGGGCCGCAAAATCCTCTGACAGCCAGCTTACCGTGCTTGCCAGGGTAAACGAGATGAATCACCCGCGGCTGGGACTGGCGATATCGAAAAAAAACATCCGCCAAGCCAATGATAGAAACCGGCTCAAACGGATCATTCGAGAGAGCTTCCGCCTGAACCAGCAAAATCTGGCAGGCATTGACTTTATTATAATGGCGCGAACCGCCGCACTTCAGGCAGACCATGAAACACTGTTTCGCTCATTGCACAAACACTGGGCCCATCTGGTGAGGCAATGCAAGCCCTCTTGGTCGCCATCATCACGTTCTACCGCTACCTGATCAGCCCCTGGGTGGGTCATCATTGTCGTTTTGAACCGACCTGCTCCGTCTATGCTCTAACCGCGATCGAGCGGTTTGGGGCGGCACGCGGTGCCGGTCTTGCCGCAAGGCGCCTTGCCAAATGTCATCCGTGGCATGAGGGAGGCTTCGATCCCGTACCAGAAAAAAATCGGAAATAACCAAATGGATAACGCAAGGTTCGTACTGATCGTCTTCTTCTTTTTCCTCAGCGCCATGCTCTACCAGCAATGGGAGGCAGACTACGGACCCAAGCCACAGGCGACTGAACAGATCACAGCCCAAAGCAACCCCGACATCCCCTCAGCGACCCCCAACGCAACCGGCGGTACAGCATCAATGGCTTCCGCCGCAACGGAACAACCCGGGATGAGCGCGGGACAACGCATCGCGGTGAGTACCGATGTCGTCAGACTGGAAATCGATACAGCGGGTGGCGATATACGCATGCTGGAGTTGATCAATTATCCCGAAAGCAAGGATACCCCAGATAAACCGGTTCGCCTTTTCTCCGACGATGGGCCATTGTTTGTGGCACAAAGTGGATTCATCGGTAACGAAACGGCTGCACCTAATCACCACAGCGTGTGGTCTGCGGCCCAACCCGCCTATAAATTGGCTGATGGACAGGATGAACTGCGCATACCGCTAACCTGGACCAGTCCCGATGGTGTAACCGTAACCAAGACCTACCTGTTCAACCGCGGCAGTTACGACATTCACTTAGAGCAGCAGGTGGCCAATCGCAGTGCGGGGACCTGGGCCGCCAGGCAGTATGTGCAGCTGCAGCGCAAGGATCCGGGCGATAAAAACAAGGATCAATTTGTTCGCACCTTCACCGGTGGCGTTCTGTATACCCCCGAAGACAAATACGAAAAGCTCAGCTTCAAGGACATGGCGGGTGAAAATCTGACACGAATCAGCAAGGATGGCTGGATTGCGATGATCCAGCACTACTTCATGGCAGCGTGGATTCCATCTGCTGGCGAAGAGATCGGTTACTACACCAAATCCCTGTCCGACAATCTTTACGTTATCGGCGCTCAGACGCCCGAACTGGAGGTCGGTCCGGGCCAGGATAAAGTAGTCAAGGCACAACTCTACGCCGGGCCCAAACTGCTGCGGGTACTTGAACAGACCGCCACCGGTCTCGACCTTACGGTCGATTATGGCGCGCTGACCATTATCGCCAAGCCGATTTTCTGGTTGCTGGAGCAATTCCATAAAATCTTCAACAACTGGGGCTGGGCCATCATTTTCGTTACGCTGACACTCAAAGCCCTGTTTTTCCGGCTTTCGGCAGCGAGCTACCGCTCCATGGCCAATATGCGGAAACTGCAGCCTAAAGTCGCCGAACTGAAGGAGCGTTACTCAGGCGACAAGCAGAAAATGAACACCGCCATGATGGAAATGTATCGCAAGGAAAAAGTTAACCCGCTGGGTGGCTGCCTGCCGATTCTGGTCCAGATTCCGGTATTCATTTCGCTCTACTGGGTGCTGATTGAAACCGTCGAAATGCGTCAGGCCCCCTTCATCGGCTGGCTGACGGATCTTTCATCCAAAGATCCCTTCTTTATCTTGCCAGTGCTCATGGGTATCTCTATGTTCGTCCAGCAACGACTGAGCCCGCCACCGCAGGATCCCTTACAGGCGAAGATCATGCAGTTCTTCCCTATTATGTTTACCGGGTTCTTCGCCTTCTTCCCGTCCGGCCTCGTCCTCTACTGGGTGGTCAACAACGTTCTCTCGATACTGCAACAGTGGTACATCAACAAGATGATCGTCGGCCCCATCACGCCAGCCAAGGCCTGATAACACCCCTCCCCGTTTGGCCGGAGCGTGTTCCACACGCCCGGCCACGACCATGACCCCTCAGCCTCAGGACACCATCGCCGCCATTGCAACGCCCCCAGGGCGGGGCGGCGTTGGCGTCGTTCGCGTCTCGGGACCTGGCGTCCCGAGCCTCATCCCCGCCGTGCTTGGTAAAAATATCCCTGCCCGGTATGCCCATTTTGGCCCCTTCCTTGATGACGATGGCAGTGCTATTGACCGCGGCCTGGCACTATATTTTCCTGCCCCCCGCTCCTTTACTGGCGAGGCCGTCCTTGAACTGCACGGCCACGGCAGCCCGATTCTGCTTGACCTGCTGTTGGAACGCCTGATCTTGCTGGGCGTCCGTCTGGCACGGCCCGGTGAATTCAGTGAACGCGCCTTTCTCAACGACAAACTCGACCTCGCGCAAGCCGAGGCCATTGCCGACCTCATCAATAGCACAACCAAACAAGCCGCCCGCTCCGCCCAGCGCTCACTTGAAGGCGAGTTCTCCCGCCACATCCACGTGCTGGTCGAATCCCTGATCGAACTGCGGCTCTATGTCGAAGCGTCCATCGACTTCACTGACGAGGATATCGACTTTATGGGGAGTGCTCACATTGCTGACAATATCGCGTCACTGGCGGGCAGGCTGGAAACGATACGCGCCACAGCACGACAAGGCAGTCTGCTGCGGGATGGCATGACCCTGGTCATCGCGGGCCGACCCAATGCCGGAAAATCGAGCCTGCTCAATCGATTGGCGGGTCGAGACTCCGCCATCGTCACCGACCAGCCGGGCACCACCCGCGATACCCTGCGCGAATACATTCAACTGGACGGCATGCCATTGCACATTATCGACACCGCAGGGCTACGCGATAGCGTTGATCTGGTGGAACGGGAAGGCATCCGACGCGCCCGCAGCGAGATTGAAAACGCCGACCGCGTGCTCCTGGTGATAGACGGAAGCGCACCAGAGGAGGGAGAAAACCTCATTGAAAGCCTTCCCGCTGGCGTGCCGATCACCCGCGTCTACAATAAAATCGACATCACGACCGCACCCGCCAGCCTGACCGAAACGGCAGAAGGAACCGTGATTAAACTATCGGCAAAAAGCGGGGAAGGGATGCCCCTATTGTTACAGCACCTCAAAAACAACGCGGGCTTCGAGAGCGAAACCGACGGCGTATTCATCGCCAGAAGGCGGCACTTGGACGCTATTGATCAGGCCAGGACCAGCATAAAAAGCGCCGAGTTAAGACGGGTGACCGGCGAATATGAGTTGTTGGCGGAAGATCTGCGGCACGCGCAGAATGCCTTGTCGTCGATCACCGGCGAATTTACCAGCGATGATCTGCTGGGGCGAATATTCGCCAGTTTTTGCATCGGCAAATAGCCGCAGACCGGGCCAATTTCCGAGGCGATTCCGTAGCCTCGCCCGGAACCCCACGTGACACGGTCTCAGGATTCCGGCAATAGAGACCGGCAAGTGCCCCGAACCCTATTGTTGAATCGGCGTTACCGCATAGTCGGAGATAATTTCAGGGGCCCCGTTGAGCGCTGGGTAAACCACCAGCCCCACGCTGGTATCGCCAGACAGTGAATCGTTAGTGGAAAACGACGCGCCTGGGGCATTGATGGTGCTCCAACGCGCCTGCCTGGCAAATTTTCCATTACTCTTGCGCCTGACCTCCGCCACCAGTCCATAGCCCAAACCACCCAAAGCTGTCGCTGTAACCGTTGCGGGCAGTCGATAGAGACCGGTACCGTTTGACCATATCCCCTCAAAGTGGGAAATAACATCCTTGTTCTTCAGTTTCTTGCGCAATGCTCCGGCGGGCTTGTAATTGAACGTTTGATAATGGCTAAAGGCAGCAGGCCCCGAAATGGCGCTGTCGTAATCCATCAAATATGCCTTGCCGAGAGGTTCCCCATAGCCGCTGTCCGTTCGGGAAGGCAAGCCCACGCCGCCGGCCACGGTATAGGACGTGCCACCGTTGTACCAGATGCCATAAGCCGTATGAGTCTTGTCGGCATCGGGGTAAACGATATCAATTTGAGAATTGCTGCCGGGTGAGTAAATAAAGGCATTACCGGCAGGGCTGCCATCGCCCAGGTTGTCATAATTACCCACCGCCAGACCACCGGAAATGCTGTGGATATAGGTAAAGGTGGCCAGTTTGCCGGTCGCAAAATTACGCGCCTGATAAGACTGGAAATCACTACTGGACGGGGTGCTGGTGAGGGGCCCGCTATAGTAGAAGCCCAAGCGGGTACCGCCCGATCCAACATAAGACCCCACAAGATTGACCGAGCCACTGCCCAGATTGTCGACCCCGTAAATGCTGGTAGAACTGGCACCAAAACCAGTCGGAACATTCATGATGGTCCATGTGCCGCTGCCACTGCCCCACCCTTTGAACCCATGGTTGATGGGACCGTCGTAGACAGCGCCCTGAGTCACCCCGTTGATGGTCGTGGTACCCACAACCAGAAAATTACCGCTGCTATCCCCGCCCTTGATGCCTTGCAGACCAAAACCAGTATAAAGGGAGGACGGCGAAGCGTTGCTGGCCGTATATAAAAACGGGGAGATGTAATCCATTTGCCAACGATTGCTGGCAGCCGCCGCAACTGAGGCTGAGCCCGATAAAGCAGTAATGGTTGCAATCAGGGATAGCGTCAGGTTTTTGCGTAGCGTGTGTGACTTCATCGGAGACCTAATAACGTAAATAAAATAGCGAGCGTCGCTCTGGCAGAACATCGCCATAACGACGGCAACATGGTAGCAGGGATCAAGCCGGCATACCTTGCAGAGTCTTACATAATAGCTGACTCGCCGAATCGTCGGGGTGAATGCCGGTAGACTAAGCATTCCTACTTATTCAAACCTGTTGGAAAAGCCGTTTAAATGCAGCCTGCTTCGGCACTACATCTGGCCCCCCCCAACTCCCAGTGTACTGCCCGAAGACCGGCGACAGGATAATGCCGGTGGAGGCGCGGGAAGGAAGGGAGCCCCTGGCAGACGTCAGGATGCGTCGGCGGAACATGGATGTTCCGATTTTTTTCCTTTGCCCACCTGTAGAGAGGTCCGCCATCGCCATGAAGCAAAACAAGGAGCGCCGAACAGCTCGGGGAAGTTCCTTTTTGCGACTTTCATCCCGGTATGATTCACTTGACGTGACTGTAACATTCACCGGATCACGCCATGAATCAAAACCTCAAGCGACTGCTACTCATCATTTTATTCACATCGTCATGGAGCTGTCGCTCATCGCGACCTGTTGTTGGCGGGCCCGATGCGGAAGAAGCCGCCATTCGTGTCGAAGAATCGAGACAGGAATATGAAGACTGTCGCGCACGAAGCGACGTCGGTCAGCCCACCTGTGATGCGCTGCATGATCTTTATGAAAAAGATCGCGACGAGTATGAGAACCAGGCCCATTAAATTATCATGGCTGTGAAACCTGCCCGCGGAAGTTTATCTCCGCCGCCATGAAAAACAGCATCCCCCGCACCAAACCGATGAGTATGCCGGTCGCGGCCATCGGCGCCTCGGCGGGCGGCGTCGAGGCATTGGTACACCTCATCAGCACACTGCCGGCGGAGGCACCTCAGGCTTTCCTCGTGCTGCTGCACTCCATGCCCAACCACGAAGCGATGCTGAGCACGATTCTCGCAGGCAAGACCGTCATGCCGGTCAGTCAGGGTCATCCCGGAGAGCACTTGCAGCCGGGCCATATCTACATCCTGAGCCCGGGCCTGACCGTCAGCGGAACAACCGGCCGGCCCGTACTCAGCGGGAGGGAGAACACCCACAGTGCGGAAAAACCGATCGATGTCCTATTCCGGTCAGTGGCAGCGACCCTGGGCCAGAACAGTATCGGCATCATTCTGTCCGGAACCGGCAGCGATGGCGCCGAGGGGATAGACGCCATTCGCGCCACCGGGGGAATCACCTTGGTACAGCGTCCCGGAACCGCCGCCTACGAGGACATGCCAAAACACGCGGCGGCCAGGGTTTCGTCTGACTCGGTGATGGACATAGATGCCATGGCGACTCGGTTGGTGGCCCCAGCTCCATCAAAAGCCTTAATAGTCACAGGCAGCCTGACTGCTGAACCCGATCCTCTGAGCGACGACGATTTCATACGACTGTGCCATATTCTGCGGGCGGCTACCGGCGTCGATCTGTCGCACTATAAACGCAGCACCATTCAGCGCCGCCTTCTGCGTCGACTCGGCAACACCCGCTGCCACCAGATACGCGACTACATCGAATCGCTGGCCGATGATCAAGCTGAAGCCCAGGCACTCTGTCAGGACTTCTTTATCGGCGTCACCCGCTTTTTTCGCGAAAAGGACATGTACCAGGGTCTGGCCGAAACCGTCTTTCCGTCCTTGTTGGCCCAGCACGTCGGTGATCAACCGATACGCATCTGGATTCCGGGTTGCTCAACGGGGGCTGAAGTCTACTCAATCGCCATGCTGTTGCTGGAACAGCTGGGTGATCGCACACCGGAGATCACCCTGTTCGGAACCGATATCAATGAGAGCGCCATCACTCAGGCCCGCACGGGGTTTTATCGATCGAACCGTCTCGAAGGGGTCAGCCAGCAGCGGCTGGACCGGTTTTTTATGCGGGTCGACAATGGCTATCAGATCAAGCCCGACATCCGCCTGCTCTGCGTATTTGCCCAACACGACCTAACTTCTGATCCGCCCTTCTCCAAGGTGGATCTGATAAGCTGCTGCAACCTGATGATTTATTTTGATTCAGTACTGCATCGCCGTGTGACGACGACGTTCCATTACGCGCTAAAACCGGGTGGCTATCTGATGCTGGGACCATCAGAGAGCGTCAGCCAATACTCCCTGAATCTGTTCGATCAGATCGACAAGCGGCGGCGGATTTACATGCGTAAAAACGAGCATAGCCGCCTCTGGGTTGACAGTTGCCAGGTAAAAGGCTTAACAAAACCCGTCAGCACCGATAAATCAGCCGACATTCTGATTACCGCACGCTATACCGCCACCATGGAAAACCATCTCAACCAGCTCCTCATTGACCGCTATGCGCCTGCTGGCATGGTGGTCGATGAGCACCACAACATTGTGCAATTCACCGGCCGGATCAGCCCGTTACTGGACATTCGGCCCGGGCCAGCCAGCATGACGCTGCAAGGCATGCTCTGCCCCGCGCTTCATATTGCCCTCACGACGGCCATACATGAGGCGCGCAACATCTCCGCACCCGTTCGCCGTGAAAAACTCACTATCGAGATCAAGGGCGTGGCGTATCTGCTGGACATTGAGGTGGTGCCGCTGACCGAAACCAATGCAGCCGGTGGGTTCTGGCTCATCACCCTGACCGACCGTTCGGCGCTCACCGAGGCCCCGCAGGGCCTCGGTAGCCTCTTGCAGCGCTGGTTGGGGCAGCGTCCGGCTGGCGCTGCCGAACCAGAAGAGATGGAAAAACTGCGGCGCGAACTGACCGCCACCCAGGAACATCTGCACTCGATTTTCGAGGCGTACGAAAGTGGTCGCGAGGATCTCAAATCCACGCAAGAGGAGCTACTCTCGGCAAAAGAGGAGTTCCAAAGTTCTAATGAGGAGCTGGAAACCGCCAAGGAAGAACTGCAGTCTGCCAACGAAGAGCTGATCACCGCCAATGAGGAATTGATACTCCGAAACACCGAACTCAGCCGCGCCATGATGGATGCACGGGAGACCGACGACTATGCCCAGGCCATCGTTGACACGGCCCATTCCGCCATGGTGGTGATTGATCAGGGCCTCCGCATCCGTCGCTGCAATCCCTCGTTCACGTCGATGTTCCAATTGGTGGCCGGCCAGATTGAGGGTCAGAAACTGATGGATATCGGCGAAGGTGTCTGGAATACCCCGGCTTTCGATCAACTGCTCAGGTCCATCATGGAAAGCGAGAGCGGCATCAATAATCTCGAACTGTCGTTTAACTTCCCCCGAACGGGCGAACGGGTGTTGTTGTTGAACGCCCGTAAACTGATCGGGGATTCCAGCAAGGTCGGTCTGGCACTGCTCACCCTGCTGGATGTGACCGAAAATCGCAAGGCCGAGGCCCTCGCCAAACAGCAGGCCGATCTTTTGGAACAGGCCCATGAGGCCATCCTGATCTGGTCTATCGGCGGCGGTATCCAGTACTGGAACCGCGGTGCGGAGGAACTGTATGGCTGGCGCGCCGCCGAGGTGATGGGCCGACATAGCCAGGATCTGCTGGGTTGCAAGCGCCATGTCACCTGCGATGAATTTGAACGCCGGTTACGCGAAGACCGGCAGTGGATGGGCGAAGTCACTCACCTCACCCGTGATGGCCGGGAACTGGTCGTCGATTGCCGCTACCGGGTGAGTGAACAGGTGGATGGTGGCCTGCTGGTGCTGGAAACCAATCACGACATCACCGACCGCAAGCGCATCGAAGCCTCGCTACGGCAAGCCGACCGGCAAAAAGACGATTTCATCGCCATGCTGGCCCACGAACTGCGCAACCCACTGGCACCCCTCCGCAATGCGCTGGGCATACTGCAGCGAGCCAAACCGGGGGAGGTGGCGTTACCCGACATCTGGAACATGATGGATCGACAGGTCACCAAACTGACCCGGATGGTCGATGATTTGCTGGACATCGCCCGGGTGACCCGCAACCAGATCGACTTACGCCGCGGTCCGGTCGACATGGTGGCGATGGTGCACGCTTCGGTACTGTCCTGTCAGTCATCCCTGCAGAGCGCCGGCCACGAACTGACGCTGTCATTGCCGGATCAACCGGTGATCATTTATGCAGACTCGGTACGCATCGAGCAGATCATCGAGAATCTGCTGAATAACGCCATCAAGTACACCCCCTCTTTCGGCCATATCGCGATTAGCCTGCGGGCGCATGGCGGTATGGCTCTATTGAAGATCAAGGACGACGGACAGGGTATACCCCCCGATTTGTTGCCCAATATCTTCGAGCTGTTCATGCAGGCGGATCGTACACTGGACAGACGTCAGGGCGGGCTCGGCATTGGGCTGACGCTGGTGCGGCGACTAGTGAATTTGCATGGCGGCGCCATTGCGGCGGAAAGCCCGGGCATAGGGTTTGGCAGCGAATTCTCCGTCAGCTTCCCGCTGGCCGATGAATCGGTACGGATAAAGGGAAGTAGCCCCGCAGTGAAAGCACTAGCCGCGGCCACGGAAACCAGAGATTCCGGGTTGAGGGTGCTGGTAGTGGACGACAATGCCGATATCGCCAACAGCGAGGCCATGTTGATTGAAAGCTGCGGCTACGATGTGCGGCTGGCGTATGATGCCTTGAGCGCACTCGAAATCGCTGCGGGCTATAGGCCAGGGCTGATACTGCTGGATATTGGTTTGCCCGACATGGATGGCTACGAGCTGGCACGCCAGCTGCGGAGCCTGTCCGGCCTTGAAGCCGTCTGTCTAGCTGCCGTCAGCGGCTACGGTAGTGAGGCGGACCGCCGCGCTTCAAAGGCGGCGGGTATCGACCACCATTTCGTCAAACCTCTGGACATTGACGCGCTCAAGTCCCTGCTTGAGCAGACGGCCAATCCGGTAGCGCCCAACCTCGGCGAGTGATCTACCGGGCGGAATCCGAAAGCCTTGCCCTAATGACTGCGGGTTTGCGCAAGTTGCGCCCTCAGCCAGTCGTACCACGCCGCCATGCCCTCACCACGGGTGGCAGACAGCTGCAACACCGGAGCATCCCGATTGACCTGCCTGAGGGCGTCGAGACAGCGCGTGACATCAAAGTTGAGATAAGGCAGTAAATCAATCTTGTTGAGCAGGATGACCGAGGCATGGTGAAACATGTCGGGGTACTTGAGGGGTTTGTCCTCGCCCTCCGTGACGGAGAGCATGACCACCTTGGCCTGTTCGCCCAGATCGAACATCGCGGGACAGACAAGATTGCCGACATTTTCTATAAACAGCAGGCTGCCGTCGTGAGGCTTCAGATCCGCTACGGCGTGTGCAACCTGGTGGGCATCAAGATGGCACCCCTTGCCGGTATTGATCTGCAGAGCCGGAACACCGGTAGCGCGGATGCGTTCGGCATCGTTTGCTGTTTGCTGATCCCCCTCGATCACCGCCATGGCATAGTCGCCGCTGAGATCCAGCAGCGTTCGCTCCAGCAGGCTGGTCTTGCCAGAGCCCGGCCCTGACAGGAGATTGAGCGTCACTATCCCGTGGGCCTTAAACCCTTCGCGGTTGTCACGGGCATAGGCATCATTTTTTGACAGCACATCACGTTCGATCCGGACAATCCGGGCCTGACTGAAATCAGCCAGCCCAACACCGGCAGGACCCAGCCCGTAATGATGGTGATGCTGTGAACCCGGGGCATGACCCGGTTGATCGGGTGAGCCGCAACCGCAGACCGTACACATTCAGATGACCTCCAGTTCCTTGATCTGAAATTGGCTGCCGCCGGTGACCTTGAGGCCATGTCCGAAGCAAAGTGGGCAGGGATCATGATAGGTGTTTATCGCTATCACCTGCTGGCAGGCCGGACACCAGGCTTCCCCCGGCAGCGTGTTCAATTCGATTTCGGCACCCTCGGCGCAGCTCCCTCTTGCGGCGACGTCAAAGGCAAACAGCAGGGCAGCGGGTTCAACAGCCGACAGTATCCCTACATCCAGCCACAACCGGCGCACCTGCCGGAAACCCTGCCGCCGGGCTTCATCTTCGAGGATTTCGATCAGATTTTCGGCCAGCGAGAGTTCGTGCATGGGGGTAGTCTGGGCCAGTGCCTTCGCCCCGTCTAGCCGGATGACTCCGCAAAACTGTCGGTTCAGAACCCTAGCCAGCGTGCGCCCTGATAGAACACAAAACAGCTGACCCAGGCCAGCAACAGGGACCAGACCACCGACATCAGCATGAACCCGGTACTGCGGGCCTCGGTCTTGAGGGTGGCGATGGTGGATAGGCACGGCACATAGATCAGCGTGAACAGC
>JBILXN010000187.1:0-4705 GCA_044378425.1 Methylococcaceae bacterium
CTTCAACAAATTGTATACACAGCGGGGATGCTCCAGTGTGTCGTCAACCCGGGCATAACCCTGTGCGTCCAGTTCATAGGTCCAGCTGCTGCGGTCGTAACGCACTTCGGGATTGTCAGCGTCATAGCCGCTAAACAGGCCTTCCTCGAAGCTGAAGCCATCACCGACGATAAAGCTGGCATTGGTGTAGGCCTTCATGTACGCGCGATTGATGCTCCCCTTTTCCAGCAGGTAGCGAATCACACCATTCAGAAACACGATATCGGTGCCCGCGCGGATGGGCACATAGAGATCAGCCACCGAAGCCGTTCGGTTGAAGCGCGGATCAACCACAATCAGCCGGGCCTTGTTTTTCGCCTTGGCCTCAATCGCCCACTTGAAACCTACCGGATGCGCTTCGGCCGGATTGCCGCCCATGACAAGAATGACATCAGCGTTCTTGATATCCATCCAGGTGTTGGTCATGGCCCCGCGTCCGAAACTGGCGGCCAGCGCCGAGACCGAAGGCGCGTGGCAGATGCGGGCCTGGCTATCGATCATCACAATGCCCAGCGCACGGGAGATTTTATTGGTGAGGTAGCCGGTTTCATTGGAGGCGGCCGAGGCCGCCAGAAAGCCAATCGAAGCCCAGCGATTTACGGTCTGGCCCTGGTCGTTTTTGCCGATGAAATGAGCGTCACGGTCATCCTTCAGGCGTCGGGCGATACGTTCCATCGCCCAGTCCCAACTGACAGGCGTCCATTCACGACTGCCGGGTGCGCGGTATTCGGGATGTTTCAGGCGTGAAGCACTATGCACGAAATCCAGCAGACCGGAGCCTTTGGGACAGAGGCTACCGCGACTGACCGGATGGTCGGGATCACCTTCAATATGAATGATCTCGGCCCTTGCATTTTTAGCCTTATCACCCAGGCTATACATGATCAGGCCACAGGCGACCGAACAATAGGGACAAGTGTTGCGGGTCTCCGTAGTCCGCGTCAGTTTGAAGGTGCGCACCTCAGCGAGGGCAGCAGCTGGCGAAAAGCCCAACGCCGCCAGCGAGGAACCGCCAAGCGAAGCGGCACTAAACTTGAAAAACTGACGGCGGGTTACCTGCATACTGAGATGACTCCCTTAATAGAACCTGATGAAACCGCGGGGATGCTTCATTCGTCGATCGCAACGATCCTCGGGATATGGCGACCGCCTTCAAAGGGGGTTGCAAGGAAAGTTGTGACGATGGTCTTGGCCATTTCCAGCGTGACGATACGCTGACCCATAGCGATACAGTTGGCATCATTGTGCGAGCGCGTCAGGAATGCGGTTTCTTCATTGAAGGCATAACCACAACGGCACCCCTTGACCCGGTTGGCAACGATAGCCTCGCCATTACCACTGCCCCCCAACACGATGCCGCGCTCGACTTCACCCCGAACTACCGCTTCGGCACAGGGGCGGATCCACATGGGATAGTCGGTGCGTTCATCACTGAAACAGCCATAGTCATGAACATCATGACCCAATTCTGTCAGCCAGTGACGTAAGGCCTCCTTGTGAGCAAAACCTGCATGATCGGATGCAATTCCAATTTTCATCTTGACGCCTCGGTGTCGGATTATTCATTGTTTAGTGATATCAGGAACCGGAAGCAAGCGCCAACCGGCGTTCCAATTATAGAACCATGCTGCGGCCCTGTGGGGGCACTTTGCCACTGGGCCAATAGCGTAAAAATAGAACCGGCACGGGGTCGTTGCCGATGGCCGGCGCCCCTCTACTTGAGGTATCTTTATTGCCCTCTAAATGACTCGCCGCCACCTTGGGAACACTTGATGAGCACTGAACGCAGACTACGCTGGGGTATTCTTGGCGCCGCCCGGATCAACGAACGGGTGCTACCCGCCATTGTCGAAGCGGCCCATGCCGAACTGGTCGCGATTGCCAGCCGGCGGTCCGGGGCCGCCGCCGAAACGCTGGCCCGTTATGCTCCCGGGCAAACCGGCGTGAGCGTTCATGAATCACTGGATGCACTGTTGCAAGATCCTCGGGTTGAAGCGGTCTATCTCCCAATGTCCAATCGTGAACACGCCGAATGGACCCTACGCGCCATCGCGCACGGCAAACATGTGCTGTGTGAGAAACCGATGGCGCTAACCCTCGCGGATATTGAGGCCATTGAAGCCGCTGCACTCCGTCAAGGCGTCACCGTGATGGAAGGCTTCATGCACCGCTTTCACCCCCAGCATGCGCGGGTGAGGGAACTGGTGGATTCCGGCCTGATCGGTGACATTCGATTTGTTCGCTCCAGTTTTTCGTTCATGATGCGGCCCGCCCGCATGTACCGGCTGGCCGATGAGGTCTGGCAGGGTGGCGGGGCCATGTGGGATATCGGCTGCTATGCGATCAATTGCGCCAGAATGTGGTTTGCCGAATCCCCACGCTCCGTATCGGCCATCGCTCATTACGTCGAGAGTGGCGCCGACATCTCGACTAGCGGCATAATCGACTATGGCAACGGCCGACGTGCCCACTTTGATTTCAGCTTCGAATGTACCCGCCGGTCGGAGTATGAAATCACCGGCACAAAAGGCAGCATCAAGTGCCCGACTGTCTGGCAGTTGCCCGGTGACTCACCGGAAATCCAGTGGTGGACCGAAGCAGGAACAAGAGGCACAGAAACACCTCCGGTCGCTAATCATTTCGAGCTGGAAATCGAGGGGTTCAGCAACGCCGTTCTCAACGGTCAACCACCACGCCTCTCGCTTGAGGATGCCAAGGCGAACTGCCGACTCATCGTCGCGGCCCTGAAATCGGCCGCTTCCGGTCGGATCGAGAAACTGGGCTAACGCAACGATGAGCGCCACCTCACCCACAGCGCATGCGTTTTTCGTCGATAGCTGGCATGTCTACAGCAAAATTGTGGCGCATAACTACATGTTTCACAGTGAGCTATACCGTGAACTGACACAGATGCTCCAGCAAGAGTGCCCGCACCCCATCAGTCTGCTCGACCTCGGCTGCGGCGACGCCCGGTTTATTGGCCCCGTACTGCAATCGTTGCAACTTACACGCTACTGTGGTGTGGATCTGTCCGAAATAGCCTTGGCCCTGGCCGCCGACAATCTCGCCCCCCTGCCCTGCCCGCGAAGATTTCATTGCGTCGATATGCTGACCCATCTGCAACAGCCTACAGACACGAAGTATGACGTGATCTTCTCCAGCTTTGCCCTCCATCACCTGAATGCAGCCGACAAAGCCACGTTCTTCAATAGCTGCCGCAAGCAACTCTCGGTGGGCGGAATGCTAGTGTTGATTGATGTTGTTAGAGAGGAAGAGCAAGATTTATCAGCCTATCTCGAGGCCTACTGCGGCAGGATGGCTCGTGACTGGACTGCCCTGGAACCGGATGAATTGGCCTTTGCCATGACCCATGTTCGAAACAACGACCAACCCGACAGCCTGAGCACCCTTGCGAGGATGGCCTTGCAATCCGGTTTCTCACACGTTGAAGCCATTAGTCAGCATACTTGGCACCGTCTGCTTGCCGTACGTTACTGATGCCTTGCCAGTTCCCCGTTCAGCCTTGGGGCGGTAACTGCCTCCCCGCCAGCTTTCGATAATCTATCGAGAGCTTCAAACCCGCAAACTTGCCCTTGAGTCTTACCAGTTCATCCCTGACCGGATCAAAATACAACTTGGCCTCCGCTAGTCGTCGCTCCTCATATTCCTTGTCGACCGGCAAAGCATCGGCCTTGAATCGGTAAATCAGCACCCTCAGACCGTCTTCAGTTTCCTCTTTTGCAGGCAGGCCAAGCACCGTGGTGATCGCCGCAACCCGTGGCAGACTGGCGTCAAGTTCAGGCAGATCGTCCGGATCAACCTTGAGTTGCCTGTTATCCTGATCAACTTTGCCCACACCGAGGGACCGGATGGATGCTTCCAGAAAAACGGGCGGTGCCATTTCGACGAACAGCGGAGAAAAATCGAACGCTGCTAGTCGGTGATGAGCGGTAAAGGTCATCGCAAACGAAACCTGCATGGACTTTTGCTGCGGACTCATGGCGGGATCAAACCGGAAATCGAGATACCAGCGGTAGCCGCCTTGAGGCAAGGCCTCCGTCCGGCTAGGCCGCAACTTGCTGAGATAGACGAAATCCTCGCTGAGTAGGACCGGTTTCAAAAGGTGCAGGATGAAATGCTTATCGGCCACTTCGATCCGAACATTCTCATCAAATTCTGCCAACTGGTTCTTGATATCCAACAGCCGGAACCAAACACACCCCGTCAGTAAAATGGACATGAGAAAAAGCAAAAGCCGCGAAGGAGTAATTTTGGGAGATATCATGCTTATGGATGTCAAAATCAACCAAATAGCGACCACGCAAACGAGATTGTTCCCGTGACGCGGGGATAAAACAATGAATCCGAACTTGATCCGAAAACCTAGGCAAATTATAATACCTCTTCAGTGTGGGTCGTTAGCTCAGTCGGTAGAGCATTGCACTTTTAATGCAGTGGTCACTGGTTCGAATCCAGTACGACCCACCACTTAATTCAAAGACTTAGGCTCACTTCGGTGGGCCTTTGTTTTTTCTGGGTCACTGTTGGGGCAATGCCGAAACCATAAGCAACCGAGATCTGAGAGGTCTGATGTGCGTTTCTTCCGTTCTGCAACCATCATTCTTGCCCTTACCTCACAACCAGCAATCGCAGAGCAGTATCTTTG
>JBILXN010000189.1:0-4672 GCA_044378425.1 Methylococcaceae bacterium
CCAAGGCACTCAACGCCTTCTGCAACGCCTCCACCAACAGTTACAAGCGTCTGGTGCCCGGATTTGAAGCACCGGTCATGCTGGCTTACTCGGCCCGCAATCGCTCGGCTTCAATCCGCATACCTTATGTGCAAAACCCCAAGGCGCGTCGTATTGAGGTACGCTTCCCTGACTCCACTGCCAACCCCTACCTCGCCTTTGCGGCAATGCTGATGGCAGGTCTTGACGGCATCAATAACAGGATTCATCCGGGCGAAGCCATGGACAAGGATCTCTACGACCTGCCGCCGGAAGAGGAAAAAGCCATTCCGCAGGTCGCGCATTCGCTGGATATGGCTCTGGATGCCCTCGATGCTGACCGCGAATTTTTGACTCAGGGCGGCGTATTCACCAACGATACGATCGACGCCTATATCGGCCTCAAAATGGAGGAAGTCACCCGTCTGCGCATGAGCACTCATCCCGTCGAATACGATCTCTACTACAGCCTGTAAGCCAAGCGGGGGATTCCCCGGTTTCGATACCCACCGAAGGCCCCGTAATCCGGGGCCTTCGTCTGCCTGTGATGGGCTACGGTTTCCTCGTTTTACCCGCCAAACTACGGGTTTCGCCTCAGGAATGAGGTGACGCCCCTCACGCCTGATCTCATCTGAGGGCTGTATTGCCGCGACCTCTAACCGCCGGCCCTGGAAATATGATTCCGAATGGTGGCCGTTATAGTCAAAAATACGTGTTAGTCTGCCGGACGCGACGCTGGTGTCAGTCGAATTCTTGCTTGACCGCCAGTTTTCCTCACTTGGCCCACTCTACGCCGCAAGAGTGCGCGATATCCGGATAAACACAAATGAATATGAAAACATCGTTTTGGAGTCTTGTTCTGTTTGCTTGCCTGAGCAGCGGCGTACATGCTGCAGGTGGACCGATGAATGAGGACCTGACGCCTCTTGCCGTCCCTGCCCAGAAAGCGCTTGACGCATCCAAGGCCGGGAATGCCGAAGCATTTACAGCGGAAACACAGCAAGCCTTGGAGGCCGCCAAGACCAAGAACAACTCGGCCGCCCAGCAGCGCATTATCGGCAAATTGAAACGGGCTGCGGCGATGGGGAAGGAAGGTAAATTGAACGAAGGTGCTGCACTGGTCGAAGAGGCGATGAGCGACATGAAGAAATCCGGCCCCCCCAAGTTCGGTGGCGGCGCCTGAGTACTTTTAACCACAGTGCTTTTAAGGATTTCGCTATTCCCACGGCTCACCTAGGGGCGGTGCAACGGGGAAATAACCCTTCTCCTGCCGGCAATCCGATTGAAAAGTGCAGCTAACCGCAATAGTGGGATTCGGAAGGGGTCACCAAGCTGATTCAGGTCATGTCGACCACTGGGTAGCGGCCGCTGCCAACGGCTCAAGGCAGCCATCGACATGGCGCTGGCACTCAATTTGACTGTGCCGTCATCATGCTGATTTTAATCACTCATCCTGACCTTTAACGCTACTGTCTGTAGGGCAGACCGGGGATTCCCAGTCTTCCATATCCACCGAAAGCCCCGAAATCCGGGGCTTTCGTCTGTCCGGGCGTCGGCTTCGCACGATTCAACGCGCAGTGCTACCCGAATCGCACAACGCGACAATGCGCCTTCCACCGGCAGCCTGAGTCATCAGTCACCCGACTCAGTTGGCGGGGCAATCCGACCCGCCGACCGCGGCCGAGGCGCTATCGTAGTGGCAGACTACAGACCAGGCCGGATTTCCGCTGCTATCCGGGCGAATCGCCCAAAATTCGTAATCGCCCCGCGTGCGATCGCCGGCACTGTTGAGTTCGGTCCAGCCTGTTGCCCCGAAGAAAAGCCCGGCCGTTTCAGTCATCAAATCCCTGCGACTGATGCGTGGTGCTGAAGGGTTGTAGCTGGCGTTCAGTGCCGCCAGCCAGGTTGCGTCATACGCCGCCATGGCAAACGCATCGGGGCTTTCCCCGGTCAATTTGAAATAGCGTTCGGCTAGAGGTTGCCATTTTGACATGGCGGAAGTGGGTAACCCGATATTCGGATTAGGGAAATCAACCGCCATCGCATAGCGGGCCGCGCCCTCATCCCTCAGCAGGGCATCACTCTGGGCGATGCCGTCGCTGCCATACCATTTGACCGTTTTCAGCAGCGGGAACCGGGTGGCCGCATTCATGAGTTTCACAACTTCGTCGAAGCCGGCCACATAGATCGCGACCGAAGCACTGCTGGCACCCGGTTCGGCAAGGGCAGCCGCCAGTTGACGATGAGCTGCTTCGACAATCGGGACGAAGTCCTGACTATCGTCGCTGGAATAATTGATCCCCGACAGCATCGTGGCGCCGGTTTTCTCAAGCCTGACTTTCAGTGAATCGTGCAAGCCGCCATTGCCCGGATCGTTGCGCCACATTGGAAGGACGGTGAGAACGCCTCGACTTTTCAACAACGCCTGCATGGCCTCAGCCTCATGACTATCATCCGGCACCACCCGATAAATCCGGTCGCCGGATTTGGCCAGAGAGGAGGCGGTGCTGCCGTGGCTGATGATGGGGACCCGCCGCCGGCCGATCACCGATTCCAGTGCCATGACCTCGCTACTGGACTGCGGACCCACCACGCCCACGGCGCCCATGTCAGCCAAGTGACGATAATGACGAACCGCCTGGTCAGGCTTGAGTTCGGTATCGGTGATCACCAGCGTGATACGCGTAGTCGAACCATGCTGCTTCAGGTAGGCATTGATGTCATCCCGCGCCATTTTCATCATCACCTCGCTGGCCAGTCCCAAAGAGGACCAGTTACCCGTTCTGGATAGCAAACCGCCGACAATCACGGTCCTGGCCTCAGTGACCGTACTCATGACCGTACCCAAAACCAGCAGTAAAGACGCGAGACGGCGGCGCAAATGATCGGAAGCCAGGGGGGAGGGGACGAGTGCTGTCATGATCATAGTGTCCTGCGTAAGGGAGTGGATAGCCGCCCGTGCGAGCCTGAACAATTGAAGGTGAGCTCGCGACAGAGCGGTCCGCTGTGAAAGCGCATGCTGTGGATCTGGCAGAGGCCACAACCCATTACTCTTCAAGCGGCAGCTGAAGCATCAGTATAGGGCAGTCAGACACGAATCAGGCGTGAAGGGGTGTCAGTAGTATCACGCCCCTAATCCCTCATCGGAAAGCAGCGGGGGCAGGGGCCATCCGACCCGCTCGCCGGAACCGGACACGGAATCGACACATGAACGGTTAATGTGAAAGATTGTGCAAGCTTTATGCATCAAGCCGTGGTAGAAGAGCTGCAAGTGAACACGAACCCCGCTTCTGCATATCGTGTGGTCATCATGTGGGATTTGGCGTTTTGGTATAACTCAGGAGAATACTTATGCGCATGTGTTCGCAACGGGTCAAATTCACCCTCGCGGGTTTTGTGGCGGCGACGATGTTTATTTTTGCTGCAGGCGTTGCGGCCAAAACGAGTTCAACCCCCAAAAACATCCTCTTCATCATCATGGATGATGTAGGGATTGACCAGATGGGCTGGTATGCATCGCCCGGCCCTCAGGCCATCCCAGCCATGCCTAACATCAGCGGAATCGCTAACCAGGGTATTCGTTTCCGCAACAACTGGTCGATGCCCGCCTGCTCGCCGAGTCGCGCCGTCTTTTTTGAAGGCCGCTTCCCCATGCGCAGCAATGTGATGGGCGCGTTGGGTCCATACGACGCCGCCAACTCCATGGTGTCGCCCTTCGACTACACGGCACCGAAGCTGTTGAAGGAGCGCAAGTACAAAAGCGCACTGTTCGGTAAATTCCATCTGGGACTGCAGGGAAACAGCCCCTACAAGGAAGCCATGCCCCGTTCCCTGGGCTGGGATTACTACTATGGCTGGCTTGATGAGTCAGGAGACCCACAGTCGATAGATCTCACTGCCGGCGGTGTGGGTGGCAGCGGCGGCAATGGCAAGTCCTATGCGTGTGGTTATGTGCCGGGTGCCAACTATGATGGTGGTGCGGACAGCGGGGCCTGCTATGCGGCAGACAACAGCTGCGAGAACATGACCCTGACCCGTGCGAGTAACCCACCGGGACGCATCTGTCGGGACAGAGGGGGCATTTTCAACCCCGGCGCCGCCTGTGTCGCCCAAGGCACCCCGATGCCTGCCAACATTTCGGCAGGTTTCCAGAATTACAACGCGCACTTCGTCTCACCGCTCTGGATCAACGATGAGAAGGGCAAGGTCTACCAGGTTCCCGTCACCGACAAGCGTGCCCGCACCTACCGCGGCACAGCACCGGTGGATGCTGCGATTGAGTGGATCAATGGCCAAAAGAAAGACCAGCCGTGGATGGCAACCGTCAGCTTTGCTTCCGACCATACCCCGCTGCAACCGCCGCCCATCGAGCAACTGCCGCCAGGATCAACCGACACCACCACATTCAACTGCGCTGACAGTAGCAACTGGCCGGTTCTCAGTAACCAGATGATAGAAGCCATGGATCATGAGGTGGGCCGACTGCTGGTTGAAACCGGGATGGCCACTGAAAAAGATGGTGTTCTGATATACCAGCCCAAAATGACCAACACCATGATTGTGGTGGTGGGCGATAACGGCTCTCTTGGCAATACCGTCAAGCTGCCGTTTGACCCGTCGCGCGCTAAAGGCACGTCCTATCAGACCGGCGTAT
>JBILXN010000190.1:0-4647 GCA_044378425.1 Methylococcaceae bacterium
CTTCCTGCTTCGTGGTGACGTGCGTTACCGCGGTGACACTGCCGCGAGCAACTGGCCGGGCAACACCGATGTGTTCAACGACTTCTTGGTCAACATGGGCTTCGTGATTCCTTTCGGAGACAAGCCGGGTGCCGCCGCCGCTGCGCCGGTTGCTGCCGATGCTTGTGCGTCGCGTGACACCGACGCTGATGGCGTAAACGACTGTGACGATAAGTGCCCAGGCACGGCTTCCGGTACCAAGGTTGACGATCAGGGCTGCCCCATCGTGATGGAACTGAAAGGTGTCAACTTCCATTATGACTCTGCGGAACTGACCGAAGGCGCCAAGAGCGTCCTCGACGGCGTTACCGAGCAGTTGGTTGCTTTCCCCGCCAAGAAAGACATCGAAGTTGCGGGTTACGCCAGCTTCGAAGGTAAAAAGGGCAAGGAACAGCACAACCTGCACCTGTCTCAGCGTCGTTCTGAATCGGTTGCCAAGTACCTGCGCAACAAGGGCGTGACCAACAACCTGTTTGCCAAAGGTTACGGCACCGAATACCCGATTGCTGACAACGGCACCGAAGCAGGACGCGTGAAGAATCGCCGCGTTGAACTGCGTTGGATGGGTGACTAAAGTTTAGTTCCGCCGATTGGTGGCCTAGGCCGCCGCCCAGCAAACCCGCCTCTTGGCGGGTTTGCTTTTTGGGGGCCATTAAGAATCCCGGCGCATCCGCATACTCTACCTATCTGGTTTACAATCTCCACGACGCCTTACTTTATTTGCTACGAGTGAATCACGCATGACCCTAAAATTACTCACGTTCACCACTTTGGCTGGCACTGCACTCTTCTCCCTGTCAGCAACGGCAGATTTTCAGCGTGGCTATGTTTCCATGATGGGATCGTCAACGGTGGTCCCTTTTGTGAAGGCTGTTGCCGACAAGGTCTCCCATAGCGGCCAGATCAAAGCACCGCTGATTCAAGCCTCCGGCACCGGCGGCGGTATCAAACTGTTCTGTGAGAGCATGGGTGCGGAATCGCCTGACATTGCTATTGCTTCCCGCGACATGAAGCCCAAGGAAAAGGACGAATGCCAGAGGAATGGCATTGGCGAGATTTTAGAGCTTAAAATTGGCTATGACGGTCTGATACTGGCGCAATCCAAGAAATCGGAGCCCTGGAGCCTGACCTCAAAAGAAGCCAGACTGGCCTTTGCCAAGTGGCTGGCAACATCCGATGGCAGCATGGAACTCAATCCCAACAAGAGTTGGCACGATGTAAAAGAGAGTCTGCCGGAAAGCCCAATAGAAGTGCTGGGGCCACCCACCACCTCGGCGACCCATGACGCCTTTATTGATCTGATCGCTGAACTTGAGTGTAAAGCCCTACCCTGGGTTCCGACAGGTGCGCATGAGCCCACTGCCGATATGTTGCGCAAATGCCGCAGCGTACGCGAAGACCGGGTTTATCAGGAAGGCAGGGAAAATGACCTCGGCCATGTTGGCTTGGTCGCCAACGCCACCCCCCCCAAGATTGGCGTGTTTGGTTATCGCATGGTGTCGGAAAACGCTGACAAAATTCGCGCAATCCCCATCAATGGGGTCGAACCCACCTACGCCAACATCTCAACCAATGCCTACATCGGTGCCCGTCCCTTGTACCTGTACGTAAAGGCGGCCAACATCCGCAAAACGCCGGGCCTAAAGGAATTTCTGGGTGAGATCACCAGCGATGCCGCCTGGGGTGACAAAGGCTACCTGCGCAATGAAGGCCTGATCGCCATGCCTGCCTCAGAACGCGCCACCTATGCCGCCAAGGCCAGCGCGCTTGGGGCAACAGCCGTTGCCGCAAGCGCCAGCGGCACTTCAGCAAAATCCAGCAAAGGCTCGACCAAAAGTGCCACCAAATCCAAACATAAGTAATCTACTCCTCGTGGCGCTTATTACCTCAGGGAGTGTAACAGCGATGCAAGAACCCACACTGGATGCCTGCCCGGGCAGCCCCAACTGCGTCTCCAGCAAGGCTCACGACACAGAGCATCGGGTCAACCCAATGCCTGTCGACCTTGAGCCCCAGGCGGCATTTGACCTGATCAAGCGGGTACTAGCCGCTGAACCACGCCTGAAAATCGTCGAGGAACGAGCCGATCAGGGCTACCTTCGTGCCGAAGTCACCAGCGCCGTATTTCGGTTCGTGGATGATCTCGAACTGTTGCTGGACCCGGCCCATAAGCGGCTTGAAATCCGTTCGGCCTCCCGGGTGGGATATTGGGATCTCGGCGTCAACCGGCGACGGGTTGAACAGTTGCGGGTCAAGTTCCAGCAGGCCGGACTCTGGCGTTGAGCATGGCGAACGGCGGGGCTGGCCCTACTGCCGCCGACATCGCCCGTTTGCTGGCTGAGGATGTTGGCTCGGGTGACTTGACAGCCACCATCATCCCGGCCGAAGCCAGAGCTGTCGCCGTGGTCACCACCCGCGAAGCCATGCTGCTATGCGGTCAGGCGTGGTTCGCGGGTGTCTTCAAGCAACTGGACCCTTCGATCACACTCCGCTGGCAAGCAGGTGAAGGCGCCCTCGTCGCTGCGAATCAAACGCTGTGTCAGTTGGAAGGGCCGGCCCGAGCCTTGCTTACCGGCGAACGGACCGCGCTGAACCTGTTACAGACGCTTTCGGCTACCGCAACTCTTGCCCATCGCTATGCCGAAGCGGTAAAAGGCACCCGCGTGCGGATTCTGGATACCCGCAAAACCCTGCCTGGACTGCGCGATGCTCAAAAATATGCGGTCCGATGTGGCGGTTGCCATAATCACCGGGTCGGCCTCTACGATGGCATTCTGATCAAAGAAAACCACATCCTCTCTGCCGGATCCATCACCCATGCATTACAGGCAGCCCAAGCTCTCGATGCTGGGGTAATGATCGAAGTGGAGGTCGAAACGCTTGATGAACTGGCAGAGGCCCTCGCAGCTGGGGCAAAACGGGTGTTGCTGGACGAATTCAGCCTGCCGCAAATGCGCGAGGCCGTGGCCTTAACCCAGGGGCGAGCAG
Source organism: Methylococcaceae bacterium (assembly GCA_044378425.1). Classification (GTDB taxonomy): domain Bacteria; phylum Pseudomonadota; class Gammaproteobacteria; order Methylococcales; family Methylococcaceae; genus UBA6136. The sequence goes on from JBILXN010000190.1 coordinate 3,028, forward strand.
AACTCGAAGCCTCCGGCAGCGTGTCGCTGGAAAATCTGCGGGAAATCGCCGAAACGGGCGTGGATTATATTTCGGTAGGTGCTCTGACCAAAAATGTCCGCGCCATAGACCTGTCCATGCGGGTGATAATCGGCGCCTGAACCCCGTCCTGGCGCCGCAAGGGCTGTCTTTTGCTTAATCCATCCGCCGAACACCGTCGGCCGTTCCCAGCAACACTACATCGGCAGGCCGCATGGCGAAAATGCCCACGGTAACCACGCCGGGAATGTTGTTGATGGTCTGCTCCATTTCCAACGGATTCAGAATGGACAGGTTGTGAACATCAAGAATCTGGCAGCCATTGTCGGTGACACAGTTCTGTCGCCAAACGGGCTGACCGCCCAGCCTTACCAGTTCACGCGCTACGAAACTGCGCGCCATAGGGATAACTTCTACCGGCAAGGGAAAAGCGCCAAGAACGTTCACGCACTTGGTATCGTCAGCGATACAAATAAACTTGCGACTGGCGCCGGCTATGATCTTTTCGCGGGTCAGCGCAGCGCCGCCGCCCTTGATCAGCTGCTTATTGGGGTTGATTTCATCGGCACCGTCGACATAAACATCCAGTGTGCCCACGTCATTCAATTCCAGCACCGGAATCCCGAGCTTTTTCAGCTGCTCGGTGCTGGCGATTGAGCTGGATACGGTGCCCTCAATATCATTTTTAAGATCCGCTAGGCAATCAATAAACAGGCGAGTGGTCGAGCCGGTACCAATACCCAGAATGGAGTAGCCCTTCACATAATCCAGCGCCGCCTCAGCGACTTTTTGCTTGAGTTCGTCTTGTGTCATTTATAGTGTCCCGTGTAGTCATGAATCTGCGTGCGGGATGATACCGTGCGACAGGCCAGCCTGCCACGCCATGGCGATTGATCGTCCACCGCCGGATCACAAACCGACCTGACCCTATATCCCAGCACTATGCTCAGCAAATACATCAAACGCATATTGAGTGCCCGCGTCTACGATGTGGCGATAGAAACCCCGCTCGACCCGGCACCCGGCCTGAGCCGACGCCTGGACAACACGCTGCTGATCAAACGCGAGGATCAACAGCCGGTATTCTCCTTCAAGCTGCGCGGCGCCTATAACAAAATCGCAGGCCTTAACGAGGCCGCCCGACGGGCGGGCGTCATCGCAGCCTCGGCAGGCAATCATGCACAAGGGGTCGCGCTGGCGGCAAAAAAGCTGGGCATCCGGGCTCTCATTGTGATGCCCTGTACCACACCCAGCATCAAGGTCGATGCCGTCCGCAACCTCGGGGGTGACATCGTGCTGCATGGCGATAGCTACGATGACGCCTATGAACACGCCGTTGCACTGGCCGAGGCGGAGCATCTGACCTTCATCCACCCCTACGACGACCCCGACATCATCGCCGGACAGGGCACGGTCGGCATGGAAATCCTGCGTCAGCATCATGGCGACATTCACGCGATATTCGTTCCGGTCGGCGGCGGTGGATTGATTGCCGGCATAGCGGCATACGTCAAATTCGTGCGGCCGGAAATTCGGGTAATCGGGGTCGAACCCGACGATGCCGACTGCCTAAACCGGGCCCTGAAAGCGAACCGGCGGGTC
>JBILXN010000191.1:0-4645 GCA_044378425.1 Methylococcaceae bacterium
AAATTGCCATTTTTCTCTTGTTAGCCTGGTGTTTGTCTGAAATAATTTTTGGGTCTGTCGTGTCTTTGTCGATGTGCGCTTTGGCTCGACAGTTACGGTAATCTGCCCTAACTCTTAGAAATTGTGGGAAAAACCATGAAAAATCAGAAGCCTTTAAAAGGCATGTTGCTGGTCGCTGGTCTGGTCTTTGCGGGCGTTTCGGCAGCTGACGAGCCCAAGGATATCGGTGAAAAAATCTACACCCGTGCTTTTGGCCGCGGTTGTGGCACCTGCCATGACGTTCAGCCGAACCCGAATTTGTTCGAAAGCGTGAACAAACTGAGCAAAGAAGAGTTGACCAAGGTTCTGGTTGAAGGCCGCAATGCGATGCCTAAGGCCATGGACCAGATCATGAGTCTTGGCCCGGTAAAGAGCGCAGGTCTGACCCAGGATCAAGCCGTTGACGCGCTGATTGCCTACCTCAAGGCAGGAAAGAAATAAGCTGCAGTAACGGTAGCCGTGTGAAACGCCGGGGTAACCCGGCGTTTTATTTTGACCCCTTGGCATGAGTTTCACCCATGCGCTCAGCGGCTTAAAAGGGTCCAACGCGGCCCACGCCAGTCGTTGCCACCAATATCCCTCCGGGATCAGGTAAAAGGAATGCTCGTTCATGTCCGTATGACCCCTGAAGCTTCGAGTCGCCATGCCGTTCACTGCCATAAGGGTAGGCTGGCACAGGCTATCGTTATGCTCTCCGCTCTTTTTGTGATCGGTTGCGCCAATCAGCCTGGAGCCTATCAGGAGGCCAGTCGGGTTTCTGATAGCGCATCGTACCGCTTCAGTGACCAACCTAGGCAGAAGTCGATACCGACCCGCTTGGAACGTTCATCCATCCCCGATTTTACCGCCGCATTCGAGACCTCTGTGCTGGTTGACCAAATACTGGCCCAGCATAAATTTGATAAAGCCAACCGCAATGGCGTAAAGGGGCTGGATAAAGTGGCTCTTGCCCGAAAGTTGGGCCTGACACGACCGGGGCGGGGTGGTTTGCCGTCCGCCCTGGATCAGGGTACCTATTCAGCTGCTGCGACTGTGGCCTGCACCAGCGGATCAAAACGTGTCGGCGCACCAAAACGGACTGGCACCACATCGGGTAGCTATCGCCCTGCGTGTGCTCCTGGCATGGGTCAGCAAGTGGTCAGCAACTCTCCCTATGCCCCGACAAATCCTTGGCCCGCCGCCCTTCGGCGGGGTGATCACTGGGATGTCGTCCGTGGCGGCCTGATGCTGGCCAGTCTGCAGCATGAGCGCCTCGATAATCAGGTTGCCGCTTTGAGGCAGCGTCCAGGGTCGGTCGATTTTCTGATGAATCGTGCTGAACCCTATTTGCCCTACTTGCTCTCGGAGATCAAGCGTCTGGGTCTGCCATCGGAAATGATCCTGATTCCCATGGTTGAAAGCGCGTTCCAGACGACCGCCGTATCGCCCAAGCAGGCGGCTGGTTTGTGGCAATTCATTCCAAGTACGGGTCAGCAATATGGTCTACAGTTCACTGAAACCTATGATGGTCGCTACGACATTCATTTAGCTACCCAAGCGGCACTCAGATATCTGAAGCATCTGAATGGCTTGTTCGGCGGAGATTGGTTGCTGGCGTTTGCCTCCTACAATGCCGGCGAGGGGGCTGTGCAGCGCGCCATCCAGGCGAACAGGGCTATCGGCGGAAAGGGTACTTTCTGGGAGCTGGATTTACCTGCCGAAACTCAAGACTATGTCGTCAAGATACTTGCTCTGGCACGAGTCATTGCCAATCCTCAGGGCAATGGATTTCAGCCGCACCGCTCTGGTGGCCAGGATACCCTTGCGCGGGTCGAAGCTGCGCCGGATGTATCCGTCCAGGATGTAATCGCGTCATCAGGCATGATTCCGGATGAGTTTTACCGGCTAAACCCTGCCTATAAGCCAAATGTTGAGCCGCCGAACGAGTTGCATAATTTTCTGATGCCGATCGACAAGGCTGAAGCACTGGTTTCCGCCAGACTTGCAGGTGCCAAGCTCTACGCCCCATCCGGGTCGTCTCCACCCAAAAAGCAGGCACTCTCCATGCGCTCAGGCGCTCGGGTTCCCCCTATCTGAATCTGTATCAACAGGCGTGAACCCGACGGTTGCGCCGTTTGATGATCCATCGACCGTCTGACCTCACCTCAGAGATTCTCCATGTTCAAACCAGTATTCCATCTCCTGTTGCCAGCTTTTGCTGTACTCATCTCTGCTCAGGCGTGGGCGGAAGATGTGGGCTCGGTGAACTACAGATTCAAGTGGTTAGGACCCAGCGACAAAATCGTGGTCGAAGCCTTTGATGACCCTGATGTGTCAGGAGTAGCCTGCTACCTCTCGCGCGCCGAAACGGGCGGCATCAAAGGCATGGTGGGGCTGGCAGAGAATCCCTCCAAGGCGTCGCTGTCCTGTCGCCAGATCGGGACCATAGACCCAACCGTCATTACCCGACTCAAGGACGGGCAAGAGGTATTCAGTGCCCGCGCCTCTGCTATTTTCAAAACAACCCAGGTCGTGCGTTTTGTTGATGAGAAACGATCGGTGCTGGTGTATCTGACCTACACTGATCGCGTCGTCGATGGGAGTCCCGATAGCGCAATCAGCATTGTGCCGGTGCGTTAACGCGCCGTATCGACCTGTTGGATGGGCGTAGTCTCACCTCTCCCGGTTCGCTTACGGTGTACCCGGCGTGCCCTCATCTGGATTGGTCACGGTGATCCTGAACAGCGCAGATACGGAGGTGTTGATGTATTTAACGGTGTCCGCTGGCACCTTCCAACTCCCCGTTTGGGTAGCGATCGCCATGGTTCGGCGGCTCTTACCACTTTCCTGAATCGTTTCGTCCTTTAATACACTGTAGAGATGCTTATCGTCACTGACGTTGAAGCCTCTGCGAACGACAAAACCGGGATTGCCGGAAAACACCAGATTTACATGCGTGCGTCCCTGTATCTCATCTGGCAATGAGGATAGTGGTATGCCGACCGAGGGATTGGTTACGCTCAAGGTGTACTGCGCGGGATGTCTTGAAACGATGGTTGTCAGCGTGTGAGCCGGAATGGTGAAGGCGCTCGGATGGCGGCAGGTCGCACCGACGAGGGGGGTCTTACCGTGTGCTCTGATCATCACATCGTGATTGACCGTACACTCATGAAGGCCGTCGCTCACCACTGCACCTTCCGGAACTACGACGCCGACTGTACCGGAAAAAAGCAGATCAACCGACACCTGGTTTCGGCTGCTTTCACGGCTGGCGACTTCATCCGGACCGTGAGCGCCGTAGATGCGCCCCGCCAGCTCGTTTCTTTCCACAACTATGGGCGCACCGGATGGGGCCTCGTTGCCGGTACTGAAGTAAGCGCAGCCGGTCAGGCTAAGTCCGATAACGACAGATGCGGCGAGTCTGAAATGCGCAGGCGGGTCGATTTTCACAGTGATGCTCACGAGGTTTGATAGTGGTTGCGAAAGCGGGCAGGGTAGGCCAAGCGCTGCCGAGTTTACAATGAAACCTCATTACCCAGAGTGTTAAGATCGGCTATCACCTTCCCCTCACCACCCGGCATACCTTAGTTATCACCATGCCCTGTACCCTCATCACCGATGCATCGGCCTGGCTTAATGCCGTTGTTCAGACCCCGGACTGGGCGGCCGACGGTCTCGTATCCGCATCTGCCTTTGCCTTGGTAGCAGCAGCGGAGTTGGGTGACAAAAGCCAGTTGGTCTGTATGACGCTGGCAAGCCGGCACCGGCACTGGCCTGTGTTCTGGGGTGCGTTGCTGGCTTTTGCTCTGCTCAACATCATGGCCGTGATCTTTGGTGCCGTGGCCGGGGCCTGGTTGCCAGAACAGCTTGTAGCTATCGCTGTGGCGTTGTTGTTCGCAGGCTTCGGTATCCGCTGCCTGCTCAGTCGGCATGATGACGATGAGGTCATTGAGGAAAAGTCCGGACATGGTATTTTCATCACCACCTTCCTGATGATTTTTCTGGCGGAGTTGGGTGACAAGACTCAGATAGCGGTCGCAGGAATGGGTGCAGCCGAAGCCCCGTTACCGGTCTGGCTGGGTGCCACTGCGGCGCTTGCTGCCACCTCGGCTCTGGGAATATGGGCGGGGCGAACACTGCTGCGGCGTATATCGCCGCGCCGGGTAGCCGTGGCTAGCGGTCTGCTGTTCCTGGTTTTTGCACTCATGGCCAGTTTAAAAGCCCTTCCACCGGCCTTCTGGATAAGCCTGACCGAGCGCCTGCATGCCTTGCTGGCCGCAATCGGTTAATGGGTCATACCCGATTCAGTATCAGCTCCAGCACCAGCTTGCTGCCGAAATAGGCCAGCATTAGGGAGGCAAATCCCGCCAGCGTCCAGCGTATCGCAGTCTGACCCCGCCAGCCCTGCCGAACCCGTCCAACCAGCAACGTCGCGAACACCAGCCAGGCCAGCAGCGAGAGTACTGTCTTGTGTGCCAGATGCTGGGCGAACATGTCATCAAGGAACAGAAAGCCGCTCACCAGTGAAATACTGAGCAATAGCAGACCCGCGCCGATCAACTGGAACAGTAGGGACTCCATGGACTGTAACGGTGGCAGCGACCTCACCAGCACACCACCGGCGTGA
>JBILXN010000033.1:0-15523 GCA_044378425.1 Methylococcaceae bacterium
ATGAATTCCATACCTATCACCCCAGGTTGCTCCGGCAAAAGCGCCGGATGGTTGCACATCTCCGGGGTGGCAACTTTTCAACGCTGATTTCCCCGGATCCCTGGTAAGTTTTCCATGCTGATTAACAGGGTTAGGCGGAGCAGTTCGTTGACCGTCGAGTGGTGCAGGCCTTCGCGCTGGGCGATCTCGCTGCCACTGCCGACCACGCCGTCGTCGTGCAATTGCTGCCAGTAGAAGGTCCGCGTTAGCGCCACCAGCAAGGGTTGGTCGATCTGGGTGGCGGCTTTTCCCGGCGCCTCGACCTGGCCATCGGGCCGCACCACCACCTTGCTGGCGCCGCGCTTGCGGATCTTGATCAGGATGAAGGTGGACAGCTTCACCTGGCCGCCATCCCTATGATCGCGGGCGACGGGTGCGCCGGTGGCTCTGATCCTGGGTTTCACGCCAATTCCTCCGTCTGTTCCCATTCCTGCAATTCCGCGCCGATGGTGCCCGGCATCAGTTCCCCGGCCAGTTCCTGTCAGCCGTAGTCGCGCCAGATGATTTCCAGCCCGCCATCGGCAATCACCACGCACTCGATCAGCAACTGCGCCAGTCGACACTGTTCGGCGGGGAACAACTGTTGCCACAGGCCAGCCAGATTTCGCATCGGAAGCACGACTTCAGGTTCCGACAGGTCTGGGCGGGCTGTCCGAATCCAACCCCATACCGACTGCACGACGTGCGGGGTCGACAGCGCCGCCACGACCTGCTGCGTGACCAGTTCTTCGATGGGCGCCGCTGGCAACGGCCCGTGGCTGCTGGCCCGGGCGCCGAAGCGCCGGTGTCTGATCGGGCTGTAGTAGCGGTAGGTCTTGCTCTTCATTGACGGTGTAACTCGGCACCAGCCGTTCACCGTCGGGCGTGAACAGAAGACTACGCAACAGAACCGGTTCCCATTGGCGGTCGTTGGTTTTGCGCCGCCGCTCAATGCCATCGGTGGCGATCAGTGCGTGCACGACATCCCACTGTGCCTGGGTAATAATGGCCTGATGCTGGCCCGGGAAACTCTGCCCCTTGTGGACGATCTCGCCTAGGTACATCCGGTTGTGCAGCGTCTTTTAGATGGTCTGCTTGCTGAAGGGCTTGCCACCCTTGCTGACCACGCCTTCCGCGCCATAGGTCTTGGCCATCAGGGTGGCCGAGCGAACGGTCACTAAGTCATCGTAGATGCGGCGTACCAGGGCAGCCTCAGTTTCATTGATCACCAGCAACCGATCCCGCACGTCGTACCTCAGCGACAACGGCCCGCCCATCCACATCCCCTTGGCCTTGCTGGCCGCGATCTTGTCGCGGATGCGCTCCCCCGTCACCTCGCGTTCGAACTGTGCAAAGGACAGCAGCACATTGAGCATCAGCCGGCCCATCGACGTGGCCGAGTTGATCTGTTGCGTGACGGCGCTGAAGCTGACCCGGTGGCGGGCGCAATCGCTGGCTTGGGGTGCTGTCACGAGGTTCATCAAAAGCTCCTTGAGTGGTAACCCGGCACGGCACCGGGCGGTAACCGGGGTGGTAACTGGTAACCCTGTTTCGGGTTCTGTCGGTAGCGGGGCAGCGCGCTCGCGCCCCCCGTATGGCGAATGGGCGGGAAAGGACCCAATTCGCCTGTGGGCCGGTCGCGTGACAATCAAGGCGCTGGCATTTCTGCCGCCAGTGCATTGCCTGCCGCTTCGATCAAGGCTCGAGGAATCTCGACCGGGAAGCGGCTTTCGTCGTGGTAGTAGCTGATCTGCGTCGGACCGCCGAGGCGTGAACCATTGCGTTCATGACCGGCATCAACTGTTCGTGCAGCTCGATTTCGGCCATTGCCGCACGGCAGTGGATGAAGTGGTCCCTCGCCTTACGCACGGCATCGGGCAGGCCTGCCAGTTGCCCTTGAATCGCATCACGCTGGCGCTCAAGTTCAACCTGCGATGCCCGGGTAATGCGCAGCTCCATCTCCAGCTTGGTCAAGGTTTCAGGCACGACGAACTCGGCTTCGGTGTCCAGCAGCGTCCGGGATGCCGACTTCGTCTCGACAGCAATGCGCGCTTCGAGGTCCGCCAGCCGCTTGGCGATCTTGGTCAGTTGGCCATCGACCGTCTGCGCCTCAGCGGTGAGCGCCTTGCGCTGCGCGAACAGGTCGTCAAGTTGTTTGCGCGCTACTGCGAAGCGCTCGGGCGTGGCCAGGACTTGCTGGAGCGGACACAGTCGGCCCTCGAGGTTGGATACCTTCGACTTGAGCCTTTCCATCCGCTGGTTCGCCTCGCACAGGATGGGCCAGTGGGCTTTGGCGGCCGGCTGCGTGTTCATCGAAAGAGAGCCAGCGGCATCACGCAGCCGGGTTTGCTTCTCGCGTGCCGTAGCGTGCTCGGCTTCTGCCTCCGCCAATTCGGCTTTGAGGAGCGTGAGTTCCAGGTTGAGTTCGTCGTGCTCGGCTTTGATCTTGTCGAGGTAGGGGTTGGACTTCTTGCTGAAGGGGTTGAGTTTCATGCTGGTGGTCTCCGGGTTTTGTTCAGGGGTGGACGGGGTAATGGGTGTCGCCGGGCCGCGCGACGGTGCTGACCCACAGGCCAGGGCCGACCTGCTTCTTGATGCCGACCGGCGCGCCGGGGCGGTGGGGATGGCTGGTGACCTGCCAACCCTGGTGGGAGTTGGTTTGACCGGTCATCGCCGCAATCGCGGCAGCCAGTGGCGACTGTCGGATCGCAGACGGATTGGCAGGGCTGGTCTGCGGCGTGATGCCGAGGGCCTTTGCCCAAATGGGATGCACGTTGGGATTACTCAAGATGAGCTCCATATCGAGTGCCACCCTCGATGCCGGGTGGCGTGGCAGGATGGGTTTGGGTGCTGATCTGGGCGATGCGCCAGCGCGCCCCCTCGCGGCTGTGGCCGAGGTGGGTGATGTCGATGCCCTTGGCGCGGTAGGCTGGGGCGATGCGGCGCAGCTGATCTGACAGACCCTTGGGCGAGCGAGGCCAACTGCTGCGGTCCGGGATGCTGTGGGTGTTCAGCAGGTCGTAGAGCTGACCGGCGGTGCCCTGCCAGTTGATGGGCAGCACGCGCTCGGCGAGGTACTTGTCCAGGGCTTGGGCGACGGCGTTGCTCTCCAAGGCCCTGTCAATGCCCGCACGCACGAGCTGGGCGTACTGCTGCTGGAATTCACCGGCGGCAAAGCCCAGGGCGCGGGCCACCGCCTCGCCCAGACGCTCGTAATCGGCCATGCGCTGTTTGTGGGTCAGCTTGACCGTCGGCAGAATGGCCGGCGACGCTGAGAACAAATCGAGCAACCCAGCAAACACCGCTGGTTGATCACACTCCTACCCCGCGTGCGTATCGGTATCGTCGCGCCGGGCATCGGCGGCAATGGTCGGCAGATCAACGTGGATCACCCGGTCGATCAGGTCGGGGCGGGTTGCAACGACCGCGATGCCATTGAGCACCACCGGCCGCTTGGTCTCCATCACGTGCTCTTCGCCGTTGGTGTAAAGCTGGCGCGAGGCAAACCCGCCACCGGTAGCCAGGGTGCAAAAGGCGTCCTGCTGCTCGGGCGTGAGGCCGGAGAGGTTCTCGTAGCTGACCAGCCAGTTGTTGGCGGCGGCGACGAACACGTCCTCCACCGTCTTGGGCCGCCCGCGCAGCATCACCTTGTTGGGATCGACCTGGCTGCGCAGTACGGACTGCGTGGTGGACTTGGCGGAGCCTTGTTCACCCACCAGCTCCAGACCGGGAAAGGGGTGTCCAGACGAAAGCAGTCCAACAGCCACTCCAGCACCATCACCCGGCTGTGTGCTGGGATGTTGGTGTGCTGCCAGAGCAACCCGAAATCGCTATTGGCCACCGGCATGTGCAGCGGGCGCATCGAAGGCGTGCGGGTGAAGTACACCGGCGACTCGTTCACCACCCGCCAGCCCTGGGGGGTGACGTGGATGGCCTGCCACTGCTCATCGGCCAGATCGATCAGGTAGCCGTCGTCGCAGCGGGCGGCGCGGACGTGGACTTCGATCTCGTCGCCATCTTTGATGCCTGCGGCGGCGAGCGTGGCCCGTGCCGATTTTATCGTGGTCTCCGGCACGCCCATTTCCTTGGCGCGCCAGTAGGCGGCCCGCAGCCAGTCCTCGAAGCCGGAGGAATACACACGCCAGACTTCGCGCCGACTGGGCATCGGAATCACAGCGACCGCGTCGCGATCGGCGTCGTGGTGCAACTGACACTGCGCCCGGGCCAAGGCGACCAGTTCATCGAGCGCGCTCGCGTCGTCATCACTGCCGGGCAGTTCGTCGCGCACCAGTTTGTCGAGCACCGTTACCGAGCAATCGCGGTTGGCCTTCTTGGCGGCGTGGCGCAGGCGCAAGTAGCTGGGCAGGTCCGTGGCCTTGAGGATCGAGAAGGCGCGAACCACTTCTGCCCGGCCAGCACGCCCACGTCATCGACCAGACGGATCAGCGCCGCCTCGATCACGCCAACGGGATCGCTGTCTGGTGTCGGTGCCGGAGTGACCGCAGCATCCATCTCGACCGGATGGTCGTGATGGTGGTGACGGTCGTTCTCTACTACTCCGTCCGGAGAAGAGATGGATACGCTCATCATCACCGCCCAACTCAGCGTGAGCGTTCGATGAGATGGCGGATGTCCTCAGCGCGCCAAACCGTGGTATTGCTACCGAGTTTGATGCCTTGGGGGAATAATTTGCCTTCCCGGATACCCGCCCACCAGGCCGAACGGCTGATGGGGATCAGGGACAGAATCTGCGGCAACCGAACGAAGCCGGTTTCGGCCGGGGCGGGACGGGACGGGACGGAACGGAACGGGGTTGGTTCATGGCGGACATCCGTGGTGATTGATGGATGTCGCCAGTCTGGTTAAGACGGGTATGGCAACCCGCCGAACTTCAGATTAGTTTCCTGACGTTCAGGAATCGCGCAAACGCTGCGGGATTTCCTTCGAGAAGGTTTTGAGGGCAGCGCCGACTTTCTTGTGGAAGGATGCGTAGCCCCGTACTTCCTCGCCAAAGAACTGCTTGGCCAGAGCGTTGACGGCCTGGCCAATCGCCTCCGAATTCGGGCACTCACCCGCTCGGTATTTGCCCGCCGACGCTGCCAGCAGATGCGCCATCAGCGCGATGGCCTTCATACTGTTCATCTCCGCCGCTTCACTGCCATCGGGCAGCACTGCTTGGCGGGCCTCGTCGAATAGTAAGGCCGGGCGATACTCAAATGGCAGTTGCTCGAACCAGCGGCGCAGGCTGGCCTTGTTGATCACCAGCCGATCCTTCTCCGGCAACTCGTCGATGGGCGCGCCTTTGAACACCTGGCCACGGGCGGTAACGATGCCCAGATCCTCGTATTCGAGGCGTTCCGTGCATAGGGCGGCAACCAGTGCCGCTCGCTTGGCGCTCATGCACTGGGTCTCGAAGTTCAGGTTGGCGAGCTCGGCGGGCTCCACCCCGCACCACAGGGCAATGGCGTCATCAATCTGGATGTGATCGGCCAAGTCCCAGTAGCGCAGGCAGTTGTTCGGGTTGGGCATGGATGCCTTCTTTCGGTATGGTGGAATACGGGTCTTGCCAAATTTTGCCAAAGAACCCACACTCGCGCCATGAGCACAATGAACATCTCCCTCCCTGACAGCCTGAAGTCCTTCGTGGATGAGCAGGTCAGCCAGCGCGGCTACGGCACAAGCAGTGAGTACGTGCGCGAGTTGATCCGCAAGGACCAGGATCGCCTGCAACTGCGTGGCTTGCTGTTGGCCGGCGCGGCATCAAACCCGGCGGCACCCGCCGATGCCAGCTACTTCGATGGCCTGCGGGATCGGGTACGCAAGACCGCCAAACCCAATGCCAAGGCGTGAAGCGCAAACCTATCGTCCCGCGTGAGCAGGCCAACCGGGATGTGGATGAGGCCGTTGGCTACTATCTCACTGAAGCCAATGAGGCCGTGGCGCTTGGCTTCATCGATGCGCTGGAGAAGGCCTACGGCCACATTGCCCGCCATCCGGCAACGGGCTCTCCCCGCTACGCACACGAACTCAACTTGCCCGGTCTGCGCGCCTGGCCACTGCCGCGCTATCACTACCTCGTGTTCTACGTCGAACGCTCGGATCATATCGACGTCTGGCGCGTGCTTCACGGCCAGCGTGACATTCCGGCCTGGATGCAGGAATCCGACACGCTCTGACGCTAGGGTCACCGGGGCATATCTGCGCTTTCGCCGGTGTAAACAATAAACGACCATCACAACCATCACCATCGTCACAAGCAGCCACCGATCCGTGGTGGTTGTGTCGGTGGTGATGGTCAGGGCCTATGGTTAGGGTCGGCGCACGCACACATGCCTCTGGCAAAAGGGGTCCCTCCTGGCGATATTCCAATACGGGGGGCGCGAGCGCAGGAGTTCGCCACCGTCTGACCGGAAAACAAGGTTTGCAGGGTTTGCAGTTGGCACACCGGTGGTGTGGGCCAGCGGGCCGTATGCCCTGTCAGCGCGGGCCAGTTCGAGACAGTGGGGAATGCGGCAAGTGCGAACCTGGATGCGTACCGGATTCACAGGTTTGCACCCCGGCCACACGAAAAACGGCCAGGGGAGAAATCTCAATGTTGGCGGGGGATCGCGGCTGATTTGCCACCTGGATTGCAGAAATCGGCCCACAAGCGCTATGAACTCCGTCGGTTTATTGGTAAGGGCCTCCAGAAACTGGACACCCTTGGCGACTGATCAGACCACCCGGTACACCCGCTCGCCGGTGTCGTTGTGCCCGAGTACCACGTTCAGTCCGAGCTTCTTGCGTAGCGTCCCGGAAATCGCCCCGCGCACCGTGTGCGGCTGGCACCCTGTGGCCAACATCAGTTGCAGGCTGGTTGCGCCCTGCGGTCGGCGCAGCGCCATCACCATCGCTGCGAGCTTGGTACCCGGGCGCACCGGGATGCCCTCCAGAAGTTGGAGATCGTCGATGGTGTCCATCGGCTGGACGTCATCCAGCGGTGCAGGTCGCTGCTGGCCGATGGCCGCGTAGCCCACGGCGGTCAGGGCGTGGCCGCCGTCGGCTGGTTCGATCCAGCCACGCTGCAACAGCTCAGTCAGCACCTTGGCCCGTGCCCCGCCGCGCAGGGTGTCGGGCGGGATCACGCAGCCATCAGGACGGCGGGCGGCAGTGCACAGCAGCAGGTTCTGGGCTGGCAAGAGTTTAATTAGCGCGTCCATCGCAGCCTCCCTCATTTGGCCTGGCCGTCGAAGATTGCCAGCAGATCGTCCAGCGCCTGATCTACCCGGCCGAGGTCTCCGACGTGGCCCTAGTGGATGGCGTCAGGGTCGTGGCCGAAGTGCTCGTCGGCGAGTTGCCGTAGCCGGGCCAACTTGATGTGGATGGCGGCGGTGCGGGCGAGATAGATGGCGGTGGGCTTGGTGGTCATGGTGGGCTCCTGGTTGATGATCACACTTCCCTTCACGCGCTGAACGATCACGAAGCCAAGCAGAGCTACGACATTTCTTGCTGCTACTGGTCACTTCGCAGCGTCATATGGGAGGATAGGTCAGTTTTGGCAATCTATATCTCCACCCTAGGCAAAGGCGCAGCCATGGCAGACCCCTTGAACACGATACATACGTGAATAAAGCACTGGCAGGGATAGCGCTAAGTTCAGATTGGCGAATCCCATGCCCGTAGAGGCTGGAATGTGCTTAGGTCGCACCAAGACTGAATAGCTGAATCGATTTCCCAGAATCTGCCCCAGACCTAGGTTAATTCCAAGCTAGTATTCGGAATGGTGGAGATTAAAGTGTGGATCAAAACAGAAAAGCCGACGATGGGGTCATCGGCCTCCAATGCAACTCATTGATTTAATTGGTCGGGGAGACAGGATTCGAACCTGCGACCCCCTGCACCCCATGCAGGTGCGCTACCAGGCTGCGCTACACCCCGAGAGATTCAAGCCGAGTCCGAAGATTGACTCAACGTGCCATCCTACTGTTGGCAGAACCGGATTTTCTCATAATCGCATTCATCTGCATAGTAGTGTAGAGGGCTGCTTTTGTGCGCCTTACCCGAAACATCACGCTGTTTCCGTGGGTTCCGCTGTAGCATCGTGAACTTCAGGTGCATCGTCCGGGAGGGTCAATTGCTTGATCCCATGCAGCAGTGGGTGATGCTCAAATCCGTCATCGCTTTTGTCGAGATACTCCAGCAGGAGCTTTTTGAGATCTGTCGGAATGGTCGGTTCGACAAAGGCTGGGGTGGCGTAGGCTGCGATGGCGTCCAGGTCCTTCAGTGTCAGCAACTGGTTACGTATCTGCCAGCGAAGCGCTGTATGGGCACTGGTGCGCAATAGCACCATCTTTTCGGTCAGGGCAGGTACCTCCAGCAACATCACCACATTGGGCATGCGCTTACTGTTGTCTTCATTTTTACCCGTTTTCCAGGTTTGAATGGCTGCCAGTACCCCATCAATCCGAGCGATGCGCGCCTGCAAGTACTCACGTATACCAGTGTAGGTTGCAGCGGGATCTTTGGGATTAAGCCGCGGTTGGCGGACAGGATCACCGTGCAGAGTGTTTAGCGCCAGCTTCAAGGTTCTGGTTTCAGTCGACGTAAACTGGAAACGACCCCTGCCAATAAGACCTCTCTCAGATTTCCAACCATCTGCAGTAGGCACCAGTGTCTTCAGCAATAATTGACCCGCAGGCCCGAACTGACCCTGTTCGTCAAACAGGCTGACCGCGAGTAAATTCCAATACTGATCCGCATCCTGCTTCCATTGAGACCAAATTTTGTCTTCATCGCTCTTGTCAACATAAGGCACTACTGCCGGTGCCCGAAAAACAGGGGATCGGGGGCGCTGCTGATTTTGCCGCACTTCAGCACAGGCCAATTGGTTGAAGGTCAGCGAGTACAACTGTGCCATCGCCATGAGATAGCGGGGCGCCTGAGGGTCAAGAGGGTCACCAAGGCCAGTCAATTCCGGCTGCCCTCTCAAGGAGGACTCGTATAACCCCTTTAAGGCCTGAGCATAGGCAATCTGCCCCTTCTGATGTTGGGTCCGGGTATCAACGGTACCGAGCGCATCTACCGCACCGGTGAGCTTATTATTCAAGGCATCCATACCTTGACGAATCCGCTTTATCTGCATGCCCTCCTGTGCTTGAGACTGATCTTCGTCCCGGATTTTATCGGTAACGCTGTCATTGAATTTCTGCTTGAAGGTGACGATCTGTCTATCTCGCCTGGATTCCGTTTCGGAATACGCATGCCAAAGGCTCTGCCAGTCTGATGGATACTGCTTCAACCCGTCCGCCATCAACTGCAGGGATTGCGGGGTCAACGCTTGTTGCAGCGAGGCGTTCAAGGCCGCCTGGGAGCGCATTACCCCGGACAACCAGCTCCACCTGTCCTTGGCCAGTAATCTGTTTTTGGCCTCATTATCTTCAAAGGGATTGGCCAGACCCGGGCAAAAGTGCCTAAAACAGTCCTCCCCCAACTTTCTGGCCGCACTCCGCAGGGCTACAGACTTTGCATCCACCGATTTATTGGTGTAATCCTCAGCAAGTTCGGAAAAGGCCCCTGAACCTACCAGCGTGACATTTTTCAGTAGATCGGCAATTTCAGGCCAGTGCAGCGCAAGATAAGGCTCCAATAATCCGCCATCAGACTGGCCCAAAACGGCCGCGGGATCTGTCATTCTCTTGTGGATCATTTTCAGATAGCTAAACGTGTTGGTACCCAGCAATTCGTATTGGGATACTTCACGCTTGCACTCCAGTTTCATGCCGAAATAAGCCGACAGTCCCGGAATAATAGGCACATCGGGAATGGGCAGATCAATTTTGGCCATATGCAGGCTGTACCCCCTGAACACCTGCGGCGTCCAGGCTTTCTCAGTCGAACGGCTCAATGCTCCCGTAGCATCAAGGCTAAAGCGGGGTTGATCGATATAACGGACATAGGTGGAGGATGACTTGCCCAGTTTCACGGCCTCGGTAACCGGTTTGGCCCCTTCCGAGAGGGCACTGGACTGGTCAGCAATAGACTGGATCATATCGCTGCCAAGCACCTGATTCGCCTGACCCAAGCGTTCACCAACCCCCCCAATCTGATCCGGTAGCGCCAACAGTCTTTGCAGCACCGCACTGTCCTCCCCTCCACTTTCGATCAATTCCAGACGCAACGCCACCTCGGTTGCAAAGTTTGGCTGATCAGCAACTGGCACCGGCACATCAACGAAGGCTTCCGGGGGTAACACTACTTTTTTACTGTCGGCAGGATACGTGGCCATTGGCGTAAAATTAACAGCGCTAGAAAGCCGGTATAGCGCCTGAGGGTCCCGCGGCGGATCACGCATGACACTGACCCACTCCAGCCCGGAACTGCCGACCGTTACGCTGCTACTCTCCCGCTGCATGACTTCCAGATAATGACGTTCGCCTGCATGACTCAAACTTTGCGGACTGAATTTGTGATAAACGGCATGACCCTGAAGGGCATCCGCGGTATAGAGGCTGATGAATTCATCCAGTAAACCGAGCGCTTCAGGTGAACCCGCCTGGGCTCCTGTACTCCGCTTGAAGCGAAAGTTGGCCCGCTGGGATGTCGCCTTGCTAGCCAACTCATAGCCCACAGCCTCTACCCCACCACTCCACTTGATCCGGTTGGTGAGCTCGAAATGCAACTGCTTGTAGGGTTGCCTGAGCAGACCGATAGTCTTTCTATCGTTATCAATGGCCTCCTTGATGCGGGCCTGATCGGCATCGCCAGAAACGGCATCCGCCCCCACCGCTGCGGCCATAGCATCGATCTGCCTGTCGAGCCAGTCTGGCGTGATAACAACACCCGGTGTGTAGCGATTCAGAAATACGATGCGGCGGGTGATCTCGTGACTCCACTGAGCGGCCCAGTGCTTTTCGCTGGCGTATACATGGCAGGCCTGACGGTCCACCAGATTACAACTGGCCTGTACCGAGGCATTAAGCAGTTCCGGTGGGGATGGGATGGACAGCGCCTCCAGTTGCTCCGAAACTTCCGCCGGTGTCCCCACCTGCGCCTTGGCTTCCATGCACAGGTAAAGGGCCAGGCGGTGGCTGAACATGACTTCCCGGCTTTCCAGGATAGCGAGCGTGCCGCTCAGGGCCAAGGTCATGCCCACCTTGGCATAGAGCGCTGCAATACCAAGATCGTAGCCTGCCCGAACACCGGCCTCGAACAGTAACACCACGTTGATGCTGCCGATGGCATCCTGGGACGAACTTCCAGCACGCAGTTGATCAGCTAGCTTGGCCAGTGTTGCGCCGACGTTATCACCGAGCCTGAAATACAAAACCAGAACCTTGGCCTCTTTGTATTTCTGATGACAGACATCCAACCGGGTCTTGTAGTCGTTTATTTCCACCTTTTTCTCATCACAGAACCCGAGTATCTGCATCATCTCGGCGATACCTAATTCGGCCTGCTCTATTGACTCGACTATGGCATCCCGCTCAACCTGCTTGTCGGCTATTGTCTGCCGCAGCCTGATTATCTCAGCAACCGGTGCCGGTGGCTGAACAACGTCGGCCTCCCCCCCTTCGGCCCCTTTCTTCAACTCCGATTCGTACTGCTTTAACACCTGATCGTGACGCTCGAGTAATGTGTCCAGGCCTGTTTGACTGGTATTAATCTCAGTCTGTACGGCATCTAACTTCCTCGTGTCGGCTTTGATCTTGGTATCGAGGATCCTGATCCGCTTACCCAATTGATTGGCAAATGCGCTGATCTTTGCGGCATTACCGCTAAAGTCCCGCGTCAGACTTTGTGCCTTTTGCTCATAATCAAGCAGCCTCGCTTTAAATTGCAGGCGAGTGACCAGCTGTTTCCGGTACTCAGCGATCTTGTCCAACTGCGCCTTACGCTTTGGCGCCGTGTCAATCTCGGCAAGACCATCCGCTGATTTTTGGAGAGCGTCACGCAAATCCAGCAAGGGAGTGTGATCCGTTCGTAGATAACGCCGAAGGCCGCCTACACCGCTTTGCCCAAAACACGCCTTATACTCAGGACTTTCGAATAACAGCGTAATATTCTGCTTCAGCGTGGATTTCTGCGTGAAGGGCTGCAGATTATTGATATGCGACTGGGTCTCTGCGGTAGGGGTAGGAGCCAACGCCGAAAGGCGCTGAATCAATATCGCCGAGGGAATATGATCGGACCGCCCAAGCAAAGCCCTAAACCTCTCGGCAAACGTCGGCCCTACCTGCGCCTTCAAGTACTCCACCGCATCATGCTTGCTGGCCCTTTTGCTTTTGGTGGCTTGAGCCAAGGCCTTGGCCTGGTCCAGGAGGGTAGTGACCCGAACAGAGAGCCCGCTAACCTCTCCATCATTGATGGCGGTGATGGCGGCTTCCACCTTGGTCAGCGCAGCATCGTAGACTTCTGAACTGCCCGTTCCCAACCAAGGCTGATCCGGAGCGTACTGCTCGAATACAGGGCTTGCTTCAAAAAAGGCGGTGATATTTTTTTTCAGCGCGCCAAATTCACCCCGGTCTATCTGAATTGAGAGCGCCAGCGCCTGGTTGTAAGCCGTTTGGGCCGCGATGAATTTCGGATCGGTAGCCATAGGAACATCCAAAAAATTTACAACTGATTGAGAATCTCAAGCTCACAGCAATACACATGCCAGCAACAGGGCCTGTGAGGTTTTGTGACCTGTATGCTCGCGGCATGGGCGTTTCGATAGCCACCACGTCTGCGTCAGAACCACCCTCATGTCGGCTATTACAGCAAGGGCTAGAATAAGCGTTCCTTCAACATTTAACTAACATTTAACTAACATTTAATGACATGAAACCCATCGCAGTATTGATGAGTGCCGCAGCGTTTCTTGCCGGCTGCCAAAATCCCCCGGAGACGGAACTGTCCGGCGCCATTCAAGGGACGACCTACCACATCAAGGTGGTAATCGATGGTTTAGCCGTGACGCGAGATCAGCTGCAATCAGACATTGATGCGGTATTCAAACGCGTGGATGAACATCTTTCCAACTGGCGTGATGACTCAGAGATTTCGCGCATCAACCAACAGAAAACCATGGAATGGCAGTCGGTTTCGCCCGAAGTCATGGCGCTGATCAGCATCGCGCAGGACATTCATGACAAAACCCAGGGCTGTTACGACCTTACGGTGAAGCCTCTATTCGACCTCTGGGGCTTTGCAAGGCATGCGGATACCGTACCTACAGAAGCCGATATCGCCCGGGTTATCCAGCATGTCGGCATGGATAAACTCGAACTGGACCCGCCAGGCCTCCGTATCCGCAAAAAAGACCCGCAACTGGAAATCAGCTTTGATTCGATTGCTCAGGGCTATACCGTCGGTGCCATTGCCAGAGCATTGGAAAACCGCGGCATAGGACACTATCTGGCTGAAATTGGCGGTGAAATGAAAGTCAAAGGGCACAAGGCTAACGGCCAACCTTGGCGGGTCGCCATCGAAAAACCTTCAACCACGGAACGCGGCATTCAGCGCGTACTCAATCTGGAAGGCGAAGAAGGGATATCGGTCATGACCTCCGGCACCTATCGCAATTTTTTTGAAGCAGGCGGTCACTCTTTTTCTCATATTATCGACCCCCGTAGTGGCAAGCCCGTAACCCATACCCTGCTCTCCACTACGGTTCTGCATCAAGACCCAACCCTGGCCGATGCCTGGTCTACCGCCCTGCTCTGCGTCGGCGTGACGGCAGCCGCCGACATTGCCGACACAATACCGGTTCAGGCACTGTTCATCTATCGGGATGGCGATCAACTCAAAGAGCAACAAAGCGCATCTTTCCCCGCCATGAAGCAGGATCTGAAGTAGATGGCGTGTTTGGACTTTATGCCACCGGCCCAAAACGGAGCGGCGATAGGTTTTAGCGAGTGGATAATACGAGATTAACCCCGACGCACTCTGCACATTATATGAGTCTGCGTCAGATAGGCATAAAACCAATATCCTGATAGACTCAAAATGTGAGAGATACCACTCACTGTTACCTTATGAAACATATACTTGATACACCGCATGAGGAATACCCTACCATGAGAATACTTTCATTTCTTTGCATCAGCATATTAAGCCTTTCGTCCATTTCCAGCGCCCAAGCACTCACCACACAACAGGAAAAAATGAAAACCTGCAATGCTAGCGCAAAGGAAAAAGCGCTGAAGGGGGATGAACGCAAAGAATTCATGAGCGAGTGCCTGTCCAGTAAACCCGCGGATGGAACACCACTGACACCCCAACAGGAGAAAATGAAAGCATGTAACGCTGAGGCGAAAGCACAGGGCAAGAAAGGCGCCGAGCGGAAAAAGTTCGTATCCGAATGTGTGGCCGGCACAACACCTGCAGCAACACCTGCAGCAACACCTGCAGCAACACCTGCAGCAACACCTGCAGCGGCCCCCGTTCCGGCCACCCCGGCGACTCCAGCACCGGCGACACCCACTCCGACGATACCCACAGCCCCTGTGACTCCCCATCCAGCCCCACCTGCAACACCTGCAGTTCCGGCCAAATAGGCCTGGCGCAAGCCTACCCACTGACTGAGTAACAGTGACAAAAAAGCCCGGCTACAGGCCGGGCTTTTGGGCTGGGGGGGTGAAGCTACCGTTCAGAGTTCACGGGTCGCGCTGAAGCGTATGTCGGGCCAGCGCTCCTGGGTCAGAGATAGATTCACTCGACTGGTCGCGAGATAGACTAGGTAACCGCTTCCATCTTCCGCCAGGCCCTCGAAAGCCTTGCGTTTGAATTCTTCGAGCTTCTTGGGATCATCGGCGCTCACCCAGCGTGCGGTCGTTACCGGCACCGCATCATAGACGCATTCAACGTTGTACTCTGACTTAAGACGAAAGGCCGTCACATCAAACTGCAGGATACCCACCGCACCGAGTATCAGATCATTATTCTTGAGCGGCTTGAATAACTGGGTTGCGCCCTCTTCCGTCAATTGCTGCAAACCCTTTTGCAAGGCCTTTCCGCGCAACGGATCTTTTAGCACTACCCTTCGGAATAATTCCGGCGCGAAGTAGGGAACCCCCTCATATTTGAGGGTTTCACCCTGGGTAAAGGTATCACCGACCTGAATGGTACCGTGATTGTGCAAGCCGATAATATCGCCCGGATAGGCATCATCTACATTGACGCGACTATCCGCCTGGAAAGTCAGCGCGTTGGCAATCTGCACCGTCTTGCCCGTACGAACATGGTGCATTTTCATACCCTTGATGTACTTGCCCGAGCAGATTCTGAGGAAGGCAATCCGGTCGCGGTGTGCGGGGTCCATGTTCGCCTGAATCTTGAAGACAAACCCGCTGAACTTGTCTTCCTGAGCGTCAACCACGCGTTCGCGGGCCAGCCGCGCCTGCGGTGCGGGCGCATAATCGGCGAAGGCATCGAGCAGTTCCAAAACCCCGAAATTGTTGATACCGGAGCCAAAGAATACCGGGGTTTGCTTGCCCGCTAGATAGGCGGCCTGGTCAAAAGTGTGGCTAGCGCCCTGAACCAGTTC
>JBILXN010000192.1:0-4603 GCA_044378425.1 Methylococcaceae bacterium
GCCCCCGCAGGGCTGGCGCTGGCCGATTTCCTGGCCGATCCCAACGACCGCGCCGACCTGCGGAGTCATGTCGAGAGTCTGTCCATGCTGATGCACGGCGGCTGGGTCATCCCGCAGGTGCCGGACGCAGAAACCGCCCCTGTCACCGCGGCAGACTGCAATCGCGCCATCGCCAGCGCGGTGAGCCAGGGGGCGGGCTACAACTGCATAGCCCTGCCCAGAGCGGGCGGCGCGGGACGCATTAACGGGGAGAGCATGCTCCTGCTCGACAGCCACTACACCGCCGGAACGGCCTCAGTGACCGAACGGGCCTCCCGCATCCTCAACACGCTCGACAGGCTCGGCAATACCCTGACCGACAGCGGTCAGGCGGTGACGGACCCCGCCACCCGGCTGCGCATGATTGAGACCGCCATAACCGCCTTTACGACCGACACGCTCCCCTTCCTCACGGCGATGGGGGCTGCCTGAGACCCGCGCGGGGTCCCGCCGCGGCGAGGGGCAACCCGCTCAGCCGGCAGCCTGCGCGCACCAGCGCCGCCAGATGGCGCGGAAATGCGCCTCCACCTCACGGGTAAAGCCGGCAGAGTCCATCAGCGGCGACTGACGCAGTTCATCCCGCAACGACATCCGTATCGCCGCCAGCCCCGCCCGGTCGGCGGCCAGCCGGCGCGCCACGGCCACATAGTCGTCAATAGTCTGCCCCACCCATTCCGGCCGACCCAGGGTACTGAGAATACTCAGCCCGCCCCGACCCACCGGCCGATCACCGGCCAGCGTCACCACGGGCACGCCCATCCACAAGGCATCGAAGGTCGTGGTGCCACCGGCAAAGGGGAAAGGATCCAGCGCGATATCAATCCTTTCATAGGTACGGATATAGTCCGGCCCGTTCTGGTAGCCGATGATTTCTACACGGTCCTCGCTCACGCCCTGATCGACAAAGAACGCCATCACATCCTTGCGGATCCGTGATTCCTTCATGTGCAGCAACAGATGCGCATCCGGCACTTCGCGCAGAATGGTGGCCCAGGCAGTGCGCGCGACCGGATTCACCTTCACGAAATTGTTCAGGCTGCCGAACGTGATCCGATCACGGCTCAGGCAGGGAGGCGGCACCCCCTCGGGCATGATGACGTGCGGCGCCGGCGGCACCTGAAATGTCCACCAGCAGCGTGACAGGCGCAGGGGTTCCTCATTAAACCCCGGCGTCGGGCCGGGCGGGTCGAGATACACATCGGTCAGGCGGTAATCCATGGCCGCAAGGCCGGTGGTGCCGGCATAGGCCAGATACGACACCTGCACCGGTGCCGGTCTGCGGGCGAACAACCACGGCTTGCATTCGCGCGCGTGCATGGTCAGATCGACCAGAATATCAATCCCGTCGGCCCTGATCTGCTGCGCCAGCGCCGCATCATCCATCCCGTAAATCTCCCGCCACTGATCCACCCGCCGCTCGCACTCGGTAGTGATGCCGTCCTTCAACAGTCGTGTCGAATAGGCCCAGATCTCAAAGCCGCTGCGGTCGTGCTGTTCCAGCAGCGGCAGCATGAAACGCGCCACCGGATGCATCCAGAAATCCGGCGACACATAACCGATCTTCAGGCGTCGGTCGGGATCGGGTCGGTTAGAGAAAGACGGCGCCGGCATCCCCAGCGGGTCCAGCTTCTGCTGACACAGGCGGCGATGCTCGGCGCCGATCTGCGCCTGGCTCAGATGGGTGCTGTAATTCAGGGCAAACAGATAATTCGGCACAAAATCCCGCTCGTCCTGGCCGAGATCAATCCCTCGCTGGTAACTTTCGATCGCCTGATCAATTTTGCCCTGACTGAAATAGGCATTGCCCAGATTGGAATGGGCGGCGGCAAACTCGGGGTTGATCCGCAGCGCCTCCAGCAAGGCCGCCTCCGCCAGATCAGGAAACTTCTGCTCGATATGCAGATTGCCCAGATTGGCATACGCCTCCGAATAATCGGCCCGGCAGGCAATCGCCTGCTGGAAAACCGCCAGCCCCTCATCATGCTGTTGCAGTGTCAGCAGCACATTGCCGAGATTGTTCAGCGCCTCGGGGTAATTCGGCTTCAGCGTAATCGCCGTACGCAGATGGTGCGCACCCTCCTGTTCGCGGCCCATCGTCACCATGAAATTGCCCATCGCAAAATGCGCCTGAGGGCTGTTCGGCTCCAGCCGCAAGGCCTCCTGCAACCAGCGCGCGGCGTCGTCCCGCTGGCCGGCATCCTCCGCCAGTTTCGCCAGATTGATGCAGGGGTCGGCGAACTGCGGCGACTGAGCCAGCGTGGATTCGAAACAGCGCCGCGCCTCCGCAACAAGACCGAGTTCACGGTACGCCATGCCGAGATTGTTCAGCGCCTCGGGGAACACCGGCTGTAGCGCCAGCGCCCGTTCCAGCGCCTCGCGCGAGGCCGGCCACTGGTGTTCACGGCCCAGGCAATCGGCCAGATGAAACCAGCCCGAAGCCAGTTCCGGCGCGTATTTCAGCGCCGTATCCACTGCGGTTCGGGCCGCGGCCTGCGCATCCTGCTGCAGATGGACGGCAGCCTGCTTGTCCCACGCCTGCGCAAAATCGGGCTGCAACTCACAGGCCCTGCCAAAGGCCGCCAGCGCCTCCGGCAAGCGCCCCCACAACTGGTAGAGATGGCCCAGATTGTAGTGCGCCACGGCGTCATGAGGGGACAGCGTCAGCGCCTGTTGATAGGCGCGCTCCGCATTCTCCGGTTGCCCCAGGTCCTTCAGCAGATTGGCGTAGTTGATGAAGAAAAACCCCTTGCTGCGGTCCAGCGCCAGGGCGGCCTCGAAGTGCCCCAGCGCCACGCTGGGCTGGCCCGCCTGATGCTCCAGCAACCCTAAAAAATGATGGGCATCGGCCTGTTTCGGCGACGCGGCGATGAGGGCCTGATAGTGAGACCGCGCCGCCTCCAGCTGGCCCGCCTGATGGAGCTGGATGGCCGCGTGCAGCGTACCGGGGGAGGGGGGTTGGGTCATGACAGCGACTTTCCGTGAACGTGAGGGGAAAAAGAATGAACGGCGGGCCGGCAGGCCCTAGGCCGGGCCCAGCCCAAACCGGGCCAGCGCCTCGGTGTCGGGCACACCCTTGAACGCCAGCAGGTTGATTTCAAGGTTGCCCAACTGGCAGAAGTTGTACTCGAAACCGGCCTGCACCACTGCCTTGTTCAGCGTCTTTAAGGTGAAACCGGTACGGTGCGCATAAAAATCCACGCCGCTGGACTCGATCTGCCGGCCCAGCCCGTACATCACATCCAGCGGCGTGATGGGCCCTGCGGCGGACGGGTATAGCACGTCATCGAGTTCCAGCGACTGACTGACCACCGCCTGCATCAGCTCCGCCATATCCGGCACCTTGATCTGAGCGAACCCCCCGCGCTTGAGCACATGCAGAAAGCCCTCCAGCACCCGCGGTACATCGTGGCGGTAATAGTGTTCGAGATTATGCGAGCAATACACGGCATCGAACTGATCCCCCGCCAGGGTTTTCAGTGCGCGGCCATCCAGCACGATATCCGGCTCACCCAGCGGGTCGATATCCAGCAACACCGGCTCATAACCGGCGTATTCCGGCGGCAGCGGAATCTGGCGCGAGCCACCCCCGACATTCAGCAGCCGCTTCATGGTGTCAGACCCCAAAGGGCCCGAGGGGCCCAAGGGGAGCGGTGCGCCCGAGGGGAGCGGGGGAGGGAGCCTGTCGAGTGAGTCATCCGGGGGCCTGTCAGGGTGAAGGCAGCGCGCCGGCTGCGTGAAGAACAGGGCCTAGCCTAGCCGATTTCCCGCCGCGGTGCAGCGTCGGCCAGCTGCCCGGCAAAGCTTACCAAATCTTACAGTGACAGATGTTTTGCTTGACCCAGGCTGTTACTTTTTCGATACTCTGAAACAAAATGATACAACTTTAGCGTTACTCGATCCCGTGGCACGCCGTCGATATGACCGTACCACAGGC
Source organism: Methylococcaceae bacterium (assembly GCA_044378425.1). GTDB lineage: Bacteria > Pseudomonadota > Gammaproteobacteria > Methylococcales > Methylococcaceae > UBA6136. Next base: position 3,974 of record JBILXN010000192.1, read on the forward strand.
CCGAGTGGCGCAGCCCCGGCCCGATTAACCCAACCAGAGCAGGGGCAGCATGCCGACATCACACCCACACCGTGACTTTTACGCCGCCGGCCCGGCCGGTTGCGCAACGCCCGCTGTTCGGCGAATGACCGCCGCGCCCCTCACCTCATCCGACCTGTGTGAACCCGTATGAACAAGATTTACCGGATTGTCTGGAGCCACTGCCGCCGCTGCTTCGTGGTGGCGTCGGAGTTTGCCCGGGCGCGGGGCAAGACCGCATCCAGCCGCTCCGGCAGTGTCGTGGGCGCCGCCTCGGTGCTGGCGCTGAGTCTCATGGGCGGACAGGCGGAAGGCGCGGCGGAGCCGCCCGCCGAGGTCATGGCGGGCAGGCGACTGGTGGTGGTGAGTCCCGAACTGGCTGATCGGCTGCCGGTGGCCGAACGGGCCGGTGCTGATGTGCTGATGCTCGACCCCGGCCGCGATGTGGTGAGCCAGATCGGCAGCGCGCTGGCCCGCATGGGCCGGGTCAGCAGCCTGCACCTGATCAGCCACGGCCGTCCTGGCCAGCTGCAACTGGCCGGCCAGCGGATGGATGGCCCGTTGCTGGACGCCCGGGCCGCCGAGGTCGCGGCGTGGGCGCCCTTCCTCAGC
>JBILXN010000193.1:0-4518 GCA_044378425.1 Methylococcaceae bacterium
CTTGATGTAGGCGATATAGCCCTGTTCAGCAGACAAGGTTTTAGCGCCTTCCTTGTAGTAGCCGCGCGGGTCAAAATCGAGTTCCCCACTCATGACCGCCTTGCCGGGAAAGCGCTCGGCCAGTCTGCTCATGACCCTGTCCCAGGTGAAGTTTAACGGCTGCTCATCGGTGTAAATGCTGAGCGCAACCGCATCCACGTTGGCGACCAGGGCTGCGGTGGCATATTTGCCGATCCAGTTGAATAGACTGGAACTCAGTTCGTCCTGAATTGAGGTCCAGTAGAAGGTCAGGACTGTATTTTTGCCCGGCCATTTGGCCTTGACGCTGGATGCCGCGTAGGTGATTTTGGCGGGTACATTGCTGCCCAGCCAGCCGCCGTTGACTTCGTTGCCGACCTCCCACGCCGTGACCTGCTCCATACCCGCATAATTCAGCACGCTATTGACGCGATTTTTGAAGGTGGCTAGCGGCACAGTCGCCTGACTGGTGCTGTCGAACAATTGCCCCATGGTTTTGACGCCATGTGCGTTCGCGTAATCGACGATGGCCTTGATGCGGGGCAGGTTATCGGTGCCATCACCCACCATTTCGATTCGTGCCCAGCGATGTTTGGGTTCAAACAGTGCCACCAGATCATCAATCTTGCGGGTATCGGTACTGAGCGGCATGGAGGGTTCCGGTGTAATGGTGACACCCCAGCGGGCGCTATCACTCAATTCTGGCGATCCTGCCCGTTGGGTCCCGACTTCCCGCATCATCACGGTCATCGCCTGTGCCACCAGATCAAGACATTCCTGGCCGATTCGACCTTTGTCGGAAGCGGTGACGGCTGCTGTCAGTCGCGTAAAGCACGGATCCAGCTGACCCTTGAGGCTGTTGAATGCGGCGGAGGGTGTAAATCCGGGTAAAAGCGTGTACTTGGCCGTCAGCGCCGCGTCAAACTGCCGTTTGGCGTCTTCCGCCAGGACCTGGTTCAAGATCACCGTCTCCGCTGCCGAGAAGCCTTTTCCCTGCCGATCCAGCAAAAAGGTGGAGTAGCCGGTGTTGGCAGTATTCCAGTGCACCATCATCCCGAGTCCGCTGCCAGGAAAAGGCATGGTCCATTTGCCGCCTGAACTGTAGTTTTCATTAAGCGTAACGGCTTCAAGCGTCGCAAGATTGATCGTGCCGGCACTGAGATTGGCGACCCGACTATTGGTCATGCGCTGGTTCACCTGTCGCACGGTCAGTTCGACACCACTTTCATTAAAGGCCCTGAATTTCACATCGAAGGCCTCGGCGCTGCCGGGTGTAATGAGTAGCAACGAAGCGGCCCCGAGCAGGCAGGCGGTCAGGCCCGCTGTGAGATAACACTGATCAGAAACAGCCTGTGTGGCCGGCTGCGATAGCGGTCGTATAGTCATGTGACTCTCCATGTCATGAATCAGCTCAAAAGGTAAGGACCCACTCCCGACACGGGTGTGCAGGGCGAAAGCCTGACGGCGGTCGGTATTAGCAGGATTGCGGGTCAATTTTAGGCAAGGGTGGGGAGAGGGTCGATCACCGCAATTACTTACGCCCATGGACTATCACGGGCAGGACAATGACCGTTTCGCACACTGTGGCTAGCCGGTTGACCGGTACGGTGTTGCGTGTGTCGCATTACTCCTATTGCCGGAGACTTTGTGTGCCAACAATATTCCGGACCGCGTAAAACTCCTGATCGTGTTAATGCGGATGGTAGTTGTCAGTAGGTTAGGGCACTGTAGGGCTTCTTACGTAAATTCAACCGAGGTGCAGATATGGATATCAGCCGCGATCATGACAGTTCAAAGGGTGAAAGTGCTCAACCGGACCCGGGGTGTTGCCGTGGAGGGGTTTCCTGCCGGGGTTATCCCGCCCCCATTACTGTTCTCCTGGGGCTTTTGCTCTCTTCGGCGGTACTGGCCGAGAGCAAGAGTTACGATGCGTCCGTTCCGATTCCGCCGCTTAATACCTCCATTCTCTATACCCGAGGTTTGTCCGCCCACGGCAATGTAGGCAGCACGGCCAATGTGATGGCATTGGTCATGGATGTGGATGCCGAGCGCGAGAATTCTTATTTTGCCTGGCCGCTTTATGTGCAGTTAACCACCAATCAGAAAGGGGGTGATGCGACAGTATTCAACGGGCGTGGCTATCAGAATTCCGTCGGTGGCTGGATGGCGTCATCCCATTCGGAGTTGATTCAGGATGGTAGTGATAATGTGGGTATTGGCGTTAATGCTGAAATTTCAAAACTAACTCCTAGTGGCCGCGCCATTGGCTTCAACGTGCAGGCAACCAATGGGTATAACAAGGATGAAAGGAATTTGTGGAGTACTGAGGCCATCAATATCCAGGCACAGAACGGTTCCGGTTGGGTCACGGGTATAAACTTCGACACAAGAAGCATAAAAACAGGTATTGCGCTCAGCGGTAACAGTATTGCTTTCGATCCTGGAAGGCGATTTGTCATGCAGTACAACCCTGCCAAGAAAAAACTGGAGATACTCCTGGATGGGAAGCCTGTATGGGTCAGCAAGGCGGCCAAATGAATGTCGGGCCAGGCGTGCCAACGGACAGACTGTAGGCGGATTGTCGGCGGATTGTCGGCGGATTGACAGGTGCGGTTTAACGGCCGCCCCTGTCAGTCGTAACAGGTGCCCAGCGGGTCAACGCGATTGATGCGGAGGGCGTGAGGCATGAGCGATCCTGCATCCCTGCCGTATCTGCCACAGGCTCTTGCCAGCACGGGATTGGCTGATTGATTCAGAATCCCGGGCGATGACCGGTCGGTCCGGCGTCGGGACTGAACCCGTATCCGCCGGCCGCCAGCAGGTATCCCGCATCAGCCCTAAGCCCCAAATACCGCCCTGATCTGATCCTGTACCCTCAGCGCTTCGAGGCGAGGCTCGGCGGCGTCGCGAATCGGGCGACCGACAACGATATAATCAGCGCCGTTGGTGAAGGCCTGCTCGACCGAGACCACCCGCTTTTGATCATCCGACGGGCGGTTCTCCACCGGACGAATGCCGGGAGAGACGACCAGTAGTTTGTCGTCGACTGCCTGCCGCAGTGCCGGTACTTCCAGTCCAGACGAAATCACGCCGTCGCAACCCACCTCCAATGCCCGTCGCGCACGCGACAGCACCAGTTTCTGCACATCACAGTCGAAGCCCAGATCCTTCATATCGCCCTGATCCAGGCTGGTCAGCACGGTCACGGCCAGCACCTTGAGGTCACCTTTGGCCTCGGCGGCGGCGGCCATGATGGCATCGTTACCATGAACGGTGGCGAAATCCACCCCATGACGACTTAGCACCTTGATGGCGCGGGCGACAGTTTCGGGTACGTCGAAAAACTTGAGATCGGCGAAAACGTGCTTGTTTTGAACGTTCAGCCAGTGAATCAACTCGTAATAGTCGCCGGTCATGAACAGTTCCAGCCCTACCTTGTAGAAGGTCACGGCGTCACCGAGCTGGGTCACCAGGGCCTTTGCTTCGGCTATGCTGGGAACATCCAGCGCCATGATCAGGCGTTCGTGGACGGGAATGTCTTTCGTGGAAATCAGATGGGTCATAGCGATGGTTCGGTCACGTTGAGGGGGGGCGTCTGCCGTCTGGATGGCAGACCGCCCGAAATGGGGTTTTTTACAGCACGGGGTAAGTGGCGATGATTCTGGTTTTAACCCAGATGGGTATCCTCATCCTGTGGGGTGTGCTCTGGCGCATTATACGTCCGGCAGGACTGGATGCCGACGTTACCCGCCGAGTGATTACCACACTGGTGTTCAATGTGCTGTTGCCGGCGCTGGTGCTATCGACGTTGTGGGAGGCCGATCTTGGGACTCACTCACTTGATTTGGTGTTGTATGGCCTCGCGATCGTCATGTTCGGTGCCGGCTTCAGTTGGGCCTTGCTCCGGATGTTGAACGTGGCGCCGGTGCGGCGGGGCGCAGCGATACTCGGTATCGCCTTCGGCAACATCACCTACATGGGTCTGCCGCTACTGGAACATCTGTTCGGACCCTCGGCCAGAACCATCGTGGTCCATCTCGACATCTTCGCCGGCATGCCACTGGTCTTGACCTTCGGATTAATGATCGCCCGTCACTATGGCCATCCGCGCGCAGATGAAGCCGGCATGTCAAGACCGCTGCTGATCAACCCGCCCTTATGGGCCGCGCTGATCGCACTGGGGCTGAATCTTGCCAACGTCGGCCAGCCTGATGCGGTGGCGCGATTTCTGGAACCGCTGGCGGATAGCGTCGCGCCATTGATGTTGCTCGCGCTGGGTCTCGGACTGCAGTGGTCCGCCTGGCAGCGTGACCGCTTGCCCCTGGGGCTGGTGGTGATGGTCGCCAAGATGCTGGTCGTACCAGGATTCGGTTTCTGGCTAGGCTGGTCGCTGGGCTTCCGGGGCGACACCCTCGCTGCCGTTGTACTGGAGGCCGGCATGCCGAGCATGATCTTCGGTGTTGTCTATTGCGACCGCTACCGACTGGATGCGCCCTTCTA
>JBILXN010000194.1:0-4508 GCA_044378425.1 Methylococcaceae bacterium
GTAGGTTTCTGGCCAGGGACTGAGAAACAGGGCAATAGTGGCGCCGATGCTGTCGATCAAGCCCGGCAAATCCGCGGGCTGATATTCGCCGGTGATGCGGACATTGCCATATTTGAGCAAGGGCTCGTCGTCACGAGTATAGCCAATGACGACGAACCGCAGGGGCAAATCGCGTTTTGCAGCATTTTGCACACAGCGACACAACTGCTGATAACCCTTGTAGTCGGCCAGTGCGCCCAATAGCAGGACAGTCGTCACCTCAGGTGCCGGGGACCTCAGGACAATCGTTTGCTCTGGCTCAAGGTGCGGCTTTACGCTGAGGTTTTTTAGTCGAAAGTGCGGCAACAGGGTATCGGCAGCGGCCTGACTCGGGGCGAATACCCGCCGCGCCTTGCCGAGCCGATCGCCGTATATCGCACGCCAGGCGGTGACCGAGCCACCAAACGCCTGGTATTTTGATTCAAGGTCATGATCCAGACCATTGACCCGAATGCAGCCATCACAGATGAGCGGATCGAACTGCGCGTTACCACAGTAGGCACCCGTTTCATCGATCATATTGATGCGCGGACAAATCGGCAGGTAATCATGCAGGGTGAAGTCGTAAGCCAGCCCCAAATCCGCCGGCAAATCCCAGATTCGCAACGGGAAATCCATGGTTTGATGGTAATGAATATGCCAAACATTCAGGGCTTTCAGGTCAGCGATCAGGTTGGGGTATTGATTCGGGTGGTACTGGATCAAATAGGGCAATTCGGCACCACGCAGGGTCCACACATCCCGCCTGACCGACCTGAGCTGGAGGACTGAAATACCCTGACGGGTTAACGTCCGGCCGAGATCGTCCGCTGCCCTCTGAGCACCACCACCCAAACCATGCAGTACGAACACGATGTAGCGCGGCGCGTTTCGCTTGAAGATTTCCAGCGCAACGGCGTGACGGGCGACACGCAGGGGATCATCACGAATGAACGCCTGTACGGTCGCTTCATAATCAGGGTATAGCGCATTGAGTTGCGCCAGATTGTGGTTGAGTTGGGGAATGCTCGACTCGCCAAACGAGATGCCTCCCTCGTGCTCGACAAACACATCGCATGCGGCGACATGTCGCCAACCCAGAGTTGAGGCTCTGAGGCAGAAATCATTTTCCTCAGCATAACCTTTACCCCAGCGCGCGTCGTCAAAGTAGCCTGTTTCGTCCAGGGCAGCGCGCCGGATATACATGCAAAATCCGACCGCAGTAGGAAGATCAACAGTAACCCCTGCGTTGATGACTGCGAAGATACTATCCAGCGTGTCGACCGTTTGTCCGGGTGGCAAAGGGTTGATATGACAAAACCACGGAAAACTGCAAATGCTGGCATTGTTCGACATGGCCGTGACAGTGCCTATGTTGGCGGCGCTGTGGGCCGCCCGCGCCAATCGGTCCAGCCAGCCCGGCGCTACCCGCGTGTCGGAGTTGAGCAGCACCACGTCACGCCCTTCGTGCAGACGCATACCGCGATTGACCGTAGCGGGAAAACCCAGATTCGACCTGTTCTCGAGCAGGAGGAAGCCATGATGATGGGCCAGTTTCCTCAGTTCCGCCGTCAGTGAGGGATCCGGGCTGGCGTCGTCGATGACGATCAGGGCCATCGATGTGCGATTGGGCGAGCACAGTACGCTGGTGAGGCAGCGCACAACGGCATCCCGCCCGCCGTGGACAGGGATGATGACATCAATCGTCGCTTCGCGCGGGGCGGCTTTGGGCAGCGGTATTGTTGATGTGATCGGCAGGCTCAACAGGTTCGGTAGCGCTGCGCTCTGCCGCAACTGCTTTTGGAGCGTGACCAGAAGTTCATGCCGCACCCAACTGACAGCGCCTGGGTCAAGCGCTCGCATTACCGGGTGCCTTTGCAGTAGATCGGGCTCATTGAGCAGCCCCGCCAATGCGCCGATTACCTGTATGACAGGCTGTTGTGCGGCTCGCAACGACCTGGCACCAAGCCCGTAACTGCTACCGGCAAGTCGAATTTCGACCACCTGACATTGATCCGCCCGTGTGGACTTCGGTAAGCAAAACTCGAAACCGTGATGGCCTTCGCCAGACCGACGCGGCAGATTGGCCACTGCCTTGGCGACCACCTCGCTATTGAGCAGCATGTCCAGTGCCACCGCCCGCTCTGGCGCGATGTCATTGACAATCCAACCACTGACACGCGCCAAATCATGCTCGTCGAGTTGGCCGCGATAACGGGCCTGTAGCGTAAGAGCCGGCTCTATCCGCTGTCGGGGTGCATCGGCATCAGCCTGAACCTCGACCTGGACAGCGTGCATCCGGGTATCAAACAGAGTATCGGGGCAGGACATCATGAAGTGCAGATCACCGGTCTCCTGACTGAACGTCTCCAGAAGCGGGTAATCACTGGGTTTGGCCTGACTCTGGTCGCTGAGCTTTTGCCCGTCAATGAGCAGCCCGATGATAGGTCGCCGTGGCGAATTGCACCGTTCCCTCACCCAACCCTGCAGCTCTCCGTTGGGTTCAAGGTGAATATCTCCGTCAAAATGCCCACGCCCCAACCTCAGCGGACTGCCTGGGACCTGGGCGTGACTCTCGGCACAGCAGAGCACGACATCATGCGCTTGCCCATCCAGCAGATCGGACGGTATCACCCAGCTAAAGCCTGATGCAGGCCCGGGCAATACGGGCATATCGGCTACCGTGTGTCCGCGGACATTGCCGTCGATGCTGACCTGAAGCCGCAGAGGTAAGTGCGGCCGTTCGCGGTCCCTGGCCCAGCCTGTCACTGCACCGTTGCGAATACCGGTGATGGTACCGTCCAGATAGCGAATGACCGCTGGCGGTGCAGCGACCTGTTGACGAGCCGCCATTGCCGCCGCCGCATAGCCGCGTAAGAGGGCAGAGTTTCCCGGATACCGCTTGGCAAGCGCATCAATCCAGCTTTGAACCGTGCGTCCCGGCAAGCTTGGGGCGGGCAGTTTGATCCGTAACGGCAGACACCGACTGTTGTGGCCGGTTGTGACCAGGCAGATCAGTTCGCTACCCTTGGGAGACTCGGCAAGCCTGGCTGAGAATATATGCAGCGTTTCGCCTTCCAGCAGAGCACTGAGTGACTCGATATAAGCCTCGGCGCCGTCGGGATTCAGTACACGAACGGAGATATCCAGCAGACCCGGCTGGTCAATCTTGAGCCAGGGTATGCGCACATAGGCGCAAGACAGATCGGGCGCTATTTGCAGTCGTGCCGGCTTTTCTGCGAGACACGCCGCCGCCCGATACCAGTCCCCGCGGCTCAACTGGGGAAACATGCGTCTTGACTGCAGCAGCAAGCCTTTCTCAACCCGGGAACGATCCGTTCGGGTCCAGCCATCAAGAATACTTCGGGGAATCTGGCCGGGGCTCTTTTTTTCAGCGACAGCGAGAAGATCACCGTCTGCTGACAGGATGCTTACGCTCAAACTGCGTGTGATACCAAGATCAGCGACAACACTCGCTATCACATAACGGGGGCCGCTGTGTAACTCTATTCCCAGCAACGGCTTGGATAGACGTTCGCCATTGAGTTCGACCTCAATTTCGGAACGGAGCTTTTCGGTTCTTTGCCAGTAGAGCACCAGCAGATGACCGAAGCAGAATATTTGCAGGTCGCCAGAATGGGGTATCGGCATCAATTCAATGTGTTACCGCAGGTATCGGAAGCAGGGGCACTCACAAGGCGCCGTGAGTCCACTGAAATCAGTGGCTGTGAGTAACGCGCGCATCTAACAGAACAGAACTTGCACCCAGTATCTCAAAAATTCAGCCCACCGGATCAGGGCAGAAACGGCGGACCCAAAAAAAACCGCCCACCGATGCTGGATCGATGAGCGGTTCTTTCAAGTCCTAGCGATTAGAGGTGGAAGAGCCCGTCACCGTCATCCTCGTTCAACTTGTCGGACCTGACGTTCTCAAGGGTGATCTTGTCACCGTTGGTGAAGTCAATAACCGTGTCCTTGTCCACCTGAGTGATTTTGAAGTCTGTGCCTTCAACCCCACGATTAGCCAAATCGAGGACATCGCCTCTCTTAAAGTCGGTAATGTTGTCATTGCCAGTCTTTCCCGCCTCGAACAGGAAGATGTCCTTGCCGGCACCACCTGTCAAGAGATCGTTACCTGTACCGCCTTTCAATGCATCATTGCCTTTTCCGCCATAAAGCACGTCCTGACCTGCACCACCCTCCAGGAGGTCTTTACCCTGATTGCCATAGAGAACATCATTGCCATGCTCGCCTCTGAGGATGTCGTTTCCGTTTCCGCCCAGCAACCACTCGCTACCGGCACCACCGATCAACAGATCACTACCTGCACCGCCCTCGAACCAACCACCACCGGCACCGGCATTTTGGATCGTGTCAGTGCCACCTTTAGCATAGATGGTGTGATACGCATCATCGGTCAGGAATACATTGTTGGTACCGCCAGAACCGTTCACGGTTATGCTGTTACCGGTCCCGATGACCACCTGACC
>JBILXN010000045.1:0-13913 GCA_044378425.1 Methylococcaceae bacterium
CGGAGCCATAGCGTCCTACCTGATACTCCCCGTTGCCATACTGGCGCTGATTCTCTCCCTGCGTCACAACAGCAGCCAGGTCTGATCTGGCTCGCTCACCCCCCATGGGGTCGCTTTGAGCGTGGCCGAGTGTCATGGCATTGCCAGAGCCAGTCGGGTTTCGTACGATTTCCCCGCGCACACCGTGGCAATTCCCACTATCCCTTACGAAATGACAATCCGATGAATAACAAGATCAGTCGACGCAGTTTCATGAAGACCGCCTCCCTGCTGGGTTTTGGAGGTGCCTTTCTCAACGTGGCGGGGGCCGTGACCAACGTACCCAGCGGAGGCCTGCGGTTTGGGCCTGCCGAAGCCTTTTCTTTTGATGCCCTGATTGAACGGGCATCGGCTATGGCCAAAATGCCGTATGTATCGCCACCCCGGCCCATGCCGGAAGTGGTCCAGCAGATCGACTACGATGCCTGGGGCAATATTCGCTACCGCCCTGATTCAGCCTTGTTTGCAAATGGCCCGGCACAGTATCCGGCCACCTTTTTCCACGTCGGCCAGTTCTTCCAGAAATCGGTCAAAATGCATGTACTGGAGCGAGGTCAGGCGCGTGAAATTCTCTACAGCCCTGATTATTTCTCAATGCCCAAGGACAGCATCGCCCATCAACTGCCGGAAAACACCGGCTTTGCCGGCTTCAGGCTGCAGGAATCACGCAAGCGCAAAGACTGGCGCACACAGGACTGGGTGGCGTTTCTGGGTGCCTCCTATTTCCGGGCCATTGGCGCGCTGAACCAGTACGGACTGTCCGCGCGAGGCGCGATCATTGATTCGGCCGAGCCTACTCCGGAGGAATTTCCCGACTTCACCGAATTTTTCATCGAAGGGGGCCGCAAGGACAGCGACCCGGTGTCGATTTACGCGCTGCTCAATAGTCCCAGTCTGACCGGCGCCTACCATTTCACTGTTCGGCGGACCGAGGGCGTGATTCAGGAAATCGACATGGCGCTGTTCGTTCGCAGCGATATCAAGCGTCTTGGGCTGGCTCCGCTGACCTCGATGTACTGGTTCAGTGAATCCGAAAAGCGCAAGCGGGAAGACTGGCGGCCGGAAGTTCATGATTCCGATGGCCTTGCCATCTGGAACGGGCAGGGCGAACGGTTGTGGCGACCTCTCATCAATCAGCCGTTTGCCGTCACCTCAAGCTTTACCGACAACACACCGAAGGGCTTTGGTCTACTGCAACGCGACCGCAACTTTGAAGACTATCTTGATGGCGTCAACTACGAGCGCCGACCCAGTCTGTGGGTAGAACCTCTGGGGGATTGGGGTCCTGGCGCCATTCAGCTGATTGAACTGCCGACCGATGATGAAATCCACGACAATGTCGTGGCCTACTGGCGACCGCAGGAACCTGCGCGGGCTGGCTCATCCTACCGGATGCGCTACCGCCTGCACTGGCTGGGTGATGAACCCTACCCGGCCAAGGTTGCCCGCTGTGTCGCTACCCGTGTCGGCCGCGGCGGTCAGCCCGGAAAACCACGGCCCCGGGGCGTGTTCAAGTTTTCAGTGGAATTTGCAGGCCCGGCACTGGATCCCCTGTGGGGCGATACCGTCAAGGCTGAACCCATCGTCACCGCGTCCAGCGGCACTGTCAGTGGGGCCTTTATGCAGCCGGTACCGGGTACCCGTCGCTGGCGCGCCATCTTCGACCTTACCCCGGTTGGCAACGAGCCGGTGGAACTCCGGCTCTACATTCGCGGTAATGACAACGCACTGACCGAAACCTGGCTCTATCAGTTCAGGGCAGGGCTGGAGTAATACGAAGCAGGGCCTTTGCCCCGAATGACAGGGGGGCAGAGGCCCTGCCCGGCTAGAAGTCGATCACCAGCGTGGTCAGAGGGGGTGCCGTGACGAGATCGCCCTCGATACGACATGGGATCCCGTCTGCATAGGCAGAAAGGGCCCCCGGATAGCGGATCACTATCTGCTCGGGGGCTGGCCCGCCCAGCTTCAGTTGCACCGTTAGCCGGGACGATTCGCGGCGTGCCCTGAGGCTGACACGACCAAAACAACTGGGTAACTCATCCAGCGTTATGCCCTCACCGGCCCACCAGCTGTCCGGTACGGCGCGAAACAGTTCCAGGGTAGTGCCATTTTCCCGCAGCAACATCCGGCGAATCGCAGTTGCGAATTCAGCACCAATCCAGGTATGCGGCATATCACCAATGTACTCCGCGACCCGAGGGTTACCCCAGACAACTTCCGCCCAGCTACGCCAGCCGGCGGGTCGCCGCCAGCTGAGGGCATCGGTCAGCAACTGGAAGGCATCCTCGTAACGCCCCAGCGCCACAAAGGCATTGACATTGCGAATCTCATAAGGCGAAAAGCCACCGTCAAAACCCGGTGCCCGCAACGTGTCGAGATGAGTGCGGTAATTGTCGTAAGTCGGTGTGATGAGATCCGTCGGTAACACGTCATCCACCCGGCAGGGTTCGAAGGCGATAGACGCCGAGGTCGGATCGGCATCCTCGCGGTCAGCCGACCCCGGTATCAGCCCCAGCCCCACCGCTTCGTCCGTCATGCGGAGTGAGCGGGCTAGGTTCGCGGCAAATGCCTGACCCTGTTGCCCGGCCCAGTCTGCAATCGCACGATCGCCGATCTCGGTTGCAAGATAGGCGCAATTCCGCCAGGCACTCAAGGCAAAATAATTATCCCAGTAGCTGTAGGAAGGCTTGTTATAGCCCTCGTGGCTGATTGAGGGCGCCACCAGGCCATAAAACCGGCTTTCCGGTTCATGGATGGCTTGAGTGCGCGCGCAGAGCACCTCGATGAAGCGAGTAGCCCTCACGACCGGCTCAAAAATGGCTTTGAGAAAATCCCTGTCGCGCGTGAGTCGATACGTGTCAGCGGCAATCAGCACAAATTCACCCTGGGCATCAAACTCGATATCGCTACCGTAACCCCGATTGATGCTGCCATCCGGGTTGAGAATCGGTGGCACCAGTCCACTGGGGTAGATACGCTCGGCATACCACAGCACGTAGCGCCTCGCCTCTTCAGTCAGGCCGGCATAGAGCAGGGCCAATGCCTGTGACGCACCATCGCGTATCCAGGTGCGGTCGTAATTGCGGGGTCCCGGTTTGAAGGCGTAGCGGGTGGCATTGACCAGAATGAGGCCCGTCTGGGCTTCGACCGTATCGCTGATCTCGCTATCGCCCAGCGTGATTCTGCGGGGCCCGAGCTTCTCCCGCCAGTTTTTGCAGACGGCCCCCTTTAGTGCGGAAAAATCGCCCGTCGGATTGGGCAGGACACCTTCCCGCAGCGGCGCCGATACCACCAGGGTGGCACTTTCGCCCGGTGCCAGCGTAAACCCGAACTCAAAAGCCGCACTCAGCAAACCGGAGCTGGACCGCAGACCATGGTCGGTGGTGAGTGGGCCATGCTCTATCTGACTGATAACATCGCCATCGGCAAATTCGACAAGGGTCACGCTGTCGGGTGAGCTGGAAAATCCGGCGTAGCAAACGTCATTCACCCACAACTGCTGGGTTTCGGGCTGATACTCGATGGCATTGATGATGGCCTGTCCGCCATGTTGCCAATAGGGGTTGATCTGAACCGGTCGCAGCGCCAGCACCAACACTGGCTTAATTTCGCTCGCTGTTGGGTTACTGAGCTTGTAGCACACATTCGCTGCACCGTGATGCGCCAGGGCCGTAACCTCAACGGCCATGCCTTCGGAACACCACTTCACCGTAGGTATGGGCAGCGCACCCTCGGCCAAGCTTTGCGTGACGTTATCCGCTCCGGGTGCTGCCTGCAACACACCATCCAGTCGCAGCAGATGGCTGAACTGACCGGCTCCTGAACGTGGTTCGAGATTACCGTATTCATCGAACAGGGCTTCTTCACCCCCGTGAATTTCGCCTAGCACCGTCCAGTAAAGTTGCCGGCCCAGCAGGGATTGCGGACAAAGATCACGACGCCCGGCCTGTGCAGCCCGTTCCAGTTGGCCTATGGGCATTCGATCCTTGTTCAGAATGCGAAGTTTGAGTTCCTCAATGACAGCGCCTGCCGGGCTGCTGGCCTCGTGCAATGTCAAGCGCAGATAGCGACTGGTGGTGATCCGCCAGTAGAAGCTGTCGTAGTCACCGTTGCCGGTAGTGATGCGGCCCAACTCGCGGAAACTCTCGCCATCGTCTGACAGATGGACTGAAAATACCGTACCAAAAGTCTGCCCCCACCGCACCAGCACACCCAAGGGTGAGCGCTGGTAACCAAAGTCTACGGTGATGCTCTCCCCGACCGGCAATGTGATCGGGGCCTGTCCGAGCACCGCTATCCGGCCTTTTTCCCTTACAGAAGCGCCGTCTTCCGGGGAATAGAGATTGATTTCGACCAACTCAACCCACTGCTCCGGCCCCAGCTGGCTGCAACTCCAGCGTAGAAAGCGCGCCTCGGTTGGCGGAAAGGCAAACACGTTTTGCCCACCTTCGCCATGATGAGTAGCGCACAGCGGCCTCCAGTTTTTGCCATCCGACGACGCTTCAACACTGTAGCTCTCGGTGAACTGTCTGCCCCAGTAAATCTCCAGTCCGCCCAGCGTTACGAGCTTACCCAGATCAATGTCTATCCATGGCGCTTCTCCCCGGGCAGATATCCACTGGGTCGAATAGGACTGATCAAAGGCTGAACATGGATCACCGCTACTGGCCGTCGCAATCCATTGGTTTTTCGGTGGAATGTTCATGTGGGCTCCGTTGGTGCTGTGCTTGCCGGACAAATTTGCATACGCGCTTAATTCGGTTACTCATAATAAAAAATAAAATAAAGATCTTATTTATGTTGATTATTACGGCACTGTTTTCTGTTGAAAACCTCTATTTTTTAATATAAATCATAGTTTTGTATTTTTTACTAGCTGTGGACAAGACCCATGGGGTCACCGTTGCATCCTGTGGAAAAAATACACCCAATCCGTTCGAGCGCATGTCGATAGGTTTTATACACAGGCTACAGCCCTAGTTATACAGGCTGGGGTCTAACGCCCAGCTTAACGGGGTAGGGAGAGCGATAAAGGGGGGATGGATCCGGGGCCAGGCCGTGAGGGTTAAGAGTCGGCTGTTGATTCGTCGGGGGATGGCGGATGCCCCGGCTGCGGTTGCATTTACGATTATCCCCCGATCAGTTCAAAGCAGTTGCCATCCGAATCTTTGCAGAACACCACAGGACGGCCTGAGCGACTGGCGACGTACGGTATGGCGGCGGCATCAAGCCGGGCTTTCATTTCATCCACATCGGCTACTTGAAGGGCGACGTGTCTCTGCATGCCGGGGTACACCGCATCAATCGATGGCTGCTGCGCCTCAGGACAGAGCAAAAGATGAATCTGTTGCCCGCCCACGTCATACCAGACGCCCGGGAAAGGCTTATCAGGGCGTAGGGGGCTGATCTTGAGTCCGAGAATATTCTCGTAAAACAGGCGGGACTGATTCAGGTCGCTGACGACCAGAGAGGTGTGGTGTATGCCAGTTGCGCTCATTGTGGGTCACTCTCAAAAGGGTCCAGCCGAATCCGCAATCGGTCAGGCTATAAAAATTAAAATAAAATTTAACTTATTTTTGTTATTAGCGGACACGATTACTGTGTAATACCCCATTTACCGTCAAGGAATCAGTGCCTTGAGGGATGTAAAACGTGTGGATAAATGACGGCTTAACTGCTAATGATCTGTGCGTAAAAAATGAAGCCGCCCGATGGCCACACTTTGCCACATCTTTTGCACAGGCTTCAGGGGTATTGATACAGACGCCGAAACCGTCCGGTACTGACTGACCGGACGGTGGCATCCAGGGGGGTTGCGGCTCAGTCGAGAGGAACGGGGATGAACTGGGTTCCTTCGCCGCGGAGTATCAGCAATGCAATGTGGCGACCTGCCGATCGGGACAGTTCCTGCAGTTGTTCCAGTGTTTCAATGCTCTCTGATTTACCGCTAACACTGAGGACGATGTCGCCAGGCCTGATGCCGGCTACAGCGGCAGGCCCCATTACTTTCTGAACCAGAATTCCGCCGCTTTGCAGATGGCGAGACCGGCGCTCAGCAGCGGTCAGCGGTCGGCCGCTAATGCCCAGACGGGATTCAGTAGCCTTTTCCTGTACAGGCGCTGTCGGCGGTGCTGCTTTTTCGTCCAGTTCTGCGACTTCCAGCAGAATCTCCATTTTCTGCCGATCACGCCAAATAGTGAGGAGGGCATCCGCCCCCGGTTTGAGCGCGGCGACCCTTGGCGGTAATTCGCGCGAATCAACGACAGGATGGCCATTGAGAGCCAGGATGACGTCACCCGCTTTCAGGCCCGCCTTGTCGCCGGGACCATCGGGCGGCACCATGCCGACCAGGGCCCCATCGGGCTTGTCGAGACCAAAAGATTCTGCCAGCGCCTGCGTCAGTTCCTGAACACCAATACCGAGCCGACCGCGGCTCACTCTCCCCGTTTGGATCAGTTGTTCCTCCACATTGAGCGCGACATCAATCGGGATGGCGAATGACAGGCCCTGATAACCTCCCGAACGGCTATAAATCTGCGAATTGATGCCGATCACCTCGCCCTGGGTATTGAGCAGGGGACCGCCGGAGTTACCCGGATTGAGGGCGACATCGCTCTGTATGAAAGGAATGTAGCCTTCTTCGGGAAGTGAACGCGATTTGGCTGAAATGATGCCGGCAGTCACGGTATTTTCGAAACCGAAAGGGGAACCAATCGCCAGAGCCCAGTCACCGACCCGGCTTTTGGCTGGGTCACCGATACGCACGGCGGGAAGGTGGTGGGCATCTATCCGGAGTACAGCGGTATCTGTCAGTTTGTCCATCCCGACCAATGTGGCCACGAATTCCCGCCGATCAGCCAGTTTTACGGTCAGTGCCGTCGCCCCTTCAATGACATGGGCGTTGGTCAGGATCAAGCCATCGGTATCGATGATGAATCCGGAACCCATGCCACCCGCTGGCTTTTCGTTCTCTGGCGGGGTTTGCGGACCAAAAAATGGCGCAAAGGGATCGCCGGTCCCTGGCCTCGCCTTCTTCTTGCGTTCTTTGGTGTTGGTTTTCACCTTATCGCCAGCGCTGATATTAACCACGGCGGGTCCGCTTTCCGCAGCGATATCGGCGAAGTTGGGAAGCCCTCTCAAGGAGTCTGGTTGATGGTCCTGATGCCCGCGATACATCGCCTGACCCTCGGCGGCAGGTGCTGCGGGCAGGTTTTCCTGACGGCTGTCGGGGTGGGTAAACGCATCTGGAAACTGGACATAAAGCGGCACCATTATGCCGACGATAATCAGGCCCACCAGGGCCAGCTTCAAAAATTTGGGTTGCATGGCGATATCCTGAGAAGTGAGAGAGAAGACTTGGCTAGGTAATAAACGCGGGTTTGATGATGAGCTCCAGCGGCAAGACAGGCGGGTAGCAAGGGACTCATATCATGCCTTCCTGAGCAGCCGCACACTCAGGTACCGGTAGAGCAGGGCTGTCAGCAAAATCAGCAGACAACTGACAGCCACCACCAGCATGACCCGCAGCAATGCCCGATCAATCAGTGCATCGCCCTGCTGCCGTAAGTTGAGGGCCAGGCGGTCGGTAATCGCTTCCAGTTTTGCGTAATTGTCCGGTTCAAACAGCGGCTGCACAGCCGCCAGCGTGCTATGAAGCTCCGCCGACATGCGCGCGATCTCGGACGCCGTCTCGGCGTAATCCTTGATGTTGAACGGCGGGGAAGCGGGGTCACCGCTCGGCCACTTTTCCAGAGTAGAAAGAATCTTCTGGAAAGAGTTAAGGGCCTGATCCGTCGAAGCAGCCATCCTGGAACCTTCGCCCAGCGTCTGACTGAACTGGCGGGAGAGATCAGCCAATGCCTGTTTTTCTGACCTGATGGCTGCCAGCAGCTTTTCCCGTTCCGAGCTGATCAACTGCGGGAATTGCTCGACGGATTTGCTGATCCGATCACCCGCCGTAGCCAGCGTAGTGGTTCCGCTGACCAGTTTTTTGATTTCCGGATTGCTGCTAGCACGCGTTGCCATCAGTTCCATCTGCCACTCTATAAGCTGGGGCATTCGCTGACCGATGAAGAGAGCACGTTCGGCAAATAGCCGGGTTTCGGTGAGTTCACGGGTGGCAGGATCAAGACCCGCCAGAGGGTCCATATCCAGCAGTGCAAAGACACTGGACGGTAGCATTGAGTCCGATGGACGGCTCTTGTTGCTGGATTTGATCACTTCGTTGACCAGCGACAGGCTGGCAAAGGCATCAAGGTCATCGGCTGTCGAATTCTTGTGCTCCTTGCGCCACTGTTCCATGGCGTCCTTGAGTTCGGCTTGCTGGGCCGGGGCCAAAACATCCCTGGCGACCTGCCAGATCTGACGTTCGCGTTCCTTGAGGACATTGAGCAGGGGATAGGCAGAATCGCCATAGACCTTGGGTTGCCAAAAATCCTCAACCCGGGAGCGGGCAGAACCGGCCAGAACGACCATATCGACCAGATTACCGATGGAATTAGCGCCCGTCGCCATTGAGAGGATTTCCGAGGCGAGTTTGACCTTGATCTGAATCAGCTCGAAATGCTCGATGGGTTTGCCATCTCTTTCCAGCTTTTCGGCTGCGGATGAGGTGGAGGCGACAAAGTGGTCGGCAAAGCGAAGCAGTTCTTCCTGCAAATCAACCGGATCAACCTCGGTCCCTCCCGGGAGTATTGCTTTAACCGCTTGCAGTGGCAGATCAACCGTCGTTTCTATGAGAGAGCAGCTCCAACACGACAGCGCCATCGCAAGGCCCAGCCACGCCGATTTCAACCATGACAAGTGCTGTTGCGGAAGGATACGACGTCCGCGGTGAATCTGCGCTGTGGACCTGCCTGATGAATGTCTCATGCTGCGATTGTATCCTCTAATTGACAGGTGTCATCACCCGCCCCAGGTTCAACTTATCAGCAATAGCGGGTGGGCAGGGTCAGTTGTACGCGCGCACCCCGGGTTTGATTGCGCAGCAGCGATAACTGGCCACCCAGTTCACGCACAAATCGTTGCACCATCGCCAGCCCCAGCCCGGTCCCCCCCGGCTTTCCGGTCACGAAGGGCCTGATACCTTTGTCGAGCAGTTCTTTTGGGAACCCGGGGCCATCGTCGCAAACCGCCAGAATGATGTGATCATTTTCCAGCCTGACCCCGATGTGGATATGCCCCCGCCCGGTTCCCAGTGCCTGGGCAGCGTTTAGTATCAGGTTGAGCAGGCATTGGCGAATGCGACTCTCCGGTAGCTGACACAGCAAGTGGTCGGGCGCAGTCACGGTCACCTGTATTTCAGGCTGGATCTGGTAGCGGGTGAGGGTCACCAGTTCCCGGATCATGGCTGGCAGGTCGAATTCACTGGTGGGTGCCGGCGTATGCTTGCTCAGGTCCAGCAACTCGTTGAGCAGTCGCGCCATGCGCTGGAGTTCACTGATGATCAGCGATACCCGTTCGGCCTGTTCCGAATCGGTGACTTCACTGCGAAGATTGGTGCAGCTCATCTGAATGCCGGCCAGCGGATTTCGCAACTCATGCGCGATCCCTGCCGCAAGCTCACCCACGGCCGCCAGTCGCTCGCTACGGGAAAGGTTGGCCTGTTGCTCCAGGAGAGCCCTGGTGGCGGACCGCACTCTTTCCTCTAACGATTCGGCATAGTGGCGCTTGTCTTCCTCCAATTCGGCGAGATGAGCGACCATCTCGTTGTAGCTTTTGAATACAGGCAGCAGCAGGGGATCAATCCGTTCAGCGGCAATGGGCCTGTAATCTTCACCCGCCAATCGCACTAGCAGTTGCTTGAGATCGTTTAGCGGCGCCAGTATGCGAAAACGAAGAAAAAATCCCACCAGCAACAGCAGGGCGCCGACCGTGGCGAATACTAAAATGACCTCGGTGCGGGTGGATTCGCCGATATCCTGCATCAAGCCTTCCCGCCTGAGGGTTTCGGCATCCATCATGGCGCTGGTGATGGTGAGGGCCTGCAGCAGACGGGCTTCCTGCTGTTCCGAGTTCGCCTCGCTATGAGTCAGGGCGAGAATGGTCTCATGTAACTCAAGCAGTTTTCGCGGCGTATCGGGAGCAACATGATGATCATTTCTGGCCAGCCCGCTGATTTCCCGGGTCAGGCTGGACAGCCTCTGGGCCTGCAACTGCCGATTTTGGTAAACGAAATAATCGGTGAGAGCGGCCTGAATATCGGTTGCCACTTCCTGTATTCGATGGGCATAAACAACATAGGCCCGCATGGTTTCGAAACGCTCGAAGTTTCGCCAGATCATCCCTCCCAGAAGCACCAGTACCATCAGCAGCAAACTGAGGAAAGCCCAGACTCTTAGTTGGGCGTAACGGTAGGAAAAGGTATTCACGGTCGCTTAGAACCTGTTCACGATTTTCTGAGCGGCATTGCCAGAAAGGCCAAGTAAATGAAGTGCGGGCGAGTAGTGAGCCAACGTTTGCCGTTCTGCCATAAGCGTCAATTTTTCCTCAGCCCTGCAAAACGGCGTTCGACCCCTCACCGTTTGGGGATGACCGCAAATGTGGGCAACTCACTGCGTTTGGCGATTGGCACCATAACTGCCTCGTCCAGAATTACCCGCACACTGTCGCTATCAGCCCGTGCGCTGTGCATTTCGTCCAGACTGCTCTTGCCGCGACCCATGGCCTGCAGGGCGCCTTTGCGATCGATCACTGCGGCAGTCGTAACGACAATGGCATGAGGGCGTTCTGGGGTTGCGCCCCATTTTTTCACCGGCCTCCCCAACCTGATTTTTTAATGTCCGCTCCAGTTCACTGATGTCATCCTGGTCGGGCTTTCTCTACTCTTTGCAACAGGGGCAGGATTGCTTCACATCGATAGCGACTGATGTTGTTTGCGTAGAGCCTTCTCATCCGCCGATTGCTCAGTATCACCGAAAAGTGGTGATCACGATCTCAGAGGGTACCTGTGCCGTGAATCATGACAAGATAATCGGCATGGGCACAGTCTTCTTCGGCCAACCAGAAGCGGCATTGTATTCCTGATAATCGTTGAACCACTTAGTACAGATCATAAAGCTCCCTTCATTGCCTGCCTGGAGGACTCTGTCGAGGCTGAATCCAAACGTGGCCGCTCCCAAGTTAACACCAAGCTTGAATGAGCGATCCGAACTCAGTGTATCGACCTTACGATAGCGGACACTGACAGACTGTAGCTGCTTATCTGCCTTTTGGATGATATCGGTGTAACTGTCCTGAATATCGCCCCGACTGGTTTCTGGACGGAAAGCTACGCTTACTATCTGGGGTGACTTTAGTTTGTGTGCAGCTTCAATCAAAAAAGCTCCAGGGACTTCCTTCTTGTCCTTTCCAACCAGGTCCATAACTATTTCCTTGAAGTGCTGATCTTCCAGAAGGGCATTCAATTCGACTTCTTTGATTTGTAATGAGGTCTTGAGCCCATCTCTGATTTGATGGGACTCCAATGCTTCGTAAAGCACATCTATCTGTGAGGCGATAAGATCAGCCTGTAACAGATATTCCTCACAAATTTTCCCCATACTGTACACGCCAGGCCAGCGTCCGTTTCTTTCAGCATCCAATTGACTTCCTCTGGCAGCAATCCAGCCATTCAAAGCCGCCAAGATATTCGTGTAAAGGATGCCCCGGGTCTTCAGTTCGTCCAGTGCAGTTCCAACAAACTTTCGAGTAGCGACCGCATCTGTACCCGCAGCCTTAGATAAACGTTGCAGGGTCGCGCTAGGATCTGCCCAGTTATTCTTTTCGATGTGCTTCCAGAAAGCCTTTACCGCATCATCCGCTGGGCTTATTTTCCGCCGCCATTCGCCTGTTTCCGTCGATGCATACCAGTTGTCGTAGGACGGCATTTGAGAGGGAACACGAAGGCCCCGGTTATGGCCTTCTTCCTGCGTCACCAGTTCTTTTGTTTTTTGGAGGATGGTTTGCACATCAGGTAAACCCAACCTCTGACCGAGATAAGCCTCACATTGCTCTCTGTTAGCCCATACTTTGATGAGGCTTGCCAGCGTCAGGCTTTGTCCAAGAATAAGTCCACTCCCTTCTAGAAGATTTGTTTTAGAGGAATTGGTTTTCCCTGGTGACCAATAGGCAATGCCCATTTCATACCCCATGGAGTTGACCGTCTCCCATTTCTTCTCAATTTTTTTGAATTTATCCTCAAAAAGGCCCACTTTGAGACTTTTGGAAGTCAAGGTAGCCTTGAAGTTTTCACTTTTGTAGAGTTCGAGATCATTGGGGCCAACAGTTTCCGAGACCGATGCACTTGAAGCTTTTGCGTTGGGGTTGTCGAATATTCGGGATTGAGCCAGTCCCGAATCCGGATTAATTTTCTGGCTCAGACCTGGAGCAAAACTTTGAGGATCGACCAGTTTAGGATTGCCATTTTTGATGGTCGCCGGCCCAATCTCGAAATCAAGGGCGAGAGATAATAATTGGCCACCGGTCTGCTTGTAGACTATGCGCGACTCCTGCGACATATTGACCGCCGTGACCTGGGTAGGCAGGTTGATACGATATGACGAAGTTTTACTCGTCCATTTGATACTGGGCAACTTGGCTGCAAAAGTAAAGGTTCCCCCCGGGCCTGCCGTATCACCATTGATCTTTCCGGCTGAAAATGCGGTTGTAGCGGTTGCCTTGGCATCCAAGCCGAGACCAGCATCTTTACCCTGTACGAACCATGTGAGATAGCAGGAGTGATTCACGCTTAGACTTGTATCCGTCTTTTGGTGTGGCATAACCGCATTGAACCACTCGGATAGGTTATGCATCGCCCCCTCCTTGGGAATAAACCACGGATCCGGGTCTGTCACAGCAACCCAAACCCCCTCGCAATTGGCTTCGGCTTTGGCGGTGAGGCTAATACCGAAATTGAATGCTTCCACATCACTGATCGTGATGGGTGTGATGGAAGACGTATCGAATTTGGCGCCAGCCGTTACGGCAATACCTGCTTTTACATTCTTCCAACTACCCTCCATCTTGCAAAGTGCTATAGGCAGGTTTTCAGCAGTGCTGGGTGCAGTAAGAAACTCATCTCGATTCCCGTGATGCGATACGAAAATGAATCGTTGTTGTGCCTTCTTGACACCCACATTGCCCGACACAGAAGCCGTTACAAATAGACTCGCCGGAGGGGGGACAAACATCTTTGCCAAGTCAAGGCTCGCATTAACTCCGGCACCGTAACCGGTCGTGTCAAAGAGGTGCTGAGCCTGGCCCTTGTAGTCAATACCCGAAAACATAAGGCTATTGAGTTTTTCCTGGGGGGTAACGGGACCTTTTCCAACATCATAATGCCCCTTTACGACTGGTGCCCGTTGCTTATTGGCAATGTTCTCCAGGTGGCGATCGAGAATATCATTACTACTCCAGTCGCTTACCCATTCCTTCATATTTTTCCAAGTATTGGAGAAAAAAGTCATCTGATACCTCGCGAGTGAACCCGTCCTTTAGATAGGGCGGGGAGTGATAGCGACCGGTCCGGCGGATCGGACCGGCCCGATGTAGGATATTTCACATTTTCCTCTCAATATTCTGAGAGGAATCAATAGTGTCAAACGCGCCTATTAACGAGTACTTGATCAAGATTGACTATCTGAAGGCGAATGCTCGGCTAACCGAGATGGAGTGTATTGGCGACCACAGCGACCAGCCAATGCGGGCTGGGTAGTTAGACGAGATGGAACTTGTCTCTGGCATCTGTACCAACGTGCTACACCGCTTTAACCACGACCTTCGGATAAACGCACCCTGCACTTTCTCTTGTTCTTTCGTCAAGGTGCCTGCTGCATTTTAAACACAAAATGGCTTGGGTCACGTGCGATGGAGCCAACGCGTCTACTCACGCGTAA
>JBILXN010000035.1:0-14859 GCA_044378425.1 Methylococcaceae bacterium
GCGGCGCTGACCATGATTCTGGAAGCGTTGGACCAGGGATTACTGGAAACGCCGACGCTGCTGGAACCTCAGTTACTGATAGTAAAACTGATGGAAATGCCGAAGTTGGCGATGGAGTTGATGACGGAATGCCTGCCGGGGGAGACCTTCGAGATCGACCTGCCGGAGAGTCTGGAGCTGGACGAAGCGGCGGCGACGGTACTCGGGGTGATAATGGATCAGATCATGAGCCGGCCGGATCTGGTGTCACCGTACTAGCCTAGGCCCAGGCTGCAATCATGTGTTAGTGGCAAACCGCCTGACACAGGCGCTGTTCAAGTCTATTGCGTGCGGTTTCGAGGAAAACGCCGATCGGGTCGGCGCGAAAATGTTTTAAGGGGGGCCCGCGCCGGTTCGCCTGTGAAGTGAACGGTGCGGTACTGCCGTCAGCGGCAGGAACCCACTGAGGCGACTCAAGGGTGGCTCCATGCCACGCTTGAGCGCCGTAGGAATCGCCGGCCTTCAGGCCGGGGGATGTCAACACCACTACTATCGTCTGGAGGAGATCATGAAAACGTGGGTTTTGTCTGTTGTTGCACTGCTTCTGACCGCATGCGCGGCTCATCCCCTGAACCAGGGGGCGGAATCGGTCGAACTGGTAACGTCGCCTAAGGAGACTAAAAAATGCACTTACTTGGGTGAGGTTGTGGGGAGTCAGGGAAACCGCTTTACGGGCGGCTTCACGCCCAACGAAAACCTGATGATGGGCGCCAGGAACGCCATTAAAAACGAGGCGTATAAACGAGGTGGGACTACGGTGCTGATCCAGCAGCAGCACAACGCCCAGCATGAACTGGCCGGCGGTACGGCCAATTCCACCTTGATAGGTAAAGCCTACAAGTGTGGTGGCTAGCGGACCGCTCCGCGCGTAGGGCAGATCTGCATCAGACGCTCGCCGGGTCAGCCGGAGGCGGCACTCGCACGATGAAGGTGACGGGCCCGTCGTTAACCAGCGACACCTGCATGTCGGCGCCGAAGCGGCCGGTCGCGACGCTGGGGTGGCGGGCCCGGACTGCGTCCACCAGGGTATCGAACAGACGGCGGCCGGTTTCCGGGTCGGCTGCTGGAGTGAAACTTGGACGCAGGCCCTTGTGGGTATCGGCCGCGAGAGTGAACTGGGAGACCAGCAGGATACTGCCGCCGATATCGCGTAGCGCAAGGTTCATTTTGCCGGCCTCGTCGCTAAAGATGCGGTAACCCAACAGGCGTTCCGCCAGCCGAACGGCTTCGGTTTCGCTGTCACCTTTCTCGACGGCAACCAACGTCAGAAGGCCCTGATCTATCCGGCCTACGCTTTCACCCGCCACGTGCACCTCGGCGCGGCTGACCCGCTGAATCACGCTGATCACGCTTTAGTATCTCGGCATGGCCTGATCGACCTGGGCGGCCCAGGCATCAATACCACCGGTCAGGTTGATGATGTTCGGGTAGCCCTGATTTTCGAGATACTCGCCGACCCTGCGGCTGCGTATGCCGTGATGGCAGATCACGACGATCTCGCGCTCGGCGTCCAGTTGATCGAGCTGGCTGGGCACGCTGTTCATCGGGATGTTGCGGCTATCGGTGATGCTGGCATAGGCGTATTCGTGCGGCTCGCGCACGTCCAGCAGCAAGGGGGCATCTGGCTGGTTCAGTCTGAGTTGGAGGTCAGGCGCAGTGATATCACGCATGGCGGGTCGTTCTCTTTGGCAAGGTGGTGTGAAATATGAAAAGGCCGCTGAAACCCGGTTTCAGCGGCCCTTGGTGCGGCATGATCCCGCATTGTAGCGGGAGGGCGCTTCGCTAGCGGATCGCGATGCCCCGTTCCTGCATGGCACGCAGTACCGTCTGACCTATATGGGCCGGATTACGGGCAACATAATGACCCAGCTGTTCGATGGCATCCATCTTGGCGCTGGCGGTATCGGCTTCGCTGGCGATAATGGCACCGGCATGACCCATCCGGCGCCCTGCAGGAGCGGCAACGCCGGCGACAAAGCCGATGAGCGGTTTGCTCATATTGTCTTTGGCCCAGCGTGCGGCGGCGACTTCCTGTGGCCCACCGATTTCACCGATCATCACGACGACTTCGGTTTCAGGGTCGGCTTCGAAAGCGCGCAATACCGTTACAAAGTCGGTTCCGTTGACCGGGTCGCCGCCAATCCCGACGGATGTGGTGATCCCGAGTCCGAGGTCTGCCATCTGCTCGGTCGCTTCGTAATTGAGCGTGCCGGAGCGGGAGACGATGCCAACATTACCCTTCTTGTATATGTGGGACGGCATGATGCCGACCTTGCACTCGCCCGGCGTGATGATGCCGGGGGTGTTGGGGCCGATAATGATGGCGTCCTTGCCGACGCGGTATCGCTGCAGCCGGATCATGTCGTAGATCGGGATGCCGTCGGCGATGGTGATGGCCACCTTGATGCCGGCATCAATCGCCTCCATCAGTGCATCGACGTTGAAGGGCGGGGGGACGAACACGGCGGATACGTCGGCACCGGTGGCGGCGACGGCTTCGGCGACGGTATCGAACACCGGCAGACCGAGATGAGTGGTGCCGCCCTTGCCGGGGGTCACGCCGCCGACCACCTGGGTGCCCATGTTAATGGCATCTTGCGCGTGGAAAGTGGCGTGTTCGCCGGTGAATCCCTGGAAGATGACTTTGGAGTCCTTGTTTACAAATACGCTCATTGCGGCTTACCCCTTGACGATGGCAACGGCCTTGGCTGCCGCAGTATCCAGATTTTCAGCGGTGATGAAGGCCAGCCCCGATTCGGCCAGGATCTTGCGGCCTTCTTCGACATTAGTGCCGGCCAGCCGTACGATCAGAGGTACCTTGATTTTGAGGCTTTCGCAGGCCTGGATCAGGCCTTTGGCGATCCAGTCGCAGCGGTTGATGCCGGCGAAGATGTTGACCAGGATGCACTTGACGTTCGGGTCTTCGAGGACGATGCGGCAGGCATTGGTCACCTTTTCAGGCGATGCGCCGCCACCGACATCAAGGAAATTGGCAGGGCGGCCACCGTGCAGGGTGATCGCATCCAGTGATGCCATCGCGAGACCGGCGCCGTTGACGATGCAGCCAATGTTGCCGTCAAGCGCTATGTAGTTGAGTCCGTGGCCTGAGGCTTCGACCTCCTTGGGGTCTTCTTCAGCCAGATCGCGCATATCGGTGATGGTTTTTTGCCGGTAGAGGGCGTTGTCATCAAAGTTGAACTTGGCGTCCAAGACCATCAGCTTTTCACCGTCTTCGCTGCCGACTACCGCCAGCGGGTTGATTTCGGCCTGCAGTGCATCCTTGTCGCGCATGCAACGGTAGATGGCCTTCATCAGTTTGACCGCCTGCGGCATCAGTTTGCCCTTGAGGCCTATCGCAGTCGCCACCTTGCGGCACTGAAAATCCCGAAGGCCGATGGCGGGGTCGATGACCTCCTTGATGATCTTCTCGGGCGTGGTTTTGGCAACCTCCTCGATATCCATTCCGCCGGCACTGGAGG
The DNA here is from genome assembly GCA_044378425.1 of Methylococcaceae bacterium. Lineage (GTDB taxonomy): Bacteria > Pseudomonadota > Gammaproteobacteria > Methylococcales > Methylococcaceae > UBA6136. The sequence continues at coordinate 3,519 of JBILXN010000035.1, forward strand.
CGACAACCGTTATGCGCTGGGTGCCGCGGTCTATCACGAAGCCCAGGTAGAACTCCTGCTTGATCTGACTGGCCTGCTCGACCCAGATGCGCTGGACGATGGAGCCTTCGGGTCCGGTCTGATGCGTTACCAGGCGGGTGCCCAGCATGACATCCGCAGCTTTCTTGACCTCTTCTAGCGACTCGACAACTTTGACGCCGCCCGCCTTGCCACGGCCGCCGGCATGAATCTGGGCCTTGACGACCCAGCGGTTACCGCCGATTTCTTCCGCAGCCTGACGGGCCTGGGTAGGGTTGAAGGCTACGCCGCCGGCCGGAACCGGAACGCCATAGGTTTGGAGCAGTTCCTTTGCCTGGTATTCATGAATGTTCACTCGGTGTATTACCTCTTCAATAACAATCAGTCAGCAGGGTTATAGCGATCAGGCCTGACGCGCTTCGATTTGCTCAATCTGGGTCACCACGTTTTCTGCCATGCGGATGGATGCGGCGTCAATCAGCCGGCCATCAAGCGACACGGCGCCTTTGCCTTCTTTCGCGGCCTTTTCCATTTCGACCAGAATCCGGCGGGCGCGGTCGACCTCCTTGCTGGTGGGGGTGAAGACTTCATTCGCCAGAGCGACCTGGGACGGATGGATGGCCCATTTGCCCTCGCAACCCAGCGCAGCTGCCCGGCGAGCGGCAGCTTTGTAGCCGTCGGGGTCGCTGAAATCGCCGAAGGGTCCGTCAATGGGCCGCAAACCGTAGGCGCGGCAGGCAGCTGCCATTCGGGAGATGGCGTAATGCCATTGATCACCCCAATGATACTGGCGGGCGCTGCTTTCATCGGGATCGGTGAGCATCCCGTAGTCGGGATTTGCACCGCCGATCTGGGTGGTGCGGGCACGTACGGATGCGGCATAGTCGGCTACGCCGAACACCATGGCTTCCATGCGCTCAGGGCAGGCGCGGGCGATGTCCTCGACATTGGCCATGCCCATTGCGGTTTCGATCAGGACGTGGATGTTGATTGGCTTGTAGCCTTTATAGGCTTCAATCTGCGAGAGCAGGGTGGCAACGAAGTAGACATCAGCGGCACTGCCAACCTTCGGGATCAGGATGGTGTCGAGCTTGTCGCCGCAGGTTTCGACGATATCCACCAGGTCGCGGTAGGCGTAGTGGGTGTCCAGTCCATTCATGCGGATGGATACGGCGCACTTGGACCAGTCGTAGATTTTGAGGGCTTCGATGATGTTCTCGCGGGCCTGCGCCTTGTCATCGGGCGCTACGGCATCTTCGAGATCAAGGAAAACCATATCGGCGCCGGAATCGGGAGCTTTCTCGAGCATGCGCTTGTTGCTGCCTGGAACTGCCAGTTCGCTGCGATGCAAGCGATTCTTTACCGCCATATGTCTGTACCTCTGGGTGATGTGTTGTTAGGTGATGGTGTGGCAGGCGCAGGCAGCGAGGGGCCGCCTGCCGTCAACGCATGGGGCTCGGTCAGTCCTGCTGTCCCGGTGGATGCGCCGGGCCGGACGCAATTAAAGGCGGCGATTATAACCTGAAAAGAGCGCCAAACGGCCACTGCGTTGTTGGTGCGCAACAGCGTTATGGTTCGGACATGTTGCATTTCTGGGGCCATATACGACAAGTCCTGTCCCGGCTTCGGGGCAGGAATCCGGTTGCTGCCTTTAATCATGATAAACATCCGTAAAAGTGTTGCGGCCATGTTGTAATTCAATTTGCTTTTGGTATTATTCATCCGCTGCGCAACTATTTGTTGCCATCACGCAACTGACCACTCACTCCTAAAAACCTATAATTAAGGAGACCCGGAAAATGAAAATGATCAAGAATACCGCCGGCCTGTCGGCAGTCATCGGTGCTACCGTAGCCCTGGCTGGCATGGCATCCCAGGAAGCAATGGCCACGACCCACAAGAAGGCAAAAGCACCCAGCACCAGCACAATTGAACGTCAGGTTCGTGCCGAGCGTCGCGCTATTTCGGCTGAAGACGCACGTGTCACCAACCTCGAAAATGAAGTTGCTGAACTGCGTACCCAGTTGAGCGCGCAGAAGACTGCAGACGCTGAAGTCGCTGCCAAGCAGCAGCAGCTGGAAACGCAGGTTGCTGAAGAAGCGGCCAAGGAAAACGCCAAGAACAACCTGGTATTCTTCCGTGGCGGTTTCGCGCAGCTGGCTCAGAAGCGTAGCAACGAATTGCTTACGAATAGTGCAGCTCTGAACAACGGCCAGGGCGACTACAACCAGGATGGTTGGTACGTGGGTGCTGGTTTTGATTACCGTGTGACTGATGATCTCTGGGGCGCAACCGATCTGATGGCTCTGGATGCCGAACTTATGTTCCAGTATCAGAACTATGGTACCGCCCAGAATGGTCTGGTGAGTGCATTCACGAATGGTGCCGTCAGCGTAACCAACCAGGTCACCATGTTCACCCTGTCTGCGTCGCCGAAGCTGAAGTTCAACCTGATGGAGAACAATCTCCGTCCCTGGATTATCCCCTTCGGTCTGGCTCTTCAGGTGGTTAGCCCGCCCTCAAGCGGTGTAACCGTACTCAACCCGGCCCTGATGCTTGGCACCGGTGTTGAATACCGCATCTGGAAAGAGCTGTGGTTGGGTACCGACTTCCGCTATGAATTCGGCGGTGGCGACCTTCAGTACAGTGCAAAGACCGCAGACGGCAATACCGTGCTGAGTTCTACCACGACCAACGGCCTGCAGGTCGGCGGTTATATCGGTCTGGGCTTCTAAGCTAGCTCTTCCGATAGAAAAAAAGGGGCCTTCGGGCCCCTTTTTTGTGGGCGATTGACTATGCCCGCCGGCAGTTCCAAGTAACCCCCAGCCCGTCGACCGGTTTTGCCGCAGGAGATTACCGTCCGTTCGTGTGGGATGCGTGCTTAGCCAGCGAGACTGGCTGTTTCCGGCTTGGGATCGCGCAGTAGCAAATTGGTTACGGCATCCGTCGGAGACAAATCCTCGTACAAAATCCGGTACGTTTGCTCTGTGATCGGCATGTCGACGCCATGCTTGACGGCCAGTTGATGAACAATTCTGGCGGTGGGTATGCCTTCAATTTCCTGCCCGATCAGCGCGATGGTCTCGGCTCGGGTTTGGCCTCGTCCTAATCCCAAGCCGAAACGACGGTTGCGGGATTGATTGTCGGTGCAGGTCAGTATCAAGTCACCGACACCGGCCAAGCCCATGAGAGTGTCCGGTTTACCACCGAGTTGGGTACCTAGTCGCATCATCTCGGCCAGGCCGCGGGTAATCAGGGCTGCCCTGGCATTGGCGCCAAAGCCGAGGCCATCAGCCAGTCCTGCCGCAATGGCAAGAACGTTCTTGATGGCCCCGCCCAACTGCACACCAATCACATCGCTGCTGCTGTAGGGCCTGAAGCAATGGCTGTGTAAGAGGTTGACCAACTCATTCGCGAAGTCCGCAGATTCCGAGGCAATCGTCATGGCGGTGGGCTGGCCGGCGGCGACTTCGCCGGCAAAGGTGGGTCCTGATAATACGGCGGCAGGCACGGCCTGTCCCATGACCTCCCTGACGACGTCATGCAGCAACAGACCGGATTCAAGCTCAAGTCCCTTGGTGGCCCAGGCGATGCGGCTGGCCCCGCTCAGGCGTGGTCTGAGCGTTTCGAGCAGGGAGCGAAACGCGTGGCTAGGGACCGCAACCAGCTGTATTTCTGCGAAAGTGGCTGCAAATGCTAGGTCATCAGAGACCTCAAGCGTGTCGGGAAATGTGGCGTCAGGAAGGTAGCGGCTATTGCGGCGATCAGCCCTCAGGGCGCTAACATGCTCGGCATGATGCCCCCAAAGACACACGCGGTGACCATTCCGGGCCAAAAGGACGGCAAGCGCAGTGCCCCATGAGCCGGCGCCTAGTACCGAAATGCTCGCCATGTCACCCTGCCGGCCTAATGGCTGGTCATTGACTCTGGGTTTTGTTGCATTTGCTGCAAATGCTGCGCATAAAGCCCGTCAAAGTTAACGGGTGCCAGCAGCATGGGAGGAAACCCCCCTTTGATGACCAGATCTGAAACGGCTTCCCGGGCATAAGGGAACAGCAGGTTGGGGCAGTAGCTTCCCAGCAGGTGGCCCATTTCATCATTTGGAAAGCCCACGGCGGTGACAATGCCGGCCTGGGTGATCTCTGCCAGATACGCGGTCTTGTCTTCGACCTTCACGGTGACGGTAACCGTCAGGCTGACCTCGAATACGCCGTCCTGGATCTGCTGCGCGTTGCTTGACAGATTGAAGTCAACGCTGGGTTCCCATGGCAGGGTGAATATCTCGGGTGATTTGGGTGTCTCGAAGGAGACATCTTTCAGGTAAATTTTCTGCAGGTTGAACTGGCGTTCATTTGGTGTGGTGGTTTCGTCAGCCATGAGTAGTATCTGTAGTGAGTTCGTGAGTGGGTGGGGAGCCTGATGCGTGCGCCCGGTTATTTGCTGCTGCGTTTTTTGGTGATGGGCAGATTCTGATCCTGCCAAGCGAACATGCCGCCCTTGAGTTCAAATACCTTGCTGAAACCCAGGCTGGTCAGTTTTTTGCCGGCAGACAGCGAGCGGGTGCCAGACTGGCAGGTCACGATGAGTGGAGATTGTTTGGCTGACTCAAGCTCGTAAGCGCGATCAGTGAGTTTCGCCAGTGGAATGTTGCGAGCGCCCTCAATATGGCCCTGTGCGAATTCATTAGGTTCGCGGACGTCAACCACGATAGTGTTGTCATCGTTCATCAGCAAAACCGCCTCGTTCGGCGAGAGGGTTTTATGCTTGCGGGTTGCCGAGTCGATAAGATCCTGAATCAGCAGGATAGTAATGATGAATAGACCGCTGGCCATAAGCCAATGGTTGCCGATGAATTCCAAAAGCCTGTCTGGTGTAACGTTCATGGGTGTGCTGAATTCTCTTGCTTGAGCTTTATGAGTCTGGGTGAGTGCAAAAAACATCCTTCATGAGCTTGATGAGCTGAAGGACCCGCTTGTCATCGACGTAATAGTACACGCGATTTGCATCTTTTCTGCAGCCTAAAATCCCCTGTTCGCGCAGGATGCCAAGGTGCTGGGAGATGTTGCTTTGAGTAGTGCCGCAGGCTTCGACGATATCCTGGACGTTGACCTCAGCATTACCCAAGGTACATAGAATCTTGAGTCGCAGTGGATGAGCCATTGCCTTGAGGCAGGCTGACGCCTGTGCAATGTCTTCATCCTTGTTGATCAGGGGTGACTTGGATTTGGTCATTCCGACTTGATTCTATCGCTGTGTGGCGTGGTCTCCGCGCTGCGATAGACGACGCACGAAGGAAAAAAAGCTAAAATCGAAATCAGCGGGTGGCCGGCAGACGGTCGCGCCTGATCCTTCATTTAGCATCGCAGTCCGGGTCCAAGCGGAACCCGGTGGGAGATTATACTTTGAACTCGCATCGTCCTAAACCCGTAGTCCTGATCATTCTCGACGGTTTCGGTTACAACGAATCCAGCACCAACAATGCCATTGCCATGGCCAAAACACCGACATGGACGGGGCTATGGGACAGCTGTCCACACACCCTGCTCGAATGTGCAGGTGAGTCTGTTGGTTTGCCGGATGATCAGATGGGCAATTCAGAAGTAGGGCATCTTCATCTTGGTGCAGGCCGCTTGATCAATCAGGACTTTACCGCCATCAACAAGGCGGTTCGCGACGGCAGTTTCTATACCAATCCGGTTTTGTGCGGCGCGGTAGACACGGCGCTCGCGACAGGTAAGGCTTTGCATATTTTGGGTCTGCTATCGCCGGGCGGGGTCCATAGTCATGACCTACACATCCAGGCAATGGTCGAACTGGCCGTAAAAAAGGGCCTGAATAAGGTCTACATGCACGCTTTTCTCGATGGTCGGGATACGCCGCCGCAGAGTGCAGCGGGTTCAATAGACGCTCTGGATCGGAAATTTACCGCACTGGGCGCCGGGCGGATTGCGTCATTGACGGGTCGCTTCTTCGCAATGGATCGCGACAATCGTTGGGACAGGGTTGAAAAGGCCTACGAGCTTATCGTCGAAGGTAAGGGCGCGTTTACGGCGGCTACTGCGATGGAAGGTCTGGAGCAGGCTTACGCCCGGGGCGAAACCGACGAATTCGTCCAGACCACAGCGATTGTGCCGCCCGGCGAGGCCCCGGTCATGCTGGCGGATGGTGACGTTGTGGTTTTCATGAACTTCCGTGCTGATCGTGCGCGGGAAATTACCAAGGCCATCAATGACGCTGATTTTTCAGGATTTCCCCGCGCAGCGGTACGCTCGCTCGGTGCCTATGTCACGCTGACCGAATATCATCAGGCGTTCAATTACCCGATTGCGTACCCGCCAACCTCAATGACCCATACGTTGGGACAGGTTCTGGCAGACCGGGGATTGACCCAATTGCGACTGGCCGAGACCGAGAAATACGCGCATGTCACTTTTTTCTTTAATGGTGGGATCGATCAGCCTTTTGCCGGTGAGTCGCGCATTCTAATCCAGTCGCCCCAGGTGAAAACCTACGACCTGCAGCCGGAAATGAGCGCGGCTGAGGTCACTGATGAATTGGTCAAAGCGATTGAGGGCGGGGCTTACGATGTCATCATCTGCAACTACGCCAACGGCGACATGGTCGGGCATACGGGTATTCTGGATGCGGCCATCAAGGCAGTGGAGACTCTGGATGCTTCCCTCAAGCGGGTGGTAACTGCGCTGGAGAAGGTGGGCGGTGAAGTGCTGATCACGGCGGATCACGGCAACGTCGAACAGATGGTTGATGCCGAAACCGGAGTCGCACTGACTTCCCATACCGTGTTCCCTGTGCCGCTGGTCTACATGGGCAGGACGGGCCGGAAGCTGGCTGATGGCGGTAATCTGGCTGATGTGGCGCCGACCCTGCTGGATATGCTTGGCATCGATAAACCCGCCGAAATGACCGGGCACTCGCTGTTGACCTAGGGTTCGGGTTCTTTGAGTCATTGCCTGTGTCGACGGATGCTTGCCGTTCTCTTTTGTTTTCTCGGCCCCTCGTCTGCTGCAATAAGCGGGAACCCGACACCGGGGGATGTCAGTCAGCAGATCGAAACTACCCGCAAGACTCGCGCCGCACTCCAGGCGGTCAGGGATGCTCTTGACAGAGAGCTGGCTGGTATTGAGCGCCGTTACGGTGCCCTGGCCCGCACGATTGCTGAACTCGAGGCCGAAGCCCGCGCCAGGGAGCAGCGTATGGTGGCTCTGAAGCAAAAGCGGGACAAACTCCAGGCCTCCATAAAGCAGCAGCAGAAGATCCTCGTGGGGCAGTTGCGAAGCGCACATATCATTGGCAGAAGGGACTGGCTCAAGCTCCTGATGAATCAGGAAGATCCCACCAAGCTGGCGCGGATGATGGCCTACTATGGCTACCTGAATCAGGCGCGTGCGGGGTTGATAGCCGCCTGGCAAGAGGCCATCCTGACTGCAAGAAATACTGAATCTGCGCTTTTTGATGAGTCATCCCGTCAGGCCGCTACTCGCCAGAAGCTGACCCGGGAACGGGCGGCTCTCGCCGAGTCGGGACGGGCGCGTCATGCGCTCCTGGTGGGGTGGGATCAAGAGCTCAGGAACAAGGATGAGATGCTGGATCATCTTGAGGAAGACGAACGAAACGTCCAAAGCCTGATCCGTTCGGTTGAGCCGGGCACTGAAAACGCTGAGACAATGGCGCCACCGGATGCTCGCCCCGGACCGTATCCGTCGGGCCCCGCCCGCTGTCCGCCTGCGGGTCCGATAGTGGCCAAATTTGGCAGTCCTCGTATGAACGGTCGTTGGGATGGTATTCTCATCGCAGGCCTTGAGGGCGCGCCGGTGAGGGCATCTGCGGGTGGCCGTATCGTTTTTGCCGACTGGTTGAGGGGCTATGGTTTGATGATAATCATCGACCATAACGATGGGGTCATGAGTCTTTATGCCTTTAACCAGAGCTTATACAAAGGGGTTGGGGATGCGGTGTCGCCCGGCGATGTGATTGCGGCCCTTGGGGCCAGCGGTGGTCGCCCTAAACCCGGCCTTTATTTTGGCATCCGAGAGCGGGGTCAGCCGGTTGACCCGGTCGCGTGGTGCGCTAACAAGGGGTGATTCAGCCCTGCTATCCGAATTTACCAGTTCAAGAGAATCCTTATGTTGAGACAGAAAAATCTGCTGAGCTATGTGTGTGTGAGTCTCGTGGGTCTGTTGATCGGCTGCAATGGCCCCGTCAGGGCAGAAAAGCCGGCCACTCCGCCCAGCGACGCTGCTGCGGCACCCGCGAACCCGACTTCGACCGCCATTCCTTTTGAGGGTCTGAAAACCTTCTCCGAGGTCTATGGTCGTATCCGGCAGGACTACGTCGAACCTGTTACGGATGACAAACTGCTGGAAGACGCCATCCGTGGCATGCTGTCCGGTCTTGATCCCCATTCTGCCTATCTCGACAAAGAGCAGTACGATGAACTCAAGGTTGGCACCACCGGCCAGTTCGGTGGTCTGGGTATCGAAGTCGGAATGGAAAACGGGTTCGTCAAAGTCATCGCACCCATCGACGATACCCCGGCCCAGAAAGCCGGTGTCAAGGCTGGCGATCTGATCATCCGGTTGGATGACAAGCCGGTAAAGGGCCTGAGCCTCAATGATGCCGTAAAAATCATGCGCGGCGAACCTGGCAGCCCCATCGTGCTGACCATCGTGCGCGAAGGTGCCGAACAGCCGCTCAAGCTCAAGTTGGTGCGTGACATTATCAAGGTCAAGAGCGTCAAAAGCCGGATGCTGGAGGACGGCTACGGATACATCCGCATTTCCAGTTTCCAGGCCAAGACTGGCGAGAGCATGGTCGAGGCGATTGACGAGCTCAAAAAGAATGGCCCGCTCAAAGGGTTGGTGCTTGACCTGCGCAATAATCCCGGTGGCGTTCTCAACGCAGCGGTGGCGGTCAGCGATGCTTTCCTTGAAGATGGTTTGGTCGTTTACACCGACGGTCGTGTCGAGGACGCCAAAATGCGTTTCAATGCTACGCCCAATGATCTGCTTGAGGGTGAACCGATCGTCGTGCTCATCAATGCCGGCTCTGCTTCGGCCTCCGAGATCGTCGCGGGTGCGTTGCAGGACCACAAGCGAGCCATCATCATGGGTGAGAAGACCTTCGGCAAGGGTTCGGTCCAGACCATTTTGCCGACCAGCAATGGCGGTGCGGTCAAGCTGACCACTGCCCGCTATTACACACCGTCGGGTCGATCCATTCAGGCTGAGGGAATTTCGCCTGACGTACCCATTTCCAGAGTCAAGCTGGAAGCAGTCGCTCAGTCGGAATTCGGGCCCATCAAGGAGGCCGACCTGACCAACCATCTGGTTAACGCCAAGACGCCCGCCAAGAAGGAGCCTGCGACTGAAGCGCCCGTCAAGGGTCCTCTGAAGGAGGATGATCTTGAGAGCGCGAAATCCAAGGATGAGGCAGAAGCGGCCCTAGCGCTGCAGGACTACCCGCTCAATGAGGCCTTAAACCTGCTGAAGGGCATCAACATCATCAAGAAGACGGACAGCAAGCCCAAATAGGCTTGCACGATGGCTGCGCCCCGGTTCCCATCAAGGGAGCTGGGGCGTTCTGCTGTCAGGGGTTCGGTCAGTTGTTTATGGGCCAGTCCGCCAGACTTCGCTATCTTTTTGATGACATGACGGGGGATTGTTGCTGGGCATCCTTCACGCTATGGAATGGATCCTTAATCTCATCGAAACTACCTTTCCGGATGTTCCACCACAGCAATTCCGGCAGGCTGAACAGTGCGCCACGCACGCCCTCAAGGCTCATCGCGCCGTGATCGAAAGGCGATAGCAACAGGCCTATACCGGCTGCGCCTATGCCATAGGCCAGATTGACTGCACCGAGGGCAGGCCGGGGCCAGAACACATCATCGGTGAACAGTAAAAAAGCAGAATCGCCGTTGCGGGATTGATAGACGCTGGACATCAAGGTGACGGATTCAGGCAGGTAGGCCAGCGACGTTTCACCCTGTTGCGCCGCGACGTTCTTCAGCCACCGCTTGCGTTGTGAGGGCAGAAGTTCCTGAGAGCTCAATCGGTAGTATTGACGGACCAGTTCATGGAATCTGAAGGGGATGAAGCCCTGGGAAGAGCCCGGCTCTAGCACCGCGCCCAGCCCCGCACGGATAGCGGCGGAATCGGTAAAGGCTGAGTTGACGGCCCGTACCAATTCGGTCACGCAATTTCGGGTCACCAGGTGGTAGGCAAAGCTGGCGTTTATCTGGTTTCGCAGTGTGATGACATCATTTTCGGCGCTATCTCGGGCCTTAGCCCACTGTTCTGGCCCCATAAAGGCCTGCTGCGGTAGTAGGGCGCGTCCTGCGCCCTCCGGGGGCTCTTGCCTTGCAGCTAACGGAACAGAGTATCCTGTGGTCAATCCGCGCTGGATTTCACGTAACTCGGACGCGCTCCGTTCCAATCGGTGATAGACCGATTCGTCCGGCCCACCCGAGGCGAGATCGTTGTGCCGCAGATCTTCAAGGCTGGCGCCTATCTCATTTTTCAATGCTAGCAGTTGCTGACGCAAGCGCGGGTCCAATGGCAGGCCATCCCCGTTCTGGGGGGCAGGAAGCACATCCATAACCAGCAGGTGGCCGCTGGCCAGTGATTCTGTGACGGCCTGATAGCGGGCCATGGCCAATAGCAGTGCTGGGCCCCCACCGGTGTAGGGCATTTGGAGTTGGGTCATGATGCTGTCGGCCAGTTGGTTCTGATATGCGGTCAGCCATCGCCGTTCAGTTGCAGAGAGCTGTTTCGGCTCTGATTCGGAGTTGAATGCGTCGATATTAATCAACAGCCCTGTACGCAGGGGCCAGCCCTGTTCCATGGCATGGAGCGCAAACCAGCGGCAATAAAGGTCTTCCGTCTGATCGGCGAAGCTTGGGGGATACGTGGGGTAGCGGTCGGTCACCAGTGGCGTGTCGCCAATGGCTGACGGGGCATAGCGCAGACGGTTCAGTGAGCGCAGGGCGCGGATCTCATGATGTGAGACATAGCCGGGGCCAAGACGTTGTTCAATCTGTGTGTGTAGCGAGTGAAGAGCGGCCGATTGATGCGGCTTGCGCTCAAAAAAGCCGATACCCCTGATGCGAGCAGGCAGGTTTTGAGCGAGACTGTCGAGTAGATCGACATCCCGTTCCAGCCCATGGAGGGCGTCCAGGTGACGGTTTTGTACGATAAACAGGAGGCTCAATCGATCGCGTATACGTTCAGCGTCAGCAGCCGATATATTCAGCCTAGCGATATGAAAGCTGCGATTATCCCGACAGTTGTAGACGAACCGAAAG
>JBILXN010000195.1:0-4360 GCA_044378425.1 Methylococcaceae bacterium
CCAAAATGGACATGCGCCAGGCGGAACCTGCGGCCAATCAGGCGACAATTCCGGAATACTGCCCGAATCTGCTCGGGGTGGGCGTCCGTTACAACGTCGAAATCCTTGGGTTCACGCCCCAGTAGCAGATCACGGACACAGCCACCCACCAGATAAGCCTGATAGCCCTCTTTTTTCAGGCGATACAGTACCTTGAGCGCATTTTCGCTGACATGCGAACGGGAGATGCTGTGCTCGGAACGGGCATACACCTTAGGTAGATGCGCGTCGACCGGTGAAGTCACCGGCTCGGATACCGGAGTCGGCCCGAACAGGTTCTTGATGTAATTGAGAATGGACAGAGGAGTGACTTTGGTGGTGGGGGCTTAAAAGTGGCGAGGATATTAACCTACGCGGCCAGCCTGCTCAATCCGTCTGGCAGCAATTCACGGAGCAGCACTTTTGAATCGGTTGCCCTTCGCTCACTATCCCTTGCGAACGGCAGACTTTACTGACTGTCTAGAGGGCACAAAACCGGCTATGATCATCAGTCCTCTTCACGAAAACCGAGATCTTCATGACGATTTCCACGAACCATGTGGTTAGCATCCACTACACCCTCACTAACGACGCAGGCGAAATTCTCGATAGTTCCACGGGCAATGATCCCCTCGCCTACATCCACGGCATAGGCAACATTATCCCAGGTCTGGAATCCGCCCTAACGGGGCGCGCCCTTGGCGACAAATTCAAAGTCAGCATCGCCCCCGAGGATGGCTACGGTCTGCGTGACAACGAAATGATGCAGAATGTGCCGAAGAGTGCCTTTCAGGGCGTTGACGAGATCCTGCCGGGGATGCAGTTCCAGGCACAGTCGCCCCAAGGCATGACCTTGGTTACGGTAGTTGATGTCGATGGGGATGAGGTCATACTCGACGGCAATCACCCGATGGCCGGCATGACCCTGCATTTTGAAGTCGAGGTCGCAGATATCCGCGATGCTACCAGCGAAGAACTGGAACACGGCCATGTCCACGGTCCTGATGGCCATCATCACTAACCCACCGTGAACGGAACGGCGGCAGGGTGATTCTGCCGCCGCCCCGACCTGATTAAAGTCAACGCAAAGTCAACATGCGGTCACGTGACCAGCGTCCCCCACATATCGTGTTCGTCCACCTCGTCGATGACGACATCGACAAAATCTCCTACCTTAAGGTGTGTCGCGCCATCAATGAAAACCTGACCGTCAATCTCCGGGGCATCTGCGCGACTTCGGGCCACAGCCCCCTCATCGACCACCTCATCGACCAGTACCCGCTCGATACCCCCCACTCGAGACTGTAGACGCCCCGCGCTGATCTGTGACTGAACCGCCATAAACCGGGCGAGACGCTCTTCCTTGAGTGATTCCGGCACTGCATCCGGCAAGTCATTAGCGGCCGCGCCGTTCACGGGCGAATAGGTAAAGCAACCCACCCGATCGAGTTGAGCCTGCTCCAGAAACCCGAGCAATAGCTCGAAGTCCGCTTCGGTCTCACCCGGAAAGCCGACGATGAAGGTGCTACGCAAGGTCAGTTCGGGACAAATCTCGCGCCAGCGCCGAATTCGCGTCAAGACATCCTCGCTGGCAGCAGGCCGTTTCATGAGTTTGAGGATACGCTCGCTGGCATGCTGAAATGGAATGTCCAGATAGGGCAGGATTTTGCCAGCGGCCATCAACGGGATCACCTCATCCACATGGGGATAGGGATAGACGTAGTGCATTCGCACCCAGGCTCCAAGTTCACCCAACGCACTGGCCAGATCATAAAAGCGGGTTTTAACCGGGCGGCCATTCCAGAAATCAGCCCGATACTTCATGTCGACACCATAGGCACTGGTATCCTGTGATACCACCAGCAATTCTTTCACCCCCGCAGCCACCAGTCGCTCGGCCTCCCCCATCACCTCGCCCGCTGGCCGACTGACCAGATCACCGCGCATAGACGGGATGATGCAGAAGGTGCAGCGATGGTTGCAGCCCTCTGAAATCTTCAGATAGGCGTAATGCCGCGGCGTCAGCTTGATTCCCTGCGGCGGCACCAGAGCAACGAAGGGGTCGTGTCTGGGTGGCAGATGTTCATGGACCGCGGTCATGACCTCCTCGTAAGCATGAGCACCCGTAATCTTGAGCACACCCGGATGCCGCGCACGGATTTCATCCTCACGGGCGCCAAGGCAACCCGTCACCACCACCTTGCCGTTTTCCTTCATGGCCTCACCGATGGCGTCCAGCGACTCCTCGACGGCCGAGTCTATGAAACCACAGGTATTGACCACCACCAGATCCGCATCGCTGTAGCTTGGCACCAAATCGTAGCCTTCGGAGCGAAGTCGGGTCATGATGCGTTCGCTGTCTACCAGGGCCTTGGGACAACCGAGACTGACGAAGCCGATGCGGGGTGTACTCATATAAAGAATGTCCAAACTAATACGAACGGACAGCTATTCTAGCCGAAGGGATGGCTTGGGGCTCAGGGACTTTCCGCCAGAAAGATGGCGCGGCGCGGCGCGGGCAAGCCTTCGAGCGTCAGTTCGGGATTATTCGGATCCAGAAAATCCGGCAGCGACTGAAACCGCATCCAGTCAGTCGAGCGCTGCTCCTGGGACGTGGTCTTAGAGACTTCAATCAGCCGCACATTGCGAAAACCGCAACGCTTAAGCCAGAGTTCAAGCGTCGGACAGGACGGGATGAACCACACATTTCGCATTTGGGCATAGCGATCTTCGGGCACCAGGACTTCGCCCAAACCCCCTTCAATGACCAGCGTCTCCAGCACCAGTTCACCGCCCCGACGCAGGCACGCTTTAAGTTCCAGCAGGTGATCCAGCGGCGAACGCCGGTGATAGAGGATACCCATGGAAAATACGGTATCAAAGGCCCGTAATTGAGGCGGCACATCGTCGATGCCGACCGGTATCACGGAAACCGGATAGTCGCCGACAAAATGCCGTACCGCCAGAAATTGGGCTGCACTCAATAGGGTGGGATCAATCCCAATCACTCGTCTGGCTCCGGCCCCAGCCATGCGCCAGCAGTGATAACCACTACCACAGCCGACATCCAGCACGGTGCGGCCCACCAGCGGCTGGATATGCGCTGCCAGCCGATCCCATTTGAGATCGGAACGCCACTCGGTGTCTATCAAAACGCCTTGCAGGGCGTACGGTCCCTTCCGCCAGGGATGCAAATCCAGCAGCAGATTTTTGATCAGAAGCCGATCAGCCACACTGCAGGGCCCATCAACCCGAATCACTGAAGCCGTCAAGTCCACTTCGCTAGCCGATATCACGGGTAATTCCCGTAACACCCTACGCCATTTCTGCCAATCGCCATGGCGGCCGTCATCAAAAGCGCTGGCGAGTTGCCGCGGTAAAATTTCAGCCCAGGGCCTGAACACATCCTGCTGCAGAAAAGTCTGCAATGAGGCATAGGCCGAAAGTTCCAGGGTTTCAGACACCGCCATCAGACTACTCTCATCATGATTAGGGCCGAATTTCACCCGACTCGCAGACGCATGACCCAGCCGGCCCCCACACCGATCATGCTAGAATTCCAAAGTAGTTTAGCCCCGCCAGATCCAGCCTGCACCCTCTTAAAGCAGGCGAGCCCACCCGGCCGATCGGCAGCCTTACGCCAAGGACACGCCCATGAGTACGCCAGACCTCGATGCCGTAAAAACCTACCTGCACAACCTGCAGGACATGATATGTCAAGGTATTGAAGGCGAGGAACCAGTAGCCCGCTTTCAGGAAGACAATTGGACCTACGCCAGCGGGATCGGCGGCGGCAGAACCCGCGTACTGACGGATGGCCAGACCATTGAACAGGGCGGCGTCAATTTTTCCCATGTCATGGGTAAAACCTTACCCGCCTCTGCCACTGCACACCGGCCAGACCTCGCCGGACGCAGCTTTCAGGCGCTTGGGGTCTCGCTGGTCATTCACCCGCGCAACCCCTATGTACCGACGTCTCATGCCAATGTGCGCTTTTTTATCGCCGAAAAGAAAGGCGAAGCGCCGGTATGGTGGTTTGGTGGCGGCTTCGATCTAACGCCTTACTACCCCCACGAGGAAGATGCCATTCATTGGCATCATGTTGCGCGGGAGGCTTGCCAGCCCTTCGGCCCGGAGGTTTACCCTAAATTCAAGGCGTGGTGTGACGAGTATTTCTTCCTCAGACACCGCAACGAAACTCGCGGCATCGGCGGCCTGTTTTTCGATGATCTTAACGAGTGGGGTTTCGAGCAGTGTTTTGCGTTCCTGCGCAGTGTCGGCGATCACTTTCTGAAAGCCTATCTGCCTATTGTGCAAAGACGCAAGGACATGGTTTACGGGG
>JBILXN010000036.1:0-14686 GCA_044378425.1 Methylococcaceae bacterium
CGCCTTGGCAACATCCTTGCCGGGGTTTCTAAGGATGCATGAGCAAATGAACCACGTTATTGCCCAGTTGGTGGAGCGCGGAATCCTTAAAAAGAAGGACGGCCTCACCGATCCACAGCATACGGGCGATTTATTGCGCCCCGATAATGCGCGACTCTCCTGAGAGCCTCTGAAGTTCAAAGAACATCAGGCCCAAGTGCGTAAGACTGCCAAGGGCCTGCATTGCCGTCGAGAGTCGTCGTTTAACCGCTTCCAGCCATTTAAATACTGCCTTTTTGGCCAATAACGGATTGCTGTACAAGACAGGTATCGTCATTCAGTTTTAGCCTAGGACCGGACGTTAGCCGGTCTGGATAAACCATCAGGGTGATGCTATGACCACGGTCGTTAATTTTTCGGACAATCAGACTGCAGCACTGGCGCGGGCAGTTGAGATTCTGGCGCAGCGTCTGGCGGAGACAGTCTCCGCGCAAGCGTTCCAGGCCGAGATCGTAGCTCTTGCCCAGCCCATGTCCACCGTGGTGGATTTGGCGGGACATCTTCGTGACGGATTGGCCTTGCCGTTGCAGAGCCTGCTAACCGGCCCCAAGACAGCAGCCGAGGTGATAACGGCGTTTCAGCAGGCCGCCACCAGCGCCGGTAGGGTGGTCCTGTCATCGATTACCGACTCCCTGGAATCCATAAATGGCCACGAAGTGCTTTGGCTGGATATCCGTCTCTCTGCCAGTGAAACGCTGGAAAATTACACGCTTGCGATGAGTCAATCGCCAGCCAGCGATCCGGCTTCTCCGTCATTGATCGATCAGGGGCTGCACATCGGTGATCTCGGGGTGGCGGTGCAGGCAGGATTGACCGGCAGTTTCCGTATTGGAGTGGATCTCACGCCGGGACTCAGTGCGGATCAGGCCATCCTGCTGACGGTGGATGATCTTGAGGCCTGTACCAGCGTCAACAGCACAGTTCAGGACGTCGAGGCGAGTTACGGCATCGTTGGTTTGGGGCCCACTGACGTCAGTGTTGACCTTGAGGCCTGCATCAACCTTGATTTGCAGGAAGGCTCAGCCGGTTACCTTCAACTTGGTGATCTGGCCACGGGTGCTTTTTCAGATCTGTTTGTACTCACTCAAGAGGGGAGTGGCCTCAAGGTCGATATACCCTTTGAACTGGACATTGCCGGTTTTAATGAAACCGGGACCCGCCTTAATTTAATTTTTGGCACATCGGATGGTTTTGATGTGGGTTCAATAGTCTTTGAACCCCTTATTCTGACTCTGCCCGATAGCAGCCCATTCGACTTCACTCAGTTCAATGACATTTCCCTCAGTGATCTGGGGGGGTATCTGCTTGAACTGCAGCGGCTGTTGCCGAGCCTGGGGGATGGGTTTACCTTCCCCCTCCTGAATCAATCGCTATCGGATGTGATTGATTTTTCATTAGACTTTGAATCACTGCTGGCAAGCGTGCGCGATGCTGATGGTGGATGGAATTTTACCGATGTGCAGGATCTCATCAGCCGGATTGCCAACCATTTGGGGATTGCGGAATCCGAGCTCTCCTTGCGCTGGGAACCCCTAGCTGATGCGATTGAATGGGATCTGCCACTGAGTCTTGAGGTTGCGGATACCTTTAGTTTTGATGCCAGCAGTATTCTGCCAGAAGGCGCCCCCCTGGAAATCAACGGGACAGGTAGCGCGGATATTCAGGCAACCCTGGCATTCATGCTGACGGGTGGTGTTGCCATCACCTCGTCGGCCCATACGACCGAGGTGACTGATGCTACGCCGCTGGCGGAACTCAACCGAGGGTTTGGCCTGACATCGAAGGGGCTGCTGACGGATGCCACTACCCCCTCTATGCCCGTCAATGACATCAGTTTCGTTCTTCAGAACGGTGATGAACTTGGTTTTGATCTCAATTCCATTCCGGGGCTCGACGATACAGAGCTAGCGGGCTCAACCGCTACCGTGGCGGATCTGTTGGCTCTGCTGAACGCGGACCCCAGACTTTCAGCTACGATCAGTGATAACTGCCTGGTGCTGACGGACCTGACCAGCGGCTCGGGTACATTCACTGTTTCCGCCCCCAAAGTCAGCATGGTTCTGGGTTCCGGGGCCAGCGCCGTGACCACAGAATCAGTATCCGTAGCGCCATTGCTGCTGGGTTTGTGGTCGGCTGAGGCGGTCGGCAATACCATCACTGGCTCAACGCTGGAATCCATTAGCCTACGCGACCGCATTTACATAAAAGAGCAGCCCCTTCTTGATGGGGACATTATTTTTGATGCGACAGTCGAGGGCGGCGCAGCGCTCGGCCCTGTATCCCTCTCAGTGGTTGACGGGCAGGCTCATGGCGACACGGGGCTTAGCGTCAGTCTGATTGATCCTGCTACCGGGGCGCAGGATGGCCGTATCTACCTATCGGAACTTGACGGACTCAGTATCCCGCAGTTTGTTAATACAGAAGTTGACACAGTGGGGCTTGATGGCATTTTTCAGCTACAGGTCACACCCGACACCCTGAATGCGGTGCTGGATATTGATCTCGGCAATTACACGTCGCGCCCGCTCACAGACACCCCGGATACTGACCTCGTCCCCTATCTTGTTCTGAATGGCGACTTTGGCGTGAACGGCGCAACCGGCGTCGATATCAGCCCCAGTAACAAGCTGGCGACCTTGCTTGAGTCGAGGTTTGACAGTTTTTCCTGGCAGGATCTGCCCAACGTGCTGGATCTATGGGTCTCCGAACTCGAAGATACCGCGTTATGGGACATCGCTCTCCCGATGACGTCGATCACTTTGGGCGAGATTCTGGATTTTCGCTCCTGGTTAACCGGGCTTGAGTGGCCTGAACTTGATTCGCTGCTAGGCTCTGGCGTGGGTGGCAGCGACACCGCGCTATGGGAAATCGAAGATTGGCAACTGGATTTGACCTCTCGATTCGATGCAGCGCTTCCAGCGTTTGACGGTACCTATTCGGCTTACCTGCCCAGGCTTCAGGGCCTGCAGTGGGCGTTCAATCGAATCGTGCTGGAGTGGCAGGGCAGAACGCCGGGCGACAGTGCGTTTGAGTGGGATTTTCTGCCGCGGCTGGGGGCTTGGGTGAGTGATCTGAGTCGGGTGCTCGGTGACTTCAACCTGCAGCTTGGTAGCGACGCCAGCCCGCCTTCAGCCTTGGTCGATCTGAATCTTTCTCTGGCCGGCCTGCTCGAATTTCTGAACAGAATCCCCTTTGGTCTGGAGGATTTTGGTGATGTGCTGGAAGGAGTATTTGAGGGGTTGCCGTCCCTCGGCACTATCAACATCAATCCGTCGCTGATAACGATCGATGATGCCCCGGTAATGGTTTTCGATATCGCGTTCACCCTTGCCGATCTCGAATACGCCGTTGACCTACAGGCACTGGACCTCGGGGCGGGCACGCTCCTGCAAGTCGATGGCGATGGCGTTATCACGCTGGCGCTGGATGCCACCGTTACAACCCGGGTGGGTGTCAATCTTGGCGATATCGGCCCGCTGCCCTACTACGACGCAGAGCAAACGACGATCACGGTAGATTTGGGGATCAAGCCGGGCACAGGCACCGATCTCATGCTGTCGGCACGTTTGGGGGGATTGGTGGGGGTCTCCATCGGTGGCGATGCCGAGGGTCAGCGTAAGGCCCGTTTAACGCTGACAGATGCCGAGGGCGGAAGCCGTCCGGCGCATTTTGAGTTTAATGGCAGTACCGGTCTTGAGGGCTCTGCCTACTTTCTGGCAGACCTTCCTGTTTACGCGGATGGCGTGCCTGCCGGAAGTGTGGCCGAGCTCGGCGTTACTGTTGATGCCGAGTTGTTGGTCGATCCCTTGAGCTTTGATGCCAATGTCAATTTCGACGCATCGGATCTGGGCGAGTTATTGAGCACCGGCACCCTCGAATTCGGCAATTGGCTGGAGGGTGCTGTTGCCTTTATCGATGGGCTGGTGGCCGTGTTGAATGCCGATCTGATCAGTAGTCTGCCGTTCGTTGGCGATATTGATGTCGGTCCGGACAGTTTCTTGATGGACTTGCGCGATGTTCTGGTGGGTGTGTCCAGTTTCGATACGCCGGCAGAACTGCTGGTTGGCCTCAACGCCCAGTTTGACCTGCTATTGCCGGACGCGCTTGACGCCGAGATCAGCTTCACCCTGGATGGTGCCGTCCTAGATGCGAACTCCGCCAACTGGACGCTTTCCTTTAATGAATTGTTGAGTGGGTCAGAGTCTTTCGTCGCCAACCTCAATCTCGCGGGACGAGATGCCAGCACCCTTGACGCGGGCGATTTGGATCTCGGGATTGATAGTCTCGGGTTGGGGCTTGAGGGTACGGCCGCCGTAGAGTACGTCATTGACTATGGGCTGGCCCTGGGGCTTGGGTTCTCGCGTGATCAGGGCTTCTTCATCGAGGGAGGTGGCGGAAATGAAATTGATGTGGCGTTCGGGCTGGGGTTCACGCCCGAATCTGAGGTGGCAATCCATCTCGGGCCACTTGAGTTTTCGCTGAGCGACGGCACAGCGGGCCCCATTACTGCAGCCCCGAACGCGACTGATGCCGAAAAACAGCAGGCCATCGACCAGCGCGAGCTTCATGCGGCCATCGGGATTGATCTCGGTGAAGGGGTCATCGCCTCCCGCTCAGATGGCCTGCTATCGGATGCGGTGATTTCGGGTGACGTTAAGGCCAAACTGGATGCTGAACTACGGGCCTCCCTCTCATCAACGGGAGGGGCAGGGCTGGGGGCAACGCTTGAGATGGGATACTGGGCCGACGGGGGGGCACCGGCAGGTTTTACCTATGACCTGGGGGCTGGTGCGCTCAGCCTGACCGGTGGTGACTTTCATTTTGATATCCCCGACACCTTCATCAGTATGGGCAGCCTGCTCGGCGATCCGGTGCTGTCCTTGCTTGAGAGCGCCCAGGAGGCTTTCGAGCCCCTGGTACCTATACTGGATATTCTGACCGGAGAGGTACCCCTTATATCCGATATTTCCCAGCAGGTAGGTCAAGGCCCGGTGACGGTACTGGATGCTATCAACTGGTTTGGTGAGGGCGCAGAAACCGCCAGCGCATTTATCACCGCTTTAGCCAATGTCAACGACCTCCTTGACGGCTTTGACACCGGAGCAAGCGGCGATCTTCGCTTCTCGTTAGGGTCTTTGTCGGCGATTGATGCCGATGCTCTTTTTGCGGGTCGCTCGGCGGATGCGGGCGACTTCACCGCTGATGATGCAGCAGCCGGCATCAATACCGATCCGGGGCAGGGCTATGACCCCTCCAGCGAGTCGAGTGCAGCGTCCTTGATGGCCACACTGGATGATCTTGGACTGGCCTTCCCGATTCTCGAAAACCCCGGCAACAACCTGTTCAACCTGCTGTTTGGCCGCGAAGCTGATCTGATGACCTGGGATATCCCCGATCTCAATGCCAGCTTTGATTTCCATCAGTCATTTCCAATACTGCCGCCGCTCTATGTCACCCTGTTTGGCGGTATCGGTTTCCAGACCCAGTTTGACCTTGGTTATGACACGCGTGGCATTCGCCAGTATCTGGCGAGCGACAGCCCCGGCAATGTGCTTAATGGTCTGTACCTCGTGGACGATCACGACGGTAGCAACGACACCGAATTATCCTTGACCGCGACGATCGGGGCCGGGGCGGAGCTCAATATCGTGGTTGCACAGGCCGGTGTGGAGGGCGGTTTGACCGGCACACTGGGCGCAGACCTCAAGGATCCCAACAATGACGGTAAGGTTTATCTTGATGAGCTGGAATACACCCTGAATTTGGGGCCGGAATGCGTATTTGATCTTTCGGGTTCACTGGATGTCTTTCTGGCAGCCTACATCAAGGTTGGGATTGATACGCCATTTGGTTTTGTCACCCTCTTCAAGGATCGCTTCCAGTTGGCGGATGCCACCCTCCTCGACTGGCGTGCGGTGACCTGTCCCCCCAAAGCGCCTGATCTGGCCCACATTGATGGCGATACCCTTTACCTGCATATGGGCGCGGATGCCCATCTTGTGTCCAACGAGACAACCGACGGTGATGAGGTATTCCTGATCGGGATGGGCTATGACGAGAATGGCGTCGCGCTTACCGACACCATCACGGTCAGTGCCTACCATGCCAGCGAGACGTTTTCGCGTGCCGATCTGGCCGGCGTCAGTTATATCCGCTTCGATGGCGGTGAAGGTAATGACACGGTTATTGCTACACCCGATATCACACTTGCCATCATAGGTCGCGGTGGTAACGGCAACGATCAGCTCATTGGCGGCATCGGGGTCAACACCCTGTATGGCGATGCCGGTTCCGACCTGCTGAGCGGCCGTCTGGCGAATGACGTGCTGGACGGTGGTGCCGATGATGATTTCCTCTATGGCTTTGGCGGTAACGATTCCCTGGTTGGGGGCACCGGCAATGACGCGCTTTATGGCGAGGACGATAGTGGTGATCTGGTTGCCTTCAGTCGCGACAATGCAGCGTTCAAAGCGGGGGAGGTGGGGCACGATACCATCAGCGGTAAAGATGGTGATGATCTGATAAGTGCTGGCAGTGGTGATGATCGTGTCGACGGAGGTGACGGCGACGACAACATTCAGGCCGGAGCGGGCAAGGATACGGCAGAGGGGGGTGCCGGAAATGATCAGATTATGGGCGGCGATGACGACGATGCGCTTTATGGTGATGATAGCGATGGCGCCATCTCCGAAGGCAGTGCGACGGTCAATGCTGACAAAATTCAGGGGGGAGCGGGTGTCAACCGGATTTATGGCGGTGTTGGCAACGACATCCTCTACGCCCATGACGAGGCGCAAAAGTCAGCCGCCCCGGCCCCGAGCGGTCTGCTGATTGATGGCACATGGCAGACCTTGGTCGAGGGTGGCGACGGGGATGACATGATCTATGGCACCGCAGGAAGGGATTTCATCGCCGGCGGTTTTGAAAGTGATTACATCGAATCCGGTAGTGGGGATGATCTGCTATTGGGTGGCCCGGGTAGTGATGCCTTGATTGCAGCCGGTGGCAAGACAGTGATCTATGGTGGGCATGGCAATGATGTGATCGACGGCGGCGATGGTGCCAACTGGATTGAGGGGGGGCCAGGTAATGACCAAATTTACGCCCGCAAGGGTGCGGACACCGTCTATGGCGGCACGACAGATACGATGGTCCCTGGTTCTGGCAGCGAACTCTCGGGCTTTGCGTATCTTGAGGCCGATCTAGGCGGGTCGCGTCAGGTGGTTGAGGCGCTTCATGGCGGATTCAGAGCTACGCCATCGCCGGATGATTGCGGCCCGGACATATATTTTTACCCCGAGGTGTACCCGGATTCGGTCGGCCCAGTGAAAGTCCAGGTTTTCGAGGATAACGACATGGACGGCGTCAGGGATGAGGGGGAGGCGCTGATGCCGCTGGAAAATGCCTGGGACGTCCATGTCATTGGGCTGAGCGGAGATCAGCCCATAAGTTACAACGAGACCCTGCATGGCGGTGACCTGACGCTTTCGGTAGACGGGTTCCCCGAAGGCGAATATGGCGTCTATCTGCAGCCGACTGCCAGCGGTGCGGACTGGTACTCTTCATCTATACCCTGGCAGCCTTTGCTACTGGGGCCAGGCGGGCAGACGAACTTACCTGGCTATGGGTTCTACCGACTGGCGGGCATCAAAGGCGTGGTGACGGGTAAGGATCTTCAAAACAAGCCTGTCAATTATGCCAACACCCGCGTATTCCTCGATGAGAACCGTAACGGTCATTATGATGTGGGGGAAACGTTTCGTCTGACCGATACCCAGGGGCGGTATGCCTTTAGCGAACTGATCCCGGGTGATTATCAGGTGGGGGTAGAGGATTTCGAGGTCTGTGCCCATGTTCCGGATCCCATTCAGGTGAGTCTGATCAGCGGCGAAACCGAGCAGGCCTACTTCACTGTCGATTACAACAAGTCGCCCGTGGTCAAGGGGGTCTCCTTCGGAACCGGACCTGCTGCCGCCGCCGCGGTCTGGCATGAGGCAGCAGATGGCAGCAGCCAGCTTGATCCTGTGTTGCCGGGCAAGGTGGTTGACTGGTTGGGCATCAGTCTTTGTTCGAATACCGCTATCAATGCTGGCGAGGCCTCGGTCAGGCTGGAGCAAATTTCCGGAACTCAAAGTACTGCTATCCCGCTCCTCAGACAGTCATCCTTATCCCCTAATGCGCTGATTTTCGGTATCAACGATACCCAGTCCACCGATGGTCCCGCCTTGTCCGATGGCTACTACCGGATTACGCTCGCAGCCAATACCGTTCGCGGTGCGGACGGCAAATTACTGGATGGCGACTGGGTGACCGGGCGTTCATTGTTTGATTCCGGCGATGGTGTTGAGGGGGGTAACTTCGTTTTCGATTTTGTGATCGGGGAGGGTTCAGATGCTGTCCGTAGCCTGGGACCTCAATCCTTTAATGCTGCTGCGGTGGCTGAACCCACCATTCAGGATGGTAACGCCACCCTAACCGGGACAGTCTGGCATCACGATGCCTCGCGCAGTGACGCCATCCAGTCCGACTGGGAGCGGGGGATCGACGGAATAAGCGTCGAACTCCGCGACAGCAGCGGCAATATTGTTGATACCGTGACGACAGCGCCCGTTGATAGGAATGGCGACGGCCATATCGGCCTAACGGAGCACGGTGTATTCAGCTTCACGGGGCTTGCTGCGGGTAGTTACACCGTCCATCAGGTGCCTGAACTGCCATGGCGGCAAGTGACGCCGGGTGCGACGATCCTGTCTGACCGCTGGATCAGCGCGACGTCTGACCCGGAAAAGGGCGTGTCCACCTTTTCAAGTCTCGATCCTCTTCTTCATGCCGCCACTCAACTGGCTGATATTAAAGATATAGAGGTGCGGGATATTGCACTGGTGTCTGACCGGCTGGGTTTTGTGGTTGGAAAGGACCTGCGGGATAACGCGTTTCGCCTTTGGGCGACCAATCCGGCCGAGGGTTTTATCCTGGAGGATCAGACGCCGCAGGGCTTCAAGCAAATGCTCGGGCTGGATGTGCTGGCGCCAGGTCAGTTGATAGCGGCTGCGGCGGATGGGGAAATATGGCTGTACGACGGTAGCTGGAAAAGTGCAGGTAAGCTTTCTGCCGATACCACCCATTACTACCCGGTGGGTGATCTCGCGGTTCTCTCACCCACCGTGGTGTACGCGATTGTCACGACGAGCCAACCAACGGATAGCGCGACGAGTGCCAAGCAGTTCCTGATCAGCTTTGATCCCACTACCAAAACGATTCTGACCCGCATCGAATTGCCCGTCAAAGTCCCGTTGGTTGGGTTGGAGTGGATGGATAGCACGACCTTAATTGCCCTGGGTAATGACGAGGCGCAATACACCCTCGACGCCAATGCCGGAACAGTGACCCGGGCTGTGATTACCGGCCAGACAGCGTTCCAGTTTGGTGGGCTGGCGTATCTGCCCGCATCGACCACAACCGTCACGGATCAGCCTGACTTCGTAGTGACGCTGGATGGCAATGACACGATTGAGGTTGGGTTTGGCAATACTCCGGATCGGGAGCGGTTTTACGATGGGAACGACACTATCGACGGGGGCTGTGGTGCAGATGCCGATCAGTTATTCGGTGATGATGGCAATAATCTTCCGGTTCATCTGATCAGCGTTGGCGGCAACGATTTTATTCGTGGCCGCGATGGCAGTGACACGATGGAAGGCGGCCTCAAGGGGGATGAACTGCTGGGTGAGGATGGCAATGACGTCATCAAGGGAGGTGCGGACGGGGCGAACCGGATTGACGGCGGCATTGGCCATGACAGGATCACCGGCGGCCACGCCGGTGACGTCATTATGGCGGGTGAAGGCAACGATACGGTCGATGGCGGGAGTGGCGGTGACTTTATTTATGGCAGCAGCGGCGACGACCGCTTGAATGGTGAAGACGGAAGCGATGTCGTAGTGGGAGGGGCTGGCAGCGATTCCCTGACAGGTGGACGTGGCGATGATGTGCTGGTTGTCGTCAATGCCGACCTTGGCAGCGAATACTCGCAGGATCCTCTGGGTTCCAGCGCTGATCAGTACGACGGTGGGGCAGGTATCGACAGGTTGATATCGAAGGCCGATATCAATATGACATTGACGGTTAACACGCTCACGCTGGGCAGCGGTCCCGGCCTTCATCATGCCGTGGTGGCCATTGAGGAAGCCGCACTGACCGGTGGTGCTTCTGCCAACACCATTAGTGCATCGGGCTTCATGGGTACGACCTGGATTTCAGGCGAGGGCGGTAATGACAGCCTGACCGGCGGTCTTGGAGCTGACAGCATCTGGGGAGGGGCTGATAACGACAGTCTTGTCGGTTCAGGCGGCAACGATACGCTGTTTGGGGGGAAGGGCGATAACCGGAATTCGGGTGGCGACGGTAACGACCTTTACGTTATTGATGCCGAGAGCGGTTTCAACCAGATTGTTGAATGGGCGGCTGAGGGCATTGATACGGTTGATGCAGGTGAGATGACGGACTCACTCAAGGCAACGATCGGTACCGCGGTGGCACCCGGTCAGGTGAGCGGCATATCCTCGGGGCCGGGCATTGAAGTCTCAAATGGCCAGATAGAAAACCTGATACTCGGATCGGGTGATGACAGCCTGAGTATCACGGATGGGGTTGATACCGGTATGAGGTTGAGCGCCGGTGATGGCCAGGATACGCTCGATTACGGCAAGTGGACCACTGCTGTTTCGGTCAATCTTGGTACGGGTTCGGCGGTGGCGTTTACCTCAGTTGAAGGGATCGAAAATGTTTATGGCGGTGCTGGCAACGATACCCTGATCGGCGGAGATGGGGCTAATGTCATCAAGGGCAATGCCGGAAATGACAGTGTCTCTGGCAGCGCCGGGGACGATAGGTTGTCGGGTGACATCGGTAATGACACGCTCAATGGTGGCGCCGGAGACGATACTTTGGGTGGCGGAGGGAATGCCAATACGCTCAGCGGTGGGCTGGGTAATGATACCTATGTTTATGATGATCTGGCGTTTGCCGATACGCTTGCCGAGCTTGCTGTCCCAGGTGTGGATACGGTTGATTTCTCTCAGATCAAGGGGGTTGGCAACCGCGTAACGTTCACCTTCATGGCAGGTGTTGATACGGTCAGCATTGTAACGACAACGCCGGCCGGCACCGTATCGGCACAGCTCAGGTCTGCCATGGAAACATGGGTGGGTGGTACCCAGTCCGACCGGTTTGTCATGGGAAATGGCATTGTTAATGCGGGGCTTCTGAATGGCGGGAGCACTCCCGCCAGTGATCTTGCTTCCGCCAATGTGCTCGATTACAGCGCCTATCTTTCGCCGGTGGCGATTGATTACGGCAACGTAACGGGTGAGGGCTTGATCGGTCAGGCGACGGGAACGGTGGGCGTCATCAACCTGATGCACGTGATCGGTGGACAGGCAGCCGATCGTTTTGTCTCTGGCGATTTGGCCGTGTGGTTTGAGGGAGGGGCAGGAAGCGATAACCTATCCGGAGGCGCGGCCAGTGACGCCCTTGAGGGGGGGGACGGCGATGACAGCCTCGACGGGGGTGGGTCTGCCGATACGCTGGGGGGTGGCGCGGGCAATGATGTGTATCGAGTTGATCATGTGCGGGATCAGGTCATCGAATCGCTGGGTGGTGGACACGATCAGATTGATACCACGTGTGCCAGCCTGACGCTTGCTGCCCACGTAGAAGACCTGCGGTATGTGGGGTCTGGGCGCTTTGCGGGCGTCGGTAACGGTCTTGCCAATCTTATTGCCGGAGGCATGAGTGAGGATTACCTTTCGGGTGGAACTGGGGACGATACGTTGGACGGTAGCGCTTCCGCAGATACTATGGAAGGCGGAGCGGGTAATGATGTTTACCGGGTGGAGAATGTATCTGATTGGGTAGTGGAAGCGGCCGGCGGTGGACAAGATAGGGTAGAAACAGTGCTTGCCAGCCTGACGCTGGCCAGCTATGTGGAAAATCTCAGCTATGTGGGGTCGGGTAGATTCTCCGGATTAGGCAACGGTCTGGCCAACGCTATCGTAGGGGGCGCTTCTGCTGATACTTTGAACGGTGCTGCAGGTCAGGATACGCTCGAGGGTGGCCTCGGTGCCGACACCTTCGTGATCACCGCGCCCAGTGTAACGCTTGGCATGAATGCCAACCGGGATACCCTCAGGGATTTCACCTCAGGCGTCGACAACATTACCCTGCAGGGAACCTATTTCAGCGCGCTGAGTGGCGATAAAGATCTAAGCGACAACTTGGTATTCACTACCCCGGTCGATGCTGACGATTACCTTATCTACATAAAGGCGAATGGGACACTGCTGTTTGATCCTGATGGTAGCGGCAAGCAAGCGGCTGTTGAAATCGCCAGATTGACGGGATCGCCGGCACTGAGTGCAACCGATCTTCACGTCTCGGCGCCCTGGGTCGTGCGGGTACATAAGGGGCTGGCACTTGATGGCTACCTATCCAATGCCCTTGTCTGGGTCGATGGCGATGAGAATGGCATTCTCGACTGGACGGATGAAAACGCCAATGCGCAATGGGATGGCGGCGAAGGTGAGTCCTGGACGCTGACGGATGGCAGCGGTCAATTCGCGGGATTAGTCGGCGATGGTACGCTCAGAGTATCGTCGAATCCCAATGGTGATACGGTGGATATCTCGACCGGCAGGGTGTTTACCGGCAGCTATTCAGCGCCGTCGGGTTCGTCTGTCATCAGCCCCATTACTTCGCTGATCGTCGCTGCCGGCGGCAATGCCGATGCTGAATCCCGGGTCAAGACGGCCTTAGGGTTGGATCACGAACTGGTTCTTGGCCGCTACGACCCCTTGTCTGCGGCTGCTGCGGCCGGTTCAGATGCCAGTAAGGCTGCTTTGGCCATAAGGGTTCAAAGCGCTGCCGTTCAGATCGCCAACCTGCTCGATATTGCCGCCAGCGTCACTCAGGCAGCGGGCGCAAGTACCGGGAGTGTCGGGGAGCTCACGAATGCGGTAGTGGCGTCGTTACTACAATCGGCCGCCAATAGTGCGGGCGTGATGGATCTTGCGGATGCCAGCGTTATTGCCAGCGCGCTCAGGGCCGCTGGCCAACATGTCGTGACCGATCCAGTTCAGAGCGCCAAGCTTGATGCCCAAGTGACGGTGATTGCCGATGCTACCGCATTGGTCAATCGTCAAATCGCAGCGATGTCGGCTGCAGCAGATACTGCTGTCGGAGCCGGTGAAGCAGTCGATGTCACCCATTCACTGACCCAGATTGTCGCTGCACAGATCGTGGCTCAGGCAACGGTCAGCCCTCAGTCAGCCCTGGCCGTGATCCATGATGATGGCGCGCTCATCACGGTTAATGCTGATAATCTGGCGGATAAAGTTACAGGCGCAGCCGGGGAAGTCGGGCGGATCTTCGCCCCCCATGCCCCTGACCTCGCCAACCCCATCGCGGACCAGTCAGCTGTCGAAGATCGTCTGCTCAACTTCCAGCTACCTATAAATACGTTTACCGATGTGGATGCCGGAGACCGCCTGAGTTATGCCGCGACGCTGGAGAATGGCGCCTCGTTGCCCGCTTGGCTGAGCTTCAATCCAGACACCCGTACCTTCAGCGGCACACCGGGTAACGGTGATGTCGGTAGCCTGAGTATTAACGTGACGGCAACTGATGGCAGCACCGCACGAGTCAGTGATGTCTTCCTGTTGTCTGTAGCCAATGTTAACGACGCCCCCAGCGGGACTTTTGACATATCTGGTTTAGCGGTCGTGGGACAGACGCTGACGGCAATCAGCCGTATGGATGACGATGATGGTGTCGGCCCCATTCAGTATCAGTGGCTATCGGGTGGCCGGGAGATTACCGGTGCAAATCAATCGACCTATAACCTGACCCCTACCGATGTCGGTAAAGCGATATCGGTTATCGCGCGCTATACGGATGGCCGTGGCACTGTCGAGACTAAAGCCGCAGTGGCTACCACTGAAGTGACCAGCCTTCCGGATATCGTGTTTAGTCAGACAGATCTTGCCAAGGCTAAAAAGGGTACGGCCGGGTCGGACAGCCTCAAGGGAGCCAATAGGGCTGACCTCATTATTGCCGGTAGTGGAAATGATGTCGTTGACGGCAAGGCTGGTAACGACCGTATTTATGGCGAAGAGGGGAGCGACAGGCTAAAGGGAGGGCTAGGCAATGATCTTTTGGTGGGTGGTTCAGGCAGTGACTTTCTTGAGGGCGGTGCGGGTAAGGACACTTATCAGTACCTATCAAAATACCTTGGTTTGGGCGATCTGGCCGGTGGAGACCGAGACGCACTGAAAATAGCCAAAGGAGACAAGATTAGTTTCAGTGCTGATGTCTGGCGTCAATTCAAGGCGGGGGACGCGCTGGAGAGTTTGAACGGACAGAAACTCGGTGGCGCCATTGACGATACCCACACGATCGCCCTTGTCGGCAAGCAAATACAGATTGATATCAATGGTGATGGCATGTTCTCCTTGGATCATGATTTCAGTATTGATCTTGTCGGTGCGTTTAAAAGTGTTGCCATAGATGCAGCAGGAGATGGCTTCCTGCTGCGATAGACCGAAACGCGAGGGATACACAGCGAGTACGGTGGGGCATCCCGGACTTGCGT
>JBILXN010000196.1:0-4336 GCA_044378425.1 Methylococcaceae bacterium
CGGTAGTACGGCGGCAGCAAAGCCATAGCCGATGACCATCATTGCCAGAGGCAGCCCATCGAAATCAAAACTGGTGCGCCATTCGGGGTGAGCATCGACCGCGCCTCCCCCCCAAACCGACAGCAGCAAGAGCGATACCCCCAGCACCGTCGCCTCAATCACCCGCCCTGGCCGCAGGATGTTCATATAAATGCCGACCAGCATAGCAATGGGAATCGTCGCGCCTACGGTCGAGGTCGCCCAGGGACTGTGCTTCATGGCATTCACCACCACCAGACCCAGCACGGCGATCAGGATGATCATGATGCACATGACCCCCAGCATGGCCGCACTGCCGCCAATGGGACCCAGTTCATCGCGTGCCATCTGGCCCAGCGAGCGGCCATTGCGGCGAACAGAGCAGAACAGAATGACAAAGTCCTGAACGCACCCCCCCATCACAGCGCCGATGAGGATCCACAGGGTCCCCGGCAGATAACCAAACTGCGCCGCCAGCGTCGGGCCGATAAGGGGGCCGGGGCCGGCAATGGCGGCGAAATGATGACCGAATACCACCCAGCGGTTGGTGGGCAGGAAGTCCCTGCCGTCATTGAACCGCTCTGCCGGCGTGGCACGGCGTGCATCCAGCCCCAGCACCCGCGTTGCCACAAAAGCGCTATAGAAGCGATAGCCCAGGGCATAGACACAAATCGCAGCGGTGATGAACCAGAGGCTGTTGACGCTTTCCCCCCGGTTGAGGGCAATGCCACTGATGGCAGAGGCACCCATCACCGCAATGCCAACCCAGAGGGCCATACCGCGGATGTCGTTAAGAGTCGGTTGTGTCGTCATATTCAATGTGTCGTATCAAGCCCTTCAGCCTCGACTTCACGCCAAGGTGTCAGGATGTTTTTTTGCCGAAAATTCGCACCAGACCCGCCAAACCCAATACCGCGGCGGCCATGATGATTTTGGCGAACTTGGCCAGAAACAGCCCCGCCATCGCCAACAGACCCAACTTCTTGGCGGCGACCCCGGCTACCAGCGCCATCAGGCCATATTCGGCCACTTTGTCGGTTTCAGCCTGAAAATCGTCATAGCGTTTGCCAGCATCGAACGCCAGAGAAGCCAGCAACTTGCGGGCAACAGGCTTCAAGGGCTCAATCGCTGCGGAATCGGTGACCAGGTTCATGCTGATGTAACCATCGCGTCCCAGAATGACGCTGTTGTAGTTGATGCCACTGACCGTTTCGGGCGCCTGTCCCTTGAGCCGGCTCGATAGCGACCACAGCAAGTGGTGCGTATCAGGATCATACTGCGGCGGCTCGACCCAGCCCGCCACGTCCAGCTCTGGCAAGCCACGATCGCGGCGCTCGCCATTGGCCGCATCAGTCCCTTTGCGAATCTCGGCCAGCACGTCATCGGGCTTCCAGCTACGCGCATCGTGATCACGGATGTAACCGACCGGGTTGAAGGTCACCACGATAAACCACTGCGCCGCATCGTCCCCCGCCGGAAAGATCATGCCCTGGACGTTATCGCTGCCGGGATTCCCCATGGCTTCCAGTAGGTTACGAGAAGATTCGGCACCGACAAAATTGTAGCCACCAGGCAACAGCAGCACAGCCTGCTTTGCGATCGGCACATTCAACGGACCTTTTTGCAGCTCCGCCCCGGCGGCTTCAAAGGCTGCCCGCAACGGGTTGCGGGTGGCATCGGGCTCCGCCCGAACCCCCGGGCTGACCACCAGTATCAGAATCAAAAACCTCATCAACCGACCGGACATCAGCATGAACATGATTTACTCGGCAACACAGTGGAAGGCACACATCAGAGTGGAATCTATCGCGGGCGACGCTGAATTTTCAGAGCGCGAATCAGGAGCCGTGTGCCGTCCAGCCCCAACTCCGCCTCAACTGTCCCACCCGTCGGGCAGCAATTGGCATCGCTATCCCGCCACAAACTGGACTCAAAGTGCATCTTGCGCAGATCAGGCCACGGCCCTTTCCAGACGCCTAAGCCCTTGGGCAAGCGTTTTTGCAGGTCGCGTTGCCAGTGTTTGAAATCAACGGGCTGCCAGTGATCACGCTGCCAGAGATAATAGGCGCTGCCGTTGAAATGGCCGGTTCCGGCCAGATAGAGCGGAATCTCCAGCATGTCACCATAATCCGTCCGATAATGCGCCGTTTCGCCGACCATGGCCGATTCCGAACCGTGTCGCAACACCAGCCGCACGACCTGATCAGCGGGCGACTGGGCTAACACCAGCACGGTGACATCGTTCATATCCATCGGAAAAAGACCGCCATCGCAACGGGCCTCGGTAATCGCACGCGGCGCCATGCAGTACTCAGCGGCAAACCAGTCCTTATCACCCAAGCGCCCCAGCGTCCTTAACGCCGTCATCTTGCAACTG
The DNA here is from genome assembly GCA_044378425.1 of Methylococcaceae bacterium. Classification (GTDB taxonomy): domain Bacteria; phylum Pseudomonadota; class Gammaproteobacteria; order Methylococcales; family Methylococcaceae; genus UBA6136. The sequence continues at coordinate 2,396 of JBILXN010000196.1, forward strand.
CTGTATTTGCTGTCGGGGCCAGGCTCGCCTCCCAACGGTGGACACCCCTGCCCCAGTTGATCAAGCCGGTAGGTTCTCGCCTGGGCATGCTGCTCACGCTGAGCATAAGCCTTGAGTACGGTGCTCTGTCGTTCATACTGATCGGCAACACAGCCCGCATCCACACAGGCATCGCGTTCGGCTAACCACGTGCGCTGCATCCGCTGCAATTCGGTTTTGTCGAGTGCAGTGGCCGCAATCCGGGCGTACTCCGCCGCCATCGCGTCATCACGCCGCGACAGATCGGCATTGGTACAGATCAGTCGCTCGACCGCGGCTTTTGCCTTGTTGCAGTCGAAACTGGCCGCAGCCACAGAGCCGGACAGCAACGCCAATATCAGCATCAGGTAGCCTAAACCGGATCTCATGGCCATGGTGGGTCTCTCTTTGCGGTGAAGTAGGGGCGCCGGCCTTACCTGGCTGTTGGATGGGGAATGATAGCCGATAACCCGGCAATCAGGCGGCGGATGCCTTCTGCAGCAGTCGGAAGGTCCAGCGCAGCGTAAGCGATACGAAGGTAACAACCGTGCTCCAGCCCAAAAGCCTGACCCGGAATGGCGGCCACGCCATATTCACGGATCAGCCGCTCGGCGAGGGACACTGAATCCAGTGCCGATTGCTCAAGTTTCAGCAACAGGTAGAACGCCCCCTCGGCGGCCTCAACCCGACAGAGACCGGCGATCGGCTTCAGTTCATCCAGCATCAGCCTTCGCACAGCACGAATGTCGGCAAGATGAGCGGAGCAGTATTCACGACCCGCCACCAGTGCCGCCACGGCCGCTGCCTGTGACACTCGCGGCGGACAAATGAGGTTGGTGTCCTGAGCCTTGAGTACAGGCTCATAAAGCGCCTTTGGTATCCGCATGTAACCAATGCGCCAGCTGGCGAAGCCGTAGGCCTTGGATAGAGAAAATAACGATATCGTGTGGCCTTCAGAGCCCGCTATTGAACCCGGCGAAAAATGCGGGGTGGGGCCATGCGTGAAGTACTCGTAAGCCTCGTCTGAGATATGGTACACACCGTAGCTGCGACACAGGGCATTGACCTCGCGCAGTACCGACTCCGGGTAAACAGCACCGCTGGGATTATTGGGCGATATCGTCACGATGGCTCGGGTCCGGGGGGTTATCGCCTCGCGCAGCGCCTCGGGTCTCAACTGGAAACGGTCATCCGTCGCCACCATCACCGGTCTGCACCCCAACATCCGAATTGCCATTTCCTGATTGAAGTAATAGGGCAGCGGCAGAATGATCTCGTCACCCGGATCAGCTATGGCCCACAACGCATTCAGAAATCCCATGTTGGAGCCAGCGGTGACAATCAATTCTTGCCCGGAAGCTGTGGCTATGATGCCATTTTCCAACTGCAGTTTGTGCTCAATGGCCGTCAACAGCTCCGGCTGACCCTGCACCGCCCCATAGCGGTGTTGGTCGGACCGCCGCCCAAACTCATGGGCAGCAGATAGAGCACTCTCGGGCGGGCCATAGGCCACTACACCCTGCCCCAGTGAAATCGTGCCAGGATGCTGTCGAATCAGTTCGGCTATCACCGGGATGATGGGCGACTGTATGGCCGCCATGCGCTGACTGGATCGGAGGCTGATACTCATCGTAATGGCGCCTGGTACTCAAAACCCCATTTTAAGGGCGATCCGGCCATCGTTTACAATGCCGTCCCGCCCGCAGGCCCGACGCCACTGCATACGGAGTTGCAGGCCCTGTGGTAAAGTTTAGTAAAACACTCGGTTATGCGATGCCCCCTATCGAAACCCTACTTACTGCCCGCTGGATCATCCCGGTAGAGCCCGACGGCACGGTCCTCGACCATCATGCCATTGCCATGGCGGGCGGGCGGATCGTCGACATACTGCCGACCGACCAGGCCCGCATACAGTATCCCGAA
>JBILXN010000037.1:0-14628 GCA_044378425.1 Methylococcaceae bacterium
ACCCACAAAACCACCGGATCGAAAAGGAACGGTTCACAGAGGGCGCGCAGCCTTCGGATTGGAACCCCGCCAAACTGGCGGCTGGGTGAAAGGTTACCGAAACCAGGCTCAAGGCAAGGGGCAGAGGAACACGCCGTTGGGCGAAAGGATGATGGGCACCATCGGTCAGACTCGGGCGGGTTTTGCAATCAGGATGAGGGCAACCCGCTACAACCTGAAGCGGTAGGTGTAAAAAGCCGGGGAGTGTCGCCTTTTGATGCCCGCCATAGGCCTCGACACCTCGCCATGAGAGGGGCGTCGATCGTCATCGGGTTCGCAAAACGCTGAAATGGACCTTAATACGGGAAGCCGGGATCAAAAACAGAGGGGATCGACCGATTTGCGCTGGACTCACATCAGATTACCGGTTTTCGATGCGCCCACCCCGCCGCCTCACCCTGTTAGAATGCCGCTCGCTCCGGACCAGCGTGGTCTGAATACCGCCCGAACCCTTCCCAGGAGACCTCAGAATGCCCGTATTAGCCGCCATTGATCCAACATTCTGGATCAGCCTGGGCGAGATCATGCTCGTCAACATCGTGCTGTCCGGCGACAACGCGGTGGTGATTGCGCTGGCCGCTCGCTCACTCCCGGACGTGCAGCGTCGGCGGGCGGTGGTATGGGGTTCGGTCGCTGCCATAGTCATGCGGGTGGTCCTGACGATTGTGGCCGTAGAAATGCTGCGGCTTCCCTACCTCAAGCTCGTGGGCAGCGTTCTGCTGTTCTGGATCGCCCTTAAGTTGCTGACCCCCGAAGATGAGGGGGAGGACAACACGCACAGCCACAACAGCATGAGCACCGCAATCCGCACCATACTGATCGCTGATGTGGTCATGAGTCTGGACAACGTGCTGGCGGTGGCTGCTGCCGCCAAGGGCGATAGCGCGTTACTCATGCTGGGGCTTGCCGTCAGCATCCCGCTGGTCATATTCGGCAGCACCCTGATTTTGAAACTGATGGATCGCTTCCCCTTCATCATCACCCTCGGTGCTGCCATGCTGGGCTATGTTTCGGGCGAGATGCTCATCACCGACCCCGTCCTGCATGACTGGCCCTACCTGCTGAATAACCCATGGCTGCACAGCGCCATCCCCGCCTCCGGGGCAGTACTGGTGGTGCTGATCGGTAAACTGCTCGGTCTGCGCAAGCGGGCTACCGCGCCGGTTGAACTGGTCGATCTGGCCGGTGAAGAAGACCAATCCGGCCTTCCGCCGGCCGAAGAATAAGGAGTAAGGTTTATGCTCAAGATACTGATCCCCGTAGATGGTTCGGAAAACTCGACCCGGGCTATCGAGTACCTGATTGCATCGTTGCCCCAGTTAACAGACGTTCCGGACATTCACCTGGTCAATGTCCAGCATGCCGTCCACGGCGAAGTCAGCCTGTTTGTCGGCAACGACCAGATACGCAGCTTCCATCACGACGAGGGCAGCAAGGCACTGACGGCAGCCCGCGAAAGACTGGACGCTGCAGGCATCCCCTATTGCAGCCACATCGGTGTAGGCGATCCCGCTGAAGTGATCGTTCAGTACTCGAAAGAAAAAGCCTGCGACCAGATCGTCATGAGCACTCGCGGGGTGGGTGATCTGGCTTCCCTGCTGCTGGGATCGGTTACACACTCGATCGTCCAGAAGGCTGAAATCCCGGTTTTGCTCGTCAAATAAACCGTAAACACCGCTTTACTGATAGCGCAGGGCTTCGATGGGCCTGAGTCCTGCCGCCTTCCGTGCCGGGTAGAAGCCGAAGAAAATCCCTACCGCTGCCGCCACCCCGAAAGCCAGCAGAATTGACCACAGGGTCACCACCACCGGCATACCCACTGCGGTTGCGACCAGCCAGGCAAAACCCAGCCCCAGCAGAGCACCGATCAAACTGCCTGCCAGGGAAATGATCAGTGCCTCCAGCAGAAACTGTGACAGGATATCCTGCCGCCGGGCGCCAATAGCCATTCGTATGCCGATTTCACGGGTACGCTCGGTCACCGACACCAGCATGATATTCATGATGCCGATGCCACCCACAAGCAGCGACACCCCGGCAATCGCCCCCAGCATCATCGACATGGCCTTGGTGGCTCCCGCCGCGGTCGCCGCCAGTGCGGTCAGATTGCGAACGGTGAAGTCATCATCCTGACCGGTGCGAATGTGATGGCGCTGCCTCAGCATCTCCATGATCTGGCGTTCGGCCCTATCCATGACCTCAGCCTTCGCCGCCTTGACCATCATGAAACGCACCATGCCCGGAAACTGATTCCCAAACAGCTGCCGCTGCGCAGTGGTCAATGGCACCAGCGCGGTGTCGTCCTGATCGCGCCCATCCAGACTCTGACCCTTGGCCGCCAGCACACCCACCACCAGGAACGGACTGTTCTTGATCCGTACCATCTTGCCGACCGGATTCTCGTCACCGAACAGATTGCGCACCACCGTTTGCCCCAGCAATACCACCCGCGTAGCCGCCCGCACATCGTTGTCCGTGAAGACCGCCCCCGCTTCCGGATACCAGTCGCGTACCTCGAAAAGGCTGGGCGTGGTACCGGCGATCATGGTTGTCCAGTTGTTGGGGCCATAGATCACCTGGGCATTGTTTGGATAGATCGGGGCAACGGCCGCCACCTCGGGCAATTCGGAGAGGGCCAGCGCGTCGTTGTAGGTCAAGGTCGGCACCGTACCGCCACCCATTCGGACCCCACCCGAGGTCGAGGCGCCAGACAGGATAATGAACAGATTGCTGCCCATCGACGCAATCGACTCACTGACCAGTGCCTGGGCACCCTGCCCTATCGCCAGCATTAGCACGACTGCGCCGACACCGATAATCATGCCGAGCATGGTCAGTGCCGTCCGTAGACGGTTGGCGCCCATGGCCTGCAGGGCTTCGTCCAGCGTGTCGCTCAGCGTCATGCCGCGTTGCCCTTCAAGATGGATTCGACCGGGCCATCACCCGAGATACGGCCATCGACCACATGAATCAGACGCCGCGCATGGCGGGCGATATCGGCTTCATGCGTCACCAGCACAATCGTCAGACCTTGCCGGTTGAGGCCCTCGAACAACGCCATGATGTCCTCGCTGGTCTGGCTGTCGAGATTGCCGGTGGGTTCATCTGCGAGAATCAGACGGGGCGCGTTGGCCAGCGCCCGCGCAATCGCAACCCGTTGCTGCTGGCCCCCGGAAATCTGGGCCGGCCTGTGCCGGGCCCGCTGAGCCAGCCCCACCTGCTCCAGCATCCTGAGCGCTGTAGCCTGCCGTTCCGCCCGCGGCATGCCGGCATACACCAGAGGGAGCGCCACATTGTCCTGAATCGTCTTGCGCGGCAATAGATTGAAGCCCTGAAAGACAAAGCCGATGAGGCGATTGCGCAGATCCGCCAACTCATCGACAGCTAACTGCGCGGTATCGGTGCCATTCAGCCAATAATGCCCCGCCGTCGGCACATCCAGACAGCCGAGGATATTCATGAGGGTAGACTTCCCTGAGCCCGAGGGCCCCATGATCGCAACGAATTCGCCGGCGGCTACGGTAAAATTCAGCTCATGCAGTACCTTGAGCGATTCGCCATCACCAAAGCCATAGTCCTTGCTGAGGGCGCGGACTTCAATCAGCGCATCACTGGCCTCCAGCGCCATCAGAACATCCGCATCTTGAAACCGCCGCCCCCGCCACCCGCCTGCGAGGGTTTCTCCCGCTTGAGATCATCGACAACCAGTATGTCCCCCACCCGCAGTGGCCCCGGCAAAACTTCAGCCATTTTGCTATCGGTCAGCCCCACCTGCACGATCACGGCGACCGGCTTGCCCTGCTCAAGCCGATAGACAGATTTCGCATCAGTAGGCGGCGCCGGTTTCACGGGAGCCGCCTCCTCGGGCCTGAAGCGCAATGCGCTCAGGGGGATCCGCAGCACGTTTGTACGCTGGTCGATGCCGATATTGACGAAGGCTGTCATCCCCGGCAGCAGGGCCTCATCGGGATTATCAACATCGATGACGACGTTGTAGCTGACGACATTCTGAAGAATCTGGGAGTTCAGCCTGATCTGGCGAACGGTGCCCGAAAACTCGCGTCCCGCAAACGCATCGACCGTGAAGCGGGCCGACTGGCCCACCCGAATGCCGCCGACATCGGCTTCGGCCACCGTCGTATCGATCTGCATACGCTTGAGATTTTCAGCTATGGTAAACAGAGTCGGTGTCTGGAAGCTGGCGGCAACGGTCTGGCCCACATCGACGCTGCGCGATACTACGATCCCGGACACCGGCGAAACGATGACGCTGTAACGCAGATTGGTCTCATCACGCCGCACCGAAGCCGACGCCGCCGCAACCTGGGCCCGCCCGACGCCCAGCACCTGCACCGCCTGATCCCACTCGGCACGGGCGATGTAGCCTTTTTCAAATAGCGCCTGGGCGCGACTGACATTGGCCTCGGCCAGTTGCAGCGAGGCTTTGGCATTGGCGAGATTGGCCTGACTCTGATCCAGGGCGGCACGGAACAGCGAGGGGTCAAGCTCCGCCAGCACCTGCCCGGCCTTGACCCGATCGTTGAAATCCGCGTAAAGACGCTGAAGGGTACCCGAGACCTGGGTGCCAACATTGACCAGCACCACCGGATTGAGTGTGCCATTGGCCGACACTACCTTGCGGATATCGCCCTGATCGACGGTCGCGGTGATGTACTGTTCTTCGTCAGGGGTTGGGCTTTTTCGCCAGTAGCCGTAGAGGCCCGCCGCGAAAGCCAAAATGAGCAACAGGATAATGATGTGTCGGCGTGACATGAGTGCTCGCACTAAAAATGATCGGGACGGGAAGCAGGCCGATGCAGCTTACTGGCCACGGCTGCCACCCGGGCGAGGCTGCAGCGCACTCACGTCGTCGAGGTCCAGCTGCCCCAGTGCCTGCGCCAGCTGAGCCTTGCCGATGCGCCAGTTGTAGTGCGCCTGCACGAACTGGTTGCGGGCATTGGCCAGATTGGTTTCCGAATTGAGCAATTCGACGATATTGCCCACGCCTTCCTTGTAACGGCCCAGCGCTACCTTTTCGGATTCCAGCGCACTCGTGAGGAGTTCCTCGGTGTTGTGCAGGTTTTCGCGGGTGGCCGCCAGCGTGAAGTATGCCTGCCAGACATTCAGTGACACCTGCTGTTCCAGCTTGTCGCGGCTGGCGGCCTGCACCAGCACTTGCTCTTCGGCGCTCTTGATCTGATAGGTATTATTGAAACCGGTAAAAATCGGCACCGACATCTGAACGCCCACCATCCAGCTTGAGATATTGCTGGAGCCAAAGGTTTCGTAATAGTTGTAATTGCCGATCAGGGACAGCGTCGGCAGGCTTCCGGAGCGCGCCAGCTGAATGTTGGCTTCCGAGGCCCTGACCTGCGATTCGGCAGCGGCAAGATCGGGCCGCGACCGTTTGGCCTGATCAATCAGGTCCTCCACATCCTTCTCGCGCTGAAGATCAGGCCCCACCAGGCTCGGCGGCTCAAAGTTCAGACCCTCGCTGGGCTTCAGGCCCATGGCATTGGCGACGGTCCCCAGTGCGGCGCGGGCATTACCCGCGGCCGTTTGCCGGTTGACCTTGGCCTGCGAATAGGTGGTCTGCGCCAACAGCTTGTCACTCAGGGCGGCGGCACCGACCTGGAAGCGGTAGGCGGCGACATCGAAAGCGGTTTTGGTGAAGTTTTCAGTGGCTTCGGCGGCTTCCAGTGTCGCGCGTGAGGCAAACAGCTGGTAGTAGGCCTGGATGGCTGAAAACAGCACCGCTTGCAACGTCGCCGCATGCGTCCAGTTGGCGGCCTCCAGGGTCTGGCGGGCCGCCTCGACCCGAGCGGCCCGGCCGCCGAAATCCAGTAGCAGATAGTTGACGCTGAGCAGGGGCGCAATCCGGGTGTTGTCCGACTTGCCATCGCCGCTGCCCGAGAACGGTATGGCATTGGAAAAACCACCCCCCGCAGCATTCTGGCTGCGCGAAAGCGGAACCGAGAGATTAACGCTGGGGAGATAGGCAGACTCCGCCATACCCAGTTGCGAGGCCTGCTGACGGGCATTAGCCCAAGCCTGACGGGTCTGCGGATTGTGACAGAGCGCCTGCTCAATCACATCCACCAACCCCCAGCGGGTCGGCTGGCGGCTATCGGCATGACACGGGTCGCTACCGACCGTGGTTGCAGCCTTACCGGGCGTGTCCGAAAGTGACTCATGGGTTTTGAGAGGATCATCGGGATAGGGCAGTAAATCCACCGCCCCAGCCGTGTGGACCACCAGCGCCAGACTTACCGCCATCAGCCGTCCACCCCACCGCCCACCAGGCTGCGCATTCGTCCTGCAGGACGAGTTGCTGGGAAATCCGGTGATGAAACACATACGGCGGCGTGCAGGGTTGAACAGAGCAGTTGGAGAAGAGTTATTGTGACATAGGCACCGACAGATAGGCCGGGCTTATCTGCCGCATGATGGCCGGATGCTTTCATGCGCGAGCGCCGCTGAAGCCACTGCCATTACCGGTTGTCATAGCGATTCAGGTCGAACAGACCCGCGGCCACCGGGTTCAACCGGCGGTTCTCGCGGTTGAAGAAGTCGGCAAACTGCCAGAAGGCCGGATTGCCCCGGCGGATCCCGAATTCATCCACCAGGCGGGTGGCCTCTTCGGGACTGCCGATGGCCAGTATTCGCTCGACAAACGCCGGCAGTCGACTGATGTCCACATCGAAGAAGAGGTGCGGGTAGCTACCCACAAAGCCGGGCGCGAGCGTGAGCGTATCGTTTTCCGGTAGCCGCCGGCTATTTTCCAGCATCATGAACGACACGTTCTCAAGCGCGATATTTTTGACCAGGCTGTAGGCCACGCCGCGATCACTGGCAGCCCCGGCCTCATGCACTCTGATGAAAGACACGTCCGGCAGGTACTGGATACCGCCGCCTTGCAGCAAAGACAAGGCCCGCAGGACATCATCGGCCCGCCTCTCCAAAGCGCTGGCACCGGGGCGATGGCAGGGCGGCTGGCCGCAGCGGTTAATGGCGTCGGCCGGGCCTGCCATCGCGCCGAGGCGTGCGGTGATCAGTGTGAACAACTCCTGCTTGTAATGCGAACTCTGGTACGGCACGGCGCTGTCCTTGCCATAACCATAATAGGGATTGACGACGGCCGAGTTCAATTCCGACAGATAACCCTGATTCCAGTTGCGGTAGATGCTCGGCCGCGCCGCCGCCGGCACCAGGCTGAGCATATTGTTCTCCCCTTCCATCCGCAAATTGTCCATGTAAAGACGGGTTGCGGCCTGATGGCTGACGCTGCCAAAGACGTTAAAGCCCGCCACCAGCAAATAATGGATACGCTCAAACAGAGGATAGTCCACCAGCCAGGCGGTTTGCGGCAGTTCACCGATCAGCCCGTAGGACAGCGAGGCGCTATCGAAATGCCGAAATGCCGTCAGCGCTGCCGAGGGATTGTGGCCGTCACCCGTCCACAGCGCTTCCGCACTGTTGCGGACATTACCCTTCAATGCGACGAGGTAATTGTTCTTTTCCTTAAGATAACTCACCTGTCGCTCGGTATAGCCGACCATCATGTCACCCATGCCGATGTCGTCGCCTTTTTCGCTGGGTAATTCGAGCTGCTGCGCCTGTGCCCTCAAGAACGCCGCATCATTGCTGATAGCATCGGTTGCGGGATCGTAAAAGAATATCCAGAACTGATCACGAATGACGTTAAGCGCCACCTGTCCCCGACAGACCGGCCCTTTCATGAAACCGGAAATGAAGAAATAGGCGTCATCCAGCATGAAACGGTAACGTGACTGCGGCGGCAGGGCGTCGAACACGACAAAAGGATTGGCCGCTACGTCCCGCGCGTAACCGGGCCATTGGCTGACGCTGTAATCAGGCTCAAGGAACAGTTCACGCAGGCGGGCGATGCGGGCATCGCCTATTTCGTAGGGCAGATGGTTCTTGTCAACGAGGGTCTGCCTGACCGGCACTAGGCGATAGTAGAAGGCGCGACCGGGATCGTCATAGGGTCGTGTGGTCGGTATCTCGCGGGCCGGCTGGCCGGGCGGTGTGGCAGAACGTGTAAGGCGGTAAAACGCCCGGTCCGTTGCCCCCTTGAAGTAAAGATGCCCCATGAACAGATGCTCGTAGACATAACGCGCCACCAGTCGCTGCTTGAGGCCTTGGCCATTCATGAACGCCTCCCAGCGGTCTATCGCGGGCTGCGACCGGGCCGCTACGGGGTCGGGTGCCGGGTAATGGGCGCCCTGCGCCAGCCAGTTGAGTATCGTGGTGCGCTCGCCATCGCTCAGACCCGGCAAGGCATAGGGCATACCCCACAGGGGGTGCTGAGCGGCGTAACGATTGAATTCTTCCGAACGCGGACACTCCAGCGGGCGATCCAGTGCAAATTCAAAATCGTCCGGCAGGATGCCGGTCGTGGGAAGCGGGTGGTTCTGCTTCAGCAACAGCATTTTGGCGAGTACCGAATTCTCGAGCGCGGCGTCGGCCGTGGCGCTCCGCTCGTTCAGCACCGGCGCAAAGCCTTTGTTTCGCCATTCCGCCGTGGTCTTGGCGTCAACGAACAGGCGAGTCGGTGCCATGGCCTTCAGTCGCGCCCCGTCGTACACCAGCGTCTTGCTCGCGCCCCGATCCAGCCCTTGCGCTGATTCCAGTTTCAGCTGGCAGGGAGCGTCGTAGCAGCCATGGCAGGCAACGCAACGATTGTCCAGTATGGGCTGCACGTCGCGCACGAACGATACCTTGCCCTCGGCCATTTCACGCGCATACTGCTGCTGGTCAATCTGCCTGTTGGGCGTGTTGGAGGGCCCGTACAGCCTGGCAAAGTCCGTCAGCGGCATGAACACGGTGCAGCCGATCAATAACAGCACTGCGGTGAACAGACCGGCAAGTCGAAAGGGGCGCATGGTCTCTCCTCTATGAATCAGCGATGAATCAGACATGGCTGGGGCCAGCCGGTCAGCGTATCGTGGCCCTACTTTACGGGGCCGCTGAAGCCGCGTCCACGACCCACCCGGTTGAGCTCATAACCCAGCAGGAGAATCCCATGACACTCGCCTTTCAAGCCCTCCGCATCCGCGTCGAGGGGCGAGTGCAGGGCGTCGGTTACCGGCCCTTTGTCGCCCGCACTGCGCGGGCTCTGGCTCTCGTCGGCTGGGTACGCAACCGGGCGGGGATAGTGGACATTCAGGTCGAAGGCCCGCAAACCGTGCTGGACCAGTTCCGCCAGATTCTGTCCCAGCACGCACCGCCACTGGCCAGACCCGTCCGCATGACGGTCGAACAGACAGCCCCCACCCACCTCAGCGGGTTTGCCATTCTTGCGAGCGCTGCCGATGCGGGTGGCTACACGCATATTCCGCCCGATCAGGTGATGTGCGCCGACTGTCTGCAAGAACTGACGACCTTCACCGAGCGGCGTTATCGCTACCCGTTCGTCAGCTGCACCCAGTGCGGCCCTCGCTATACGCTGATCGACCGGCTCCCGTTTGACCGGCCCAACACCGCCATGGCCGGCTTTCAACTCTGCAGCGCCTGCCTTAACCAGTATGAAAACCCGGCCGATCGGCGCCATCACGCGCAGATTCTGGCCTGTGCCGAATGTGGACCCCGCCTGGCCTTTCAGGCAGGGCCCGAACCTTCAGCAACCGTGAACGGCAACGAAGCCGCCCTCTCGGCCTGCGTACTGGCCTTGCAAGAGGGTCTGATTGTGGCAGTCAAGGGTGTCGGCGGCTATCACCTGCTGTGCGATGCGCGCTGTGAGAGGGCCGTTCTGCGACTGCGGCAGCGCAAACAGCGACCCCGTAAACCCCTGGCGGTGTTGCTGCCCTGGCGCGGCGGCGACGGACTGGCATGGGCGGACAGCCTGGCCATCCTGACCGCCGAAGACAGGGCCGGGTTGATCGCGCCAGAGCGGCCTATCGTGCTGGTGGTGCAGCGCCGGAATTCGCCACTCGCACCATCAATCGCCCCCTGTCTGGACGAAGTGGGCCTGATGTTGCCCTACAGCCCACTGCATTATCTGCTGGCCGATGCCTTTGACGGCCCGCTGGTGGCCACCTCCGCCAATCCCGGAGGTGAGCCGGTACTGACCGACGGCACTGAGGTGATGGCCCGACTGGGTCAGGTGGCAGACGCCTTTCTGCACCATGACCGGCCCATCCGCCGCCCTGCCGAAGATTCGGTCCGGCGCCGCATCGCCGGGCACTTGCGGCCTTTGCGGCTGGGGCGAGGCTCGGCGCCGATCGAACGGCGGCTGCCGTTTTGTCTGGCCGAGCCGCTGCTGGCATTGGGCTCTGACCTCAAAAACACAGTCGCTCTGGCTTTTGCTGACCGCTGCATCCTCTCCCCTCATATCGGTGATCTGGGTTCGGTGCGCGGCAGGGCGGTGTTCGAACAGACCATCACCGACCTGACTCGGCTGTATGGCGTGGCACCTCGGCACCTGATCTGCGATGCCCACCCCGATTACCACTCCGGCCGCTGGGCGCTGAACCGGAATCTGCCGCTCCATCGGGTGTTTCATCACCGGGCCCATGCTTCGGCACTGGCGGGAGAACATGGCGTGACGGCGCCGCTGCTGGTGCTGACCTGGGATGGTACCGGTTATGGCGAGGATGGCACGGCATGGGGCGGAGAGACCTTCTACGGTAGGCCCGGCGACTGGCGGCGGGTCGGGAGTTTGCGGCCTTTTCGCCTGCCGGGCGGCGATGCCGTCAGTCGCGAAGGCTGGCGCAGCGCCTGTGCCGTCGCCTGGGAAATCGGCCTGAACTGGCCCGGCTGCCCCCGCGAGAGTCGCCTGCTCAGGCACATCTGGGACCGCCACCTGAACTGCCCGCTGACCCCGTCAGCGGGACGGCTGTTCGATGCCGCCGCTGCCCTGATCGGTCTGGTGTTCGAGTCCAGCTACGAGGGTGAAGCGGCCATGCGGCTGGAGGCGCTGGCCAGTCGCTGCGGGGGGGCGGTCGCAAGCGTGACCCTACCGCTGATCCAATCCCCTCAGGGTATCTGGCTCAGCGATTGGGCCCCGTTGCTGCCGCTGCTGATGAATCCCGGGTTCAGCCCCGCAACCCGGGCAGCGGTTTTTCACGCCAGTCTGGCCCAAACCATCCTGGATCAGGCCGAACAGCAACGGGCGCTCCGTGGCGTGACCACGGTGGGACTGACCGGCGGCGTATTTCAGAACCGGCTGCTGACGGAAATGGCCGAGGCCCGCTTGCAACGGGCCGGATTCAGGGTATTGCTGGCAGGCGAAATCCCTGCCAATGATGCGGGACTCTGCTTCGGCCAGATCATCGAATATCAGGCAAAGTCGGTATCGAGCACAATCCGGTAACGCGACCGGCCGGACTTCAGGTGCTCGAACGCCTCGTTAACCTGGCTCATGGGGAAATGCTCTACCTGCGGCAGGATCTGGTGGCGGGCGGCGAAGTCCAGCATGCTGGCAATGGCCGTAGGTGAACCGGTAGGCGAGCCGGATACGTCCTGCTGCCCCAGTAATAGTGCCATCGCATTGATCGGCATAGGCTCCAGCACTGCACCCACCATATGCAGACGGCCTTTGGGCGCCAGCGTCGACATCAGGGCATCCCAGGCCAGCGGCACATTGACAGTGACGATAATCAGATCCAGCGAGCGGGCCATGGCTTTCATGGCACCGGCATCACGGCTGGAAACGACGCGGTGGGCGCCAAACTGCATGGCTTCTTCGCGTTTGCGGTCGCTGGAGGTGAAGGCGGTTACTTCACAGCCCCACGCCTTCAGAAATTTAAGGGCCATGTGGCCGAGGCCGCCGATGCCCACCACACCCACCCGCTGCGTGGGCTGAATGCCGTACAGCAGCAGCGGCGAAAAAACGGTGATGCCGCCGCACAGCAGCGGTCCGGCGGTGGCGGGATCCAGCCCGTTCGGCAATGGAATCGCCCAGGCCCAGTGGCTACGCAACCGCTCGGCAAAGCCACCATGATGACCGACGATGGTAGCTTTGGCGCTGCTGCAGAGATGCTGATCCCCGGCAAGACACGTCCGACAGTGCATACAGCTGCCTGCATGCCAGCCTACACCGACCCGCTGGCCAGGTTTGAGCCCCGCGACCTGCTCGCCCACTGCCACGATTTTGCCGATCACTTCGTGGCCCGGCACCAAGGGATAGCGGCTGATGGCCCAGTCATTCTGCAGCACCGAGAGATCGGAATGGCATATACCACAGTGCTCTACGGCTATCTCCACGTCATCGACGGCCAGCGGCCCGGCGTCGTATTCATAGGGCTCCAACCAGCCACCGGGGGCTTGCGCAGCCCAGGCGCGTATCGTGCTCATACTCGTTACTCCTGCATGGGTCGTGAAAACAGTGTCGGCGCGCGCCATCCCGGCGGGGCTTGAGCCCGGATGCTACACCGATTCGGCTGGCCATGGACACCCTGTCACCGACCCGGGACACTCACCGGGCGGCACCCACCGATCGGCATTAGGGTGCAGCGGGTGACGGGGTGGCGGGTTACAATGCGGCATGACCCGCCTGACACTCTCGCCCCACCCGAGCACAGCCCGCCGCAGCGTTGATGACCTGACGGTCACACTGGCCTTGTCTGCCGGACGCCTGCTGACGTTGAGTTACAGGCTTGAGGGCTGCGGTAAGGTGCTGTTTCCCGCTGCCCGCAGCCCTGCCGGTCGGCGTGATGGGCTCTGGCAGCACACCTGCCTGGAGGCTTTCATCGGCACGTCCGACCAAACAGCCTATTGGGAATTCAATCTCTCCCCGACGGGCGACTGGGCGCTGTATCACTTTACGGACTACAGGGAAAACATGACAGCGCCCGACCGGCCCGCACCGCTGCTGATGGTAGAGCGGGATGACAGCAACTGCCTGACACTACAGGCCCGTATCAGTCTTGAATCATTGGGCTATGCCCCAACCGTCCGCCTGCAGTTGGGGCTGTCCGCCGTACTGGAGGCAGATGACGGGGCGCTGACCTACTGGGCATTGCGGCATGCGGGTGAGTGCCCCGACTTTCATCATCCGGCCAGCCGGGTTGTGACTCTGCCTTTGCCTCCGGCCTGAATCCGGCCATCCTTCGCCGCATACGCCCACTACCCAGACGAGAAACCCCCATGAAGTTCGGCATTGACCGCCTGATTGAGACCCCGGCCTTGCGCAAACCGCTGGCGGGCCGCCGCGTGGCGCTGCTTGCTCACCCGGCCTCGGTAACCCGCGATTTCGTCCACTCGCTGGATGCGCTGGCGGCCTTGCCGGACGTGCGCCTGACGTCAGCTTTCGGCCCCCAGCATGGGCTGCGGGGTGACAAGCAAGACAACATGGTCGAATCGGAGGACTTTACCGACCCGCTGCATGGCATTCCGGTGTTCAGTCTGTATGGCGAAGTACGCCGCCCTACCGCGGCCATGATGGAGAGCTTCGACATTCTGCTGGTCGACCTGCAGGATCTCGGCTGCCGCATCTATACCTTCATCACGACCCTGCGCTACGTACTGGAAGCGGCGGCGGAGCATGGCAAATCGGTCTGGATACTGGATCGTCCCAATCCGGCGGGGAGGCCGGTGGAGGGCTTGCGGCTACGGACAGGCTGGGAGAGCTTTGTCGGTGCCGGTGCCCTGCCAATGCGGCATGGACTGACACTCGGCGAACTGGCGGGCTGGTTTGTTAACACGCTGGGGCTGGCGGTCGATTACCAGGTCATCACCATGACAGGCTGGGCGCCGCATCAAGGCCCCGGCTATGGCTGGCCACTGGGTGAGCGCAGCTGGATCAACCCCAGCCCGAATGCGCCCACTCTTTCGATGGCGCGCTGCTATGCCGGCACCGTCATGCTGGAGGGAACAACGCTGTCTGAAGGCCGTGGCACCACCCGACCGCTGGAACTGTTTGGCGCGCCCGATATTGAAGCCGAGCATGTGATTGCACTCATGCAGACCCTCGCGCCAGACTGGCTGGCGGGCTGCCGTCTGCGAGCCTGCTGGTTCGAGCCGACGTTCCACAAGCATGCGGGCCACCTGTGCTCCGGGGTGCAGATTCATGTCGATGACCCGGCCTACCATCACACGGCCTTCCGCCCCTGGCGACTCCAGATCGCAGCCTTCAAGGCGGTCCGCAAGTTGTGGCCAGATTATGACTTGTGGCGGGATTTTCCCTACGAATACGAGCACGACCGCCTGGCCATCGACCTCATCAATGGCAGTGAACTGCTGCGGGCATGGGTGGACGATAGCGAAGCAACGCCCGCGGATCTTGACGCCCTGACCTGCCCCGATGAGCAATCCTGGCGGGATGAGCGGGCGGCAGTGTTGCTGTACCCCGAGGGCTAGAGCCGTATCAGAGGAACTTTGCCATCAGGAAAATGGCGACACCCGGCAGCACGGTCACCGGTCCCCACCAGGTTCCAAGGATGGTACCGATCACCCCCATGGTCACGATAATCGCGCCCGCTGCCGACACTTTGCCGCTCAGCTTCTTGATCGGCGCCTCTACCGCCCGCTTGACCGGCTGCCCGCAGTGATCGCAGGCGCTGGCAAGGTCAGTGGTCTGGGCGGCGCAGTGGGGACAGGTCACTAGAGCCATGGTTTTACTCCTCG
>JBILXN010000073.1:0-10861 GCA_044378425.1 Methylococcaceae bacterium
CTCTAGTCCGGTACATAGCCAGTCTCATCTCTTGGGGGGGCGGCTTTGCTGTCCAGCCATGCAAAGAAAACCGTGTAGGCGACTGCCAGTAAGGTCGTACCCAGGAAAATTCCGACAAAGCCCCAGGCCAAAAGACCCCCCACCACACCTACCATGATCAGCAAAAAAGGCAGTGGGCTGGATAAGCCGATAAAGTAGGGCTTGACGAAGTTGTCCATGATATTGATGGCAAGCCCCCAGATCACAGTAAAGCTGGCCCAGTTATCACTCCCCTGATGGACGAGCCAGCCGGCGACCGGGATCCATATGATGCTGGTACCGATCTGCATTACCGCACCCAGAAAACATAGTAACCCCAACACGGGTGCCGCGGTAATTCCAGCAATTGCAAATCCTATCCCGGAAAGGATAGCTTGTATCATGGCGGTCCCGATCACGCCCAGCGATACGCCGCGAACCGTGTTGGCTGCGATCTGGGTGGCTCTCAACGCATCCTCGCCACCAATCCGCAACGCCAAGCGCTGGGTGACCGACGCCGCCTTGTCACCATAGGAATAGAGCATGCCCGCCATCAGCACAGCAAGAATGATGTTAAGTGCACTCAAGGCCAATCCCGCACCGCCTTGTAACAGCCATTTTCCCAATGTGGTCAGTAGCGGACGAATTTTTGCAGGGTCCACGAGCGATTGCAGTCTGCCGCCACGCCAGTCGGCATCCAGTTTCTCGCCTACCCATGGCAGGTGCCCCAGCCATTCCGGTGGCTCTCCCTTGAGCCAGGCCATAAACCGAACCAACCAGTCATCAACGAGTGGGAGATGGCTGCCGACCGCGTCAAAAGCCAGAACCGCTGGTACCACGAAGACCAGCAGCATTAGCGTCGTGAGCAAGCCTGCGGCCAAACCCTTGCGGTCACCCAACGCGGCAGCGAGCGACAGGTAATAGGGCCAGGTGGAAAGTACCAAAATAGTTGCCCAGATGAAGGGCGGTATGAAAGGGCTCACGATCTTCATACACGCATATCCAAGCATGCTGACCACCAGCACCAGCAGTAATCGCTCAATCATCGATTTATCATTCACGAAGGTGCTGAAGTTCATGGGGAGGGCTCCTGTATTTATATCTGTTTTAACCATCGGCGGTTAGCACGCTAGCGGGCACTTCTGCGCTTGCTTAGTGGGCTTCCATTCCGTAACGACAGGCCTCGGTCCGCTCTTCAGCAACGGTGGAGGTGGCTTGGCAACAAGCATCTCATCTCGGGTAATACCTACTAACAGTGCGATGCCGATCACGGCGTCAAAGCAGTATAGCCCCAGCCTTCATCAAACTGCAGTGGTGAGTTACCGAGATCGTTGAGCGCTCCCCCAGCGATCACATCTGACTCCTAGGCCTGATGCAGAGGCTTGTTCTTAAATACGCAATGACCCGCAGTCCTTATCCATTTTTTGCTCTGACTGATCGGGTCTGGTATTGACGCCAGTCGGATCAAGGATCGCAGGTAATGCCTTCTGACAGGGTGTGATTTAAGTCGGGTCAATGTCTAGCGTTACCTCTGCACTATCGTGACCACCCAGATTATCCCGCCAAAGTACACTGATACGGTCACCGGGATTCGCGTTCTGCAGTCTGATGGATAGGTAGGGGTTTCGTGAGATAGCAGTGCTCAGGGTACCGATTACTGCCAGCTTTTCATTATGATGAACCTGCACGGTGGTGATGAAATGGGCTGGAACCATGATGCCGGTAGCATTGTCCCGGCGGCGACCGGTCTCCATGGGGTGTTCGATCAGGATGCGCACGATGAGAGCTGTCCCCTGATATTTGCAACGTATTTTGATGCTGGACATAAAGGAAGCAAACCGAAATGAGCAGGGACAGCCAACGGTGTATTACATGACGTCTCATGTTATATGATTTCACAAGACCGGAGCATCAGATGAGTACAGCGAGTTTCACGGCCGCCGGCCGTCGCCGTGTTTTGCGACTTTTAGCGGGCATGGTTGCCTTGACGGGTTTTGGTTCTCGACTACAGGCTGCGCAAAAGAGAAAGTCGGTAGAGTCTCCACTGCCTGCAGACGGGTTGCCGGAAGCCCTTGCGCATGCGCTTGGCGGCCAGCAGTGGAAGCCCAGTTCATCGGTGACCATCGAGTTACCGCAGATCGCCGAGAATGGCGCGATCGTTCCGATTACTATAGAGAGCCGGTTACCCGGGACCCGCCGAATTCTGCTGTTTGCAGAGCATAATCCGGGGCCTCTTCTCGCAGAATTTGAGTTTTCATCGGGCGCTGACCCTTGGGTCTCCCTGCGCGTCAAACTCAACGAAAGTGGCCCGGTACTGGCGATTGCAGAATCCAATAGCGAGTTTTTCGGTGCCCGCGTCGAAGTTACAGTCATGCGCGGTGGCTGTGGTTGAGGCTTCCACAAACCGCGAATCTTTCAGCCCTGTATCCAGTGTTGGAGTATGCGCTCAAGATCAGCCATGCCTTGATGAAGATTACTTTCGATTTCGGCAAGGGTGATTTCACCCGCCTGCTTGCCGGCCGCCCAGTTGGCGACAACCGCACAACAGGCATAGTCAATATCAAGCTCCCGCGCCAGTGCCGCCTCTGGCATGCCTGTCATCCCGACCAGGTGGCAGCCGTCCCGTTCCATCCGGCTGATTTCTGCCGGGGTCTCAAGTCGTGGTCCCTGGGTACAGCCGTAGACACCCCCATCAATGGCGGCGACCCCGGCCGATCGTGCAGCAGCCAGCAGCTTTGCGCGCAGCCATGGGCTATACGGCCGGGAAAAGTCAATGTGAGTAACTGTCTCCAGATTATCCGCAAAAAAAGTATGTTCGCGGCCATAGGTGTAGTCAATTAACTGGTCAGGCACCGCGATGACACCGGGTCCCATTTCCCCACCAATGCCACCAACAGCGGCCACGGCCAAAATGCAGTTAACCCCAGCCTGCTTGAGTGCCCAGATATTGGCGCGATAATTTACCTTGTGTGGCGGATAGATATGGGGGTCACCGTGGCGAGCCAGGAATACCAGGTTTTGCTGGTGCAGACGCCCGAATACCAGTTCGGCGGAAGGGTCGCCAAATGGAGTGGTGACTTTTTCGCGGCGGTCTATCGTCAGATTATTCAGGCGAGTGAGGCCTGTGCCTCCGATAATGGCGGTCAGTGACATAGCGGATCTCAGTTCTGGTTCGCTTAGTAAATCGTGGTGCAGGCGTAAATGCCGGGCCAGTTGCGCAGATGGCTCTTATAATCGAGACCATATCCAAATAGGTAGCGATTCTCGGTGCGGAGCCCGATGAAATCTGCTGAGCAGGGCTTGATACGACCAATGTGCTTATCGATCAGGACCGCTGCGAATACTTCTTCGGCACCCGCATCGCGGCAGTAGCGGGTAATTTCCGCCAGGGTGATGCCCTCATCCAGGATGTCGTCCAAAATCAGTACGGTGCGTCCCTTAATGGGAATGGCGGGTTCGAGGCTCCAACGCATATGCGAGCCACGAGTGTCACCCTGATAGCGCCCCGCCTTAATCGAGTCTATTTCCAGCGGGAACTGGAGTTGCAACAGTAACTCCCCAGTGAAGACGATGCCGCCGTTGAGCACGCATAGAACCAGTGGGTGAGCTGCTTCCAGTCGGGTTGTGATGGCCTTCGCCATCTCTGTAATGGCTGTCTGGACTTGCTTTTTGCTATACAGGCAATCAGCTTCAGCGGCCACGGTGCGAATTTCTTCTATCAGCGTCATGATTGGGCTCCAGTCGGGAGGATCGCCGCCAGTCGTTGCGAGGTTTCCTGCCATTCAGGACTTTCGCGCAACCTGGCGCGATCAATCCCGTTTCGTCCGCGCATTGCTTGCAGGCGAGGCTGATGTTGTGGGTTAACGGTCAGGTCGGACAGGGATTCCAGTACCTCTTCGGCAGCCTCGGGCGCATTGCAGACCAACACCATGTCGCAGCCGGCAGCGAGTGCGAGACGAGCTCGATCACTATAGCTACCGGCGTACGCGGCACCGGCCATCGAGAGATCATCGCTGAAAATCGCGCCGTAAAACCCCATCCGTCGACGCAAGACCTCCTGTAACCAGAAGGGTGAAAAGCCGGCTGGTCGTTCATCAACGGCAGCGTAAATAACGTGAGCCGGCATGATCCCTTCAATGCCGGCCGCTAGCAATGCTTTGAAGGGCATCAGGTCGTGCTTTTCAATCTCTGCGAGGCTACGGCGGTCGACGGGCAGGGCGACATGGGAGTCTGCCTCAACGCCGCCATGTCCGGGGAAGTGTTTGCCAACGGCACTCATGCCGGCCCGGCGCATGCCCGCTGCAAAAGACTGGGCCAATTTAGCTACGGTTACTGGATCAGTGCCGAAGGCCCGGTCGCCAATGACCTGACTAATGCCGCACTCGACATCAAGTACAGGTGCGAAGCTGAAATCCACATCCACAGCGCGTAATTCGGCAGCCATCAGCCAGCCTGCTTTTTCAGCCAGTTCGGCACCGCCGTGAAATTGGTAGTTAGCGACGGATGGAAGGCGGGTGTAGCCATCACGGAAGCGCTGGACACGACCCCCCTCGTGATCAACCGCTACCAGCAACTCTGGCCGTATCGCCCGGATGTTGGCAATGAGTTCGGCAATCTGTTCGGGCGACTCATAGTTGCGTCTGAAAAGGATGATGCCGCCGGTGGCGGGGCTCAGCAGGCGATCATGTTCTGCGGTTGACAGGGAGGTACACGCCAGGTCGATCATGACTGGCCCCAAGGCTGCATTCGATGTCATGTTTCGTAAAATTCAGTACGTTTGGGGGAAAAGCCAAGCGGGTTACTTAGTTTTTTGCCGCGTCTCAAAGGCCTTTAGTTGCTCCGGTGTGGCTTCACGTTGGTGGTGAACTTTCCACTCGGAATAAGGCATGCCGTAGATAATGGCCTGAGCCTCCGGGTAGTCAAGTTCCAGGCCGCGCTCCTTGGCAGCAGTGCTGTACCATTTTGCAAGACAGTTGCGGCAGAAATCGGCGAGGATCATGAGGTCGATATTTTGGACTTCTGGATGCTCCTGCAGGTGCTGGAGCAGTCGTCGGAAGGCGGCGGACTCAAGGGTAACGCGGGTTTCTTCGTCCATAGTCGGGTGTGTTTGGGTAAGGGAGAGCAGAAAGCTGACGCCATTTAGATGCGTTTATGGCCGTCAAACTTGGTTTTCTTGTATTATAACGCTGCTAGCATGCAACACCCGATCAGGAGAGCAGGTCGGGATCTGGATCATAACCGAAAGCCTCTTCGCAGCCTAATCCCACCCGATTCGTCCTCAATACATGAAATTGTTACTCGACTTTTTTCCAATAGTCTTATTTTTTGTTGCCTATAAAATCGCCGACATTTATGTCGCCACGCTGGCGGCCATAGGCGGGTCATTGCTGTTGGTCGCGGTGACCTGGATCAGGACGCGCAAGATAGAAACCATGCATCTTGTGTCCTTGTTGCTCATCGTGATTTTTGGTGGTGCCACCTGGTATTTCAGAGATCCGACTTTTATAAAATGGAAGCCAACGGTACTTAATTGGTTATTTGCAATAGTTTTTATAGGTAGCCAGTACATTGGAAAGGAACCTGTGATTCAGCGGATGATGGGCGCTCAGTTAGAGTTGCCCGCCGTGATCTGGCGTCGGCTCAACCTGGCTTGGGCGGCTTTCTTTGTTGTGATAGGCGCGGTCAATATCTATGTCGCCTATCACTACGAGGAAAAGGTCTGGGTCAATTTCAAGCTGTTTGGTTTGTTGGGACTGACCTTTTGCTTTGTATTGATTCAGTCATTCTTTCTGTCGCGCTATCTGCCGACGCCCCAAGCCGAGGAATGATGTCATGCTCTACGCCATATATTGCGAGGATGTTCCGGGTACGCTGGCCATAAGGAAGCAGACGCGGCCCGCACACCTGGAGCGATTGCAACATCTACAGTCGGAAGGAAGGCTGGTCCTGGCAGGCCCTTTTCCGGCGGTTGATTGTATTGACCCGGGCGATGCTGGCTTCACAGGCAGCCTGATTGTGGCCGAGTTCGACAGCCTCGCAGCTGCGGTGAAATGGGCGGAGCAGGACCCCTACCAGCATGCCGGGGTATATGCTTCAGTTACTGTAAAACCCTACAAAAAGGTATTTCCTTCATGAGCGAAAGAGCCGATAGAATTCGAAGTGTACTCAATCAATCACTGTCACCCGAGAGGATAGAACTAGGCGATGACAGCGCCGCCCATGCCGGTCACGCAGGTGCCATCCAGAGCGGAGGGGGGCACTTCTCGGTCTATATTGTTGCCGAGGCCTTCGAGGGCAAGAGCCAGGTTAGACGGCATCAAATGATTTACCAGGCCTTGGGCGACCTGATGCAAACCGATATTCATGCCTTGGTTATCAAGGCGCTTACCCCTTCCGAATTACCCTAACCACAAGGAAATAACGTATGAAAAAGTACTCCATTGCCTCTGTCTCGTTACTGGCCGTGATGGTTGCGGGCTGTGACAAGCCTGAGACCGCTGCCCCGCAGGTCGTTGCGGTGGGTGAGATTGTTGCGACCGTTAACGGCAAACCCATCAGCAAGGCTGCTGTCGAGATTCTCTCTGAAGAAGTCGGCCAGCGCCGTGGTGGCAATCCAGTACCCGAAGACAAGATCATTGAGGAACTCATCAAGCGTGAACTGCTGAGGCAGGAAGCAGAAACCGGGGCCATGATGAAAGACCCCAAGTTTGCCGCCAAAATAGAAAATGCTGAACGCATGATGCTGTCGCAAGCGGCGGCTGAGCAGTACATCACCACCATGACGGTCACCGACGAGGATCTCAAAAAGGAGTACGACGAGCGTGTGGGGCCGATGAAGGCGGTTGAGTACAAGGCAAAGCACATTCTGGTTGAAACCGAGCAGGCAGCTAAAGACATCATCGCCAAACTGGCAAAGGGCGAAAAGTTTGATGCGCTGGCTAAAAAGTTTTCCAAGGATCCTGGATCAAAGGATAAGGGGGGCGATCTCGGCTGGTTCAATCCCCAGCAGATGGTTCAGCCCTTCTCTCAGGCGGTTGTGGCTCTGAAAAATGGCGAAACGACTCAACAGCCGGTGAAGAGTGAGTTTGGCTGGCACGTTATCGTTAGAGAGGAGTCACGCGAACAAGCGCCGCCTCCCTTTGACACGGTGAAAGATCAGTTACGCAACATGATCCAGACCAAGAAACTCCAGGAGCACATCACTGAACTGCAGGCCAAAGCCAAGGTTGAAAACAAGGCACCAGCCAAGGCTGCCGAGACCCAGCCAGCCGCCAAATCTGCTGCGCCCGTCGCGCCTGCGGCCACTCCAGCCAAGGCGATTGATCCCGCATCGCCCGTTCCCGCGGCCCCGGCTGCCCCCGCAGCCAAGCCTTGACCGATACAGTTCTCCATCTCAACAAAAGCCGGGGATTCCCGGCTTTTTTGTGTGTCGGACCCAATTGCATACAGACATCGGGCTCATGTGGTTCCGAAGTAAACCGAAATTAAAAATTTAATCTGATGAGACTGTTTTTTTTTGTTAGGAATGGTAGGGTATGGTCATGAAGGGAAGATGTTGCATAGGTGAAGCACTCTGAATCTGCCCTTTCCACATGTTTGCCGGATAATGCAAATAGATTTTGGGTTTAACTAAATTACTTTTATATTATGGAGTTACAGATTTATGGCAAAAGCTAGTACTGCCGACACTGTCGTGAATGAAGCGGATCCCTTACGTTCCATCGCCGATGCCATGCGTGATGCGATCCATACTGCCTCAGAGGACGCGGCCAAGGCACAAGACCGTGTGCGTGAGGCCGGGGCGGGAATCACTCACTCTGCATCCCGATTCCTTTACACCAGTTCTTACATGGTGTCTTACGGCATCGTCTACGCCTCTGTATTTGTCGCCAAGTCCATACCGCAGGATAACCCCGTCGTTGAAGGGCTGATTGATGGCGGTCGGGCGGCCATGGAAGCCCTCCACGAAGCCAAGGCGGTCTCCGCGCCCAAGGCGGCTGTCGAAGCCTGAGCAAGGTTGTTGAGGATCTCGACCGTTCGGGATCCTTGATGTGATGAAGAGCCTTCCTGGCAACATCCTGTACGCTACTGTACCTACCGTATTGAATCCGGGCCCTGCCTATGGCGTCAATACCCACTAAATTCTGAAAACTTAAGTTTATGGACGCTGAAGCAGTAACCCAAGGTCAGGCTGATTTCACTGTCAGCCTGCCAACCCCCGGTACCATTCGGATTACGGGGCAGCACTTGTCGGCAACGCCGGACAACCACCGCCTGAGAAGTTTTCTGCAAGGCGTATTCGGAGTGGAGGCCCTTCTTCGTGTTGCAATGCCAGGTGCCGAATCCGGTGTTGTAGACCTAGTATTCGATCCAACCCAGCACCGTTCGAGAGATGTGCTGGCCGCATTGGCAGACAGTCTGCAGGCTACAACTGCCGTTGTGAGCCATAACGGTCATGCGACTTCGATCGAACGTGACCGAGGTGTGAAGGTCGCTGCTCTGTCATCCGCTACCGATCGCAATGGTATGGTTCTCTACCGTCGATATGGTCACATCGTCACGGGTTGGGAAATCGTTGCTCAGCGCACGGGATTCCTGAAACTCAGAAATCCGGTTTTATATCGCAAGTCTTCACTGTGTGAAGCGATCGAACGTGAACTGATGAGCGTACTCGGGGTTGATCGCTACAAAACGCACACTCTGCGCAGTACGGTGCAGGTCGATTACGATCCGCGCCGCTTGAGCCATCTCGACATCATCGAGATCCTTGATGACGCGCTGGCAGGTGCTGAGAAACAGGATGAACTTGATAAGCTGGATCTTGATCTTGCCATCTGCAGCGTATCGCTGCCGGTAGCCGCAGCAGCGCAATTTGCGGTACCGGCATTGATGCCAGTTTCCGCCGCCCTGTTCATCTACACGGCAATTCCGTGTTTCACTGGCGCGTATGAGGTCCTGTTCAAGGAACGTCGTCTGGGCGTTGATGTTCTGGACAGCGTGGTGGTACTGGGTTGTCTTGCCACAATGCAGTTGCTACCAGGCGCTGTGATGGCTTGGTGTCTCTCGCTAGGCCGCATGCTGGTGAAGAAAACTGAAGACAACTCCAAAAAGATGTTGCTGAATGCCTTTGGCAAACAGCCGCGTTACGTCTGGCTGGTGAAGGATGGCGTTGAGATTGAAGTGTCACTCGACAAACTGGGGCAGGGCGACATCGTGGTCGTTCACACCGGCGATATGGTTCCGGTTGATGGCCACATTGTCGATGGTATGGCCATGATTGATCAGCACGCCTTGACTGGTGAGTCGACGCCCGCTGAGAAGGGTATCGGCGACCGGGTTTATGCCTCCACCATTCTGGTTGCCGGCAAAATATTCGTCTCGGTCGAACAGGCGGGCAGCGATACCGCTTCGGCCAAAATCAGCCAGATTTTGAATGACACGGCTGGCTACAAACTGACGTCTCAAAACAAGGGCGAAAGGCTGGCCGACATGGCGGTGATTCCGACGCTTGCGCTGGGCGCTGTTGCCTACACGGCTATGGGGCCGTTCGGTGGGGTGGCGGTACTCAACAGCGATTTGGGGACCGGTATCCGGATGGCTGCCCCCTTGGCCATGCTGTCCTCACTGGCGCTGTGTGCACAAAAGGGTATTTTGGTAAAGGACGGACGTGCGCTTGAGTTGATGAGCAAGATTGATACCGTTCTGTTCGACAAAACGGGCACCCTGACCCGGGAAAGGCCGGAAGTAGGCGAGATTGTGCCCGCTAATGGTCACACCGTTGATGAGGTGCTGACCTATGCTGCGGCTGCAGAGCAGAAGTTCCATCACCCGATTGCCTTGGCCATACTCCACAAGGCTGAGGAGCACGGTCTTGAACTGCCGGGAACCGATGAGACCCAATATAAGGTTGGATTCGGCATTAGCGTTGGAATCAACGGTCATATCATTCGAGTCGGTAGCAGGCGTTATCTGGAGATAGAAGGTATCCCCATTCCTGCTGACGTGGCGGAGAAAATGGACGCTGTCCACCGCGATGGTGAAACCATGGTAATGGTGGGGATTGACGATCATCTGGGGGGTGCATTGGAACTCCGCTCCGCGTTGCGGCCGGAGGTCAAAGATATTATCGCCGGCCTGCGCGAGCAAGGCATAAAGCATCTGGCTATTATTTCTGGTGATCATGAGGCACCCACCAAAAAGCTGGCTGAAGAATTAGGGATGGATCGCTACTTCGCACAGGTTCTGCCTGCGGATAAAGCTGATTATGTCAAGAAGTTACAGGATGAGGGCCGCACCGTCTGTTTCGTAGGTGACGGGATCAACGACTCTATCGCGCTGAAACAGGCCAACGTTTCCATCTCCCTTCGCGGCGCGACATCAATCGCAACCGACACCGCCAATATCGTGTTCATGGAACAAGGGCTTGGCAAATTGTGCGAGTTGCGAGAAATTGCGCACGATCTGGACCGTAACATCCAGCGGAGTTGGGGCATGATACTGGTCCCCAATCTGACGTGCGTGCTTGGCGTATTCACCTTGGGTTTTGGCGTGGGCGCATCGGTGTTGACCAATAACGTCGCGGCAATTGGCGCTTTGATCAATGGTGTATGGCCGATGAGAAAGGTCGCACAGCTTGAAGCCGAGCGTCGTCACATGCTTGAGCTTGAGTTGACTGCTGCTGGCTATGATATGCAGGTCAAGCAAGCCCACGGTGATCAGTCTGAAAGTGCAATCGTGAACGAGGCCGCATCTGAATCTGATGCAGAACCAGAACGCGAAGAGCACGTTGGGAAAAGTCCTGCGGGTCGGGTTCGTGCCCCACGCGGTCGGATTAAAACTAATC
>JBILXN010000214.1:0-3677 GCA_044378425.1 Methylococcaceae bacterium
ACAGGCACGACGGGTATGGATGCATAATGGGCAGATTGACTGCAAAGCTTGAGGATCATGACCCATGACCGAAGAAGAAAAGCCTAACAGGCCTGCATCCAAAAGGAACAAGGCCCAATCTGAAAAAACCGTCAATGAACCGATGTTGACTCCGGAACAGGAATGTAAGGGTGGAACACTGGCAGCAGAGGTGAATGCTGAAAGTAAAGCCGCGCTGACAACGCGGCCCCGGTTCCAGTTCTTCATCGTCGATTCGGGCTGGGATGGGCCAGTTGCTCAGGTTGTCCGCAACAATCTTCATATGATTACCCGCTTTCAGCACGACGATCCTCTGTATGTGCTGACCGCGAAGCAGTCGATCGATGTTCTAAGTCGCCACCCGCACCTGATCGGCAAGGATCCAATATTGATCGCACGTGATCTTGACGCACATTCTGATTCCTGTGAAACCGATTACCGCGGCTTCCACTTCAATATGGGCCTGATTAAGGATCAGGCCAAGGCCATTGAAGGATTGCGGGTTTTTCTCCATTTCTTGGCCGTTCATAGGCAAAGCCCCAACATTGAAGAAGCCATCAAGCAAAAACTGCATCGAGAGGGTATGTTGGGCGCTATAGAAGTGCTAAGGGTGGGTTCCGATAGCATGGTTGCGTAGGCTCAGATCAACACGCATGAGCCATCTTACTACTGAACCTTATGAGGAGTTAACGATATGAATCAGGTCACTGAAGTTTTTACGACAGTTTTTGGCATTATCCTGATCGGTGCCATTGCCTTTGAAATCAAACGTCAGCGTAAAAAGCTCAGAAACCTCTACAACGTGCTGGATGCCGAAGACAAGGCACTGGTAGCCGAACTCGACAACATGGTCGCCTCCGGTCAACTTGTCCCGGTTGACGCTTAAAGCATTGGAAACCGATAGTCCCGCAATGAAACAGAAAATACAGCTAGGGCAGGATCAGTTCACCATTCGCGATGCCGGAATTTTCGGGTCGGGTGATGTGATGAATGCCCGTCTATTTACTCGCCGCGTGTTTGCCATGACCGAGGTGAATACGCTAAAGATAAATCCGGAACAGGCGGAGGCTATCGTATCGTTTACAATCGCAATGGCAGAATGGCAGGGTTTCATCGCCAGACTGATCACCGCCATTAGCACCGATGCCGGTGCACTGGACGATTGTGATGTACCCACTTGGGCTCATGGTGAGGCAGTCCATTTTTATCGGAAGGGCCATTCGATACTGCGACTGATTGATTCAAAAGTCCCGGCGCAGGTCAGAGATAAATCCCCGGTTCGTTTTGGGGTCGCTAATACTGCTGTCAGTTTGAGTACGGTCGGTGAATTTTTGCTGCCGGTCGCAACTCCGGTTGCAGCGGTCATCCTGGTCGGTACCAATCTTGGAGTGATCGGCAAGGCAGCGACTCAGTTGGGCGAAAGGAAAGTCGGCGTGCCTCTGTTTCATACTGCACTGTTGACCTGTTCTATTGTCACCGGGCAGGTACTGGCATTTGCCCTGACGGACTGGTCTCTGCGTTATTGGCAACGAAGTTGGCGAAAAAAATTGGTAGCGGAAGCCTCTCAGCTTGTTAGCGAGGCGCTGCCGATAGTTGAAACTGTTTGCATCGTTGGCCCAGATGACGCCGTCAAGCGTTTGCCCACAGGCATGATTGATAATGGCGATATCCTGAGGTTCATGCCGGGTGATGCGATTCCCGTCGATGGCAGAGTTGTACGCGGCGAGGGGCTGGTTGATGAAACCCGTGCCAGCGGAGTATTGGGTCCGGTCAGAAAGTCTGAGGGCAGCATTGCATTGGCGGGGTCAAACCTGCTGGTGGGCGAACTCGACATTAAGGTAGAGCGAACTGGATCCGAAACCTCTGGGGGCAGAGTTGCCGAGGCACTGGTTGCTGCTGCCGGTGAGCTACAGACTGATATGTCATTACAGGACAAGGCGGAAAATTTGGCCGGTAAGACTGTGATGCCTACTTTTGCCACGGCCGGTGTCGGTTGGCTGGCTGGCAGTCTCATTACGGTCGGGGCGATTCTCCACCAAGACTGGATCAGCGGCGCCGCAATGGCTGTGCCATTGATCACGGTCAATCAGATTCGCTCTGCACTTCGTAAAGGCGCAGTCGTAGTGAATCCGTCGGCCATAGATCGGCTTTCCCGTTCGGATTTTATAGTCATAGATGGTGATGAACCCGCGCTCATGGCGCCGGCCATTGGAGTAGCGGCATTCGAAACCGCTGTTGCCGATGCTGATGTTGATACTCTTATGCGCCATATCGCCGGGGCAGCGCTCTACCTCGGTGATGAGCGTGCGCATGCACTGGCTAATGTCTGTCGTGAGCGCGGGCTTATTGTACGGCAGCCTGTGTTGAAAACCCTGGCCAGGGGCCGGGTTGAGGTACAGCTAGGTGATCATTCGATCGTATTGATCGACGAGGAAGATTCCGGTTCAGCTATTCCTGCAGGGCTTCGTGTTGTGATTGATGGACGGGATGCCGCCAGCATTCGTTTCGGTCAGTCTGTGACGATCGGCGCTGCAGCAGCCATTGCCCGCATCCGCAAGTCTGGCCGTCAAGTCTTTCTGGTATCTTCGGCCCCAGAAGCGAGCGTAAGTGAACAGGCCAAACGACTGGGTATCGAACTTTCCAGTGGCGAACTTGACCATCAAGGTCGTATCCGATTCCTTGAAGGTTTGCATGCGCGAGGCATTCGTCCGGCATATGTCGGCAGTCTAGTCGGGAGAAGCGACCTCGCGCGGTCAGCCTATGTGTCGTTGCAAATGCCAGGTTTTTCCGATAATGCCAATGCTGACATTGTTCTGTTAGGTCATTCGTATCAGAACCTGGCCGCTTTGATTGAACAAGTCGGAAGTTATGACAGTGAAATTCAACAAGCTACCCGTGCAGCCACTTTGCCCAATCTGCTCTGTGTGGCGGGCGCATTCGGGGGAGTGTTGAACGGCATTACCTCCGGCATTATCGCCAATATCGGTGTGCTCAGAGTCGATAGGCACCTTGATAAGACGCTGGCGGATGCTGACACGGCTAAAGCCAATCCTAGCCGCCTCCTGTTGGATAAATCATCTCTAGAGCTATAGGCCGACTCCGCGTTAGCGCGGTTTACGATGGAATTGGAGCATTTGCGAGTAGCATGATAGTTGGGTCTGCTATCCAATTTCTCTTATCAGAAAGGTGGCACCATGGAGGAGTAAACGTGAGTAACATAATGCATCAGTCTCGCCGCAGAAGGACATCCGTTAATCGTGAACTTGTTAGCGTCAAAAATTCAGAGTCCACGGCCTTGGTCGGTGTACTGATGGATGCGGATACTGATGAGTGCAACAGTGCTCCAAAAATTCCGAGGGATGCGGGTTTTCTATTAACTACCGCCGGCATCTTGGGTTTGGTTGTACCGGGTGTCGTAGGGATGCCATTTCTGATTCTGGGGGGATTGATTCTGTTACCCCAGAGCCGATCGCGGGCTGAAGGATGGTTATCGGGTAAAGCGCCTAAAGCGTTTGGAGGCAGTATCAAGCAGATCAATAGATTTTTACGTGATCTCGAACGGCGATACCCTGATGGTGGTAAAAGGCTTTAATGCAAGTCCATAGCACCGTCATATGGGTTTAGGGGTCAGTTGTGTGTTTGGTAGAGCCGTCGTGCGT
>JBILXN010000197.1:0-4285 GCA_044378425.1 Methylococcaceae bacterium
CAGCACCGCCGCCAGATTCGGGTCAGCCACATGAATGGCAAGGCCGGTGGGGATCAGGTGGGTTTCGCCCGGATGGACCGTCAGCGTCTCATCCAGGCAGGCCCGAAGATCAAGCCCGGCAGCACCGGGAGTGGCGTATTCAGGCAGCGGTATGGCGTGACCTAAACGGTCATCAAGCAGTTTGATCTGTATGGTAGGCATGGTAGCGTTCGATAATGAGTGTCAGAAGATCATGGGCCAGCTCGGATTTCGGCGCTTTGGGCAAATACCGCTCGCCACCCGGCCAGCAGACAAAGAGGGCATTGTCATCGACTTCAAAGCCCTGACCACTGCCCACCTGATTGGCTGCCACCATGTGCAGGGATTTTGCCGTCAGCTTGCCTCTGGCGTAAGTTTCAAGATCGTGAGTCTCGGCGGCAAAGCCGACCGTGAATGGCGGTTGAGGCAGCGCGGCCACGGCGCTGAGAATATCGCGGGTCTTGCGTAGCAACAGCACCCTCTCGTCCTCGCCCTTTTTGAGTTTGGCTGTGGCGGCCTGCGGGGCATAGTCGGCGACTGCGGCCGTCCCTATGTAAATGTCGGCGGCTGGCGCTCGTACCATGACGGCCTCGTACATCTCCGCAGCGCTCTCGACCCACACGCACTCCGCCACGGCGGGCACTGCCAGCGCCGTGGGCCCGCTGACCAGCGTAACTGTGCCGCCCTGAGCCCGGGCGGCAGCGGCCAGGGCGTAACCCATCTTGCCAGAACTGCGATTACTCAGATAACGCACCGGGTCCAATGCCTCGCGAGTCGGACCCGCCGTAATCAAAACCCGAACCCCTGCCAGCGCGCCGCCCCCGCAGAGCGACCCCAGCGCCGCAACGATCGCAGCGGGCTCAAGCATCCGGCCCGGGCCGGTCTCACCGCAGGCCTGCTGCCCGTCGGAAGGGCCAAGCAGCCGTACCCCTCGCTGAACCAGACAGCGGGCATTATCGACCGTGGCCGGGTGCGCCCACATGGCGCGGTTCATGGCCGGCGCCAGCACCAGCGGTACGGTCGCGGCGAGACAGAGAGTACTCAGCAAATCATCCGCAATACCCGCCCGCAACCGGGCCATGACGTCAGCCGAGGCTGGCGCCACGACGATGAGATCCGCCCAGCGGGCAAGACTGATATGCCCCATGGCCGATTCCTCGGCAACATCCAGCAACTCGAGGTAGACGGGCTGTCCCGACAGCGCCTGAAAGGTCAGTGGTGTGACAAAGGCAGTCGCCGCCGGGGTCATGACCACCCGCACCTGAGCACCCTCCGCGCGGAGTTGGCGTAATAATTCTGCTGACTTGTAGGCCGCGATCCCGCCGGTGACGCCCAGTAGAATCTTTTTGCCTGCCAAAACGCTCAATCGCAGCTCCTGCCGAGGTTAATTTGGGGTCGAATTATGGCAAGTTTGGCCATCTGCTTCTATGCTTATGATCGTTCTATCCCTGATCCGGCAGCGCGGAGTGGAATCTATGCGTATCACTGACTGGCCAATAGCCGAACGACCCCGCGAAAAACTGATGGACAAGGGCGCCAGCGCCCTATCCGATGCCGAGTTGCTGGCGATTTTCCTGCGCGTCGGCAGCCGGGGCAAAACGGCTGTTGATCTGGCGCGTGAACTGCTCACCGAACACGGCTCATTGCGCGCGCTGCTGGACTGCGATTTTAAGCGCTTCAGCCAGAGCCACGGCTTGGGCAGGGCCAAATATGCCCAGCTACAGGCCGTGCTGGAAATGGCACGCCGCCATCTGAAGGAAACACTGACCCGTGAGGATGCGCTGACCAGTCCGGAGTTGACCCGCCGCTTTCTGGCGGCACAATTGCGCGGCCATGCCCACGAAGTCTTTGCCTGTATCTTTCTCGACAGCCAGAACCGCATGATCGCCTTCCAGGAAATGTTCAGAGGCACCATTGATAGCGCCAGCGTCTACCCGCGCGAGGTCGTGAAGAGCGCCTTGGGCGTCAATGCCGCTGCGGTCATTTTCGCCCACAACCACCCCTCCGGCCGGAGCGAACCCAGCAAGGCCGACCGGGATCTCACCCAGCGACTCACGCAGGCATTGAACCTGATCGACATCCGAGTGCTCGATCATTTCATCGTTGGCGACGGCGACACCCCCTACTCTTTTGCCGAACACGGCCTGATCTGAGGAGCCTCAACCCTACCATGCTGCGTATCCCAGAACCCGAACTGATGAATGAAGCGGAACAGGCCCTCGCCTATGCCGAAGCGGATTTTTCAGTACCGCACAATCACTTCATCGCCCTGTTTAACAGCCGCTTCCCCCATGGACCCGGTTCAGGCCCGATACTCGACCTTGGCTGTGGCCCGGCGGACATCACGCTGCGCTTTGCCCTGGCTTTTCCTGACTGTCACATCGACGGCATTGATGGCGCTCCGGCCATGCTGGAACTGGGTATCAAGGCCATCCAGGCCGCAGGCCTTCAGCACCGCATTCGGCTGGTTCAGGGGTATCTGCCGGGTGCGAAGGCGCCGGAGTCGCGTTATGGTGCTGTCATCTCGAACTCACTGCTACACCATCTGGCCGACCCCGCCGTGCTTTGGCAGTCGATCCTGCGCTGGAGTGAACCCGGCGCTGCGATATTCGTCATGGATTTGATGCGCCCCGGCACTGCCGCCGAAGTGGCAAGGCTGGTCGAAACCCATGCCGCCACAGAACCGGCTATTTTGCGGTGTGATTTCAGTCATTCGCTGTTTGCCGCCTACCGACCGGATGAGATCCGCCAGCAACTGGCCGTCGCCGGACTGGACCATCTTGCGGTTGATGTGGTCAGTGATCGCCATTTGGTCATCAGCGGGATACGGTGACGACAGGCAATACCGCACTCAAAGCAGATACAAAAAAAGGCCGACACTGTCGGCCTTTTTTTTCGCGGTAGCGGGGCGCTTAGTGAGCGACGTCAACCTTTTTGCCCTTGGTCTGACCAATGGCCGTGAGGGTCTCCACGAACCAGGGCGTCTCGATATCAAATGGCTTACCGCCCTTGATGCGAGGAAACTCTATCGCGCGCAGGACATTGCCGTTGTCCTCGTCATGGCCAATGACGCCGGACTCGCGGCGGAAGGCGCATTCGACGGCGAGATCTGCGCATGACTTGATCAGGCGGATATCGTCTACGTTAGAGGCTGCGGCGCGGGCGAAGTAGCCTGACTTCTGCACCAGCGTCTTTTCAGCGCCGATCATGGCGGCAAATTGCTCACCGAACCATTTTCCGGGATTAACCGCATCCAGCTTGACGTGGCCAAAGGCATCACGGGGTACTTCCTGCCCTTTGGCCTGCATTTCGGCAATGATGGCCTCAACCCCGGCGCCTTCGGAAATGAAGATATTGACGCAATCCACCTGGTCCATCACGGCACGCAAACGCTGAGCTTCAGCGGCCAGGTCGATTTCCATTTCGGGAATGAATACGCCATGAACCTCGTAATTGGCGCGGTCCAGACCAATACCCGGTACCCACTCGGCCTGATCCAGTAACTTGCGGTATTCCTGTGCGGTCGCTGCGGTGAGCCAACCACAGTTGCGCCCCATGACCTCATGCACGATCAGCATTCTTGGATTGGCACCGGACTCAGCCACCACATTCCAGAAGTAACGGGCCCCCTGCTCTGCGGCAGTCCATGCACCCAGTGACTGCTTGATCGGGAACACGTCATTATCAACGGTCTTGGGCAGACCAATAACGGTCAGGCCATAGTTGTTTTTTGCAAGGAAGGCCGCGAGATCAGCTGCTGCCGTGTTGGTATCATCACCGCCGATGGTATGAAGAATATCGACACCATCCTTCACGAGTTGGTCAGCCGCCACCTTTTGGGGATCCTCGCCTTCCTTGACCAGTCCACGCTTGACGCAGTCCTTGACGTTGGTGAGCTTGACACGGCTGTTACCGATCGGTGAACCGCCAAACCGATGCAATACGGCGGCATTTGCCCGCACGTCCGGGGTGATCGTGTAGGAATCGCCCAGCAGCAAGCCTTTGTAGCCGCTGCGATAGGCGATGATTTCGATAGAGGGGTCAATTTCGGTGTAGCGCTCGATCAGGCTTCCAACAGCTGAACTAAGGCAGGGGGCCAGGCCACCGGCCGTGAGTATTGCAACTTTCTTGGGCTTGCTCATGGACATCCTTACTGGGTAGGTTGAAAAGCCGGTAAGGATAAAGGAAAACAGCGAATGAGTGGTATAGCGGCCCCGCTACCCGGGAGCCGGAGTCGCCAGGGCCGGTCAGCGGACGTGCGGCAGGA
>JBILXN010000039.1:0-14358 GCA_044378425.1 Methylococcaceae bacterium
CTCGCTGCCGGTGAGCGTCAGCCTTGACGTACTTGATCCGGGGTTTTACAGCGATACCGTCTTTGGCGGCAGCGTCGGGGCTGCAGAAGCCTATATGGCCGGCTACTGGACCTGCTCCGATCTGGTAGGACTGGTCAGGATTCTGGTTCGGAATCGGGGAGTGCTTGACGGACTCGACACCGGGGTTTCGCTGATCACCACGCCCTTACGCGCTCTGCTGCATCTGTTGAATCGCAATACCCGTGATGGTAGCCGGCGGAACATTGCCGCGCATTACGATCTCGGCAACGATTTCTTCAAGCTGTTTCTCGACGAGACCCTGATGTATTCATGCGCCGTGTTTTCTCAACCGGACATGAGTCTGCATCAAGCCCAGCTCAGCAAACTCGACCTGATCTGCCGGAGACTGAATCTAAATCCGGACGATCATCTGCTTGAGATCGGCACCGGCTGGGGTGGTTTCGCGCTGCACGCAGCCAGCCACTATGGGTGTAGGGTCACTACGACCACGATCTCCGAACAGCAGTATCAGCTCGCCGCAGAACGTATCGCGGCGGCGGGCTTGAGTGACCGGATCACCCTGCTCAAGCAGGATTACCGCGATCTGAAAGGGTGCTTCGACAAACTGGTGTCGATAGAAATGATTGAGGCTGTCGGTCACCAGTACTACCCCACCTTCTTCAAGACCTGCGGCCAACTGCTAAAACCTGACGGGTTGATGCTACTCCAGGCCATTACCATTAATGACCGCTTTTATCGGCGTGCCCGCGATGAGGTCGACTTCATCAAACGCCATATTTTCCCGGGCAGTTGCATTCCCTCCATTGCGGCGCTGGTCGATGCCTCGGCACAGGCCTCTGATCTGCAGCTCACAGAAGTCAGAGAGATAGGGCCGCACTACGCGACCACGTTGCGGCGATGGCGCGAGGCTTTCATGAGCCAGCGTGATACCGTCAGAGCTCAGGGCTATCCCGAGGAATTCATCCGCTTATGGGAGTTTTACCTGGCGTACTGTGAGGGTGGTTATACTGAACGGGTGCTCGGTGATCTCCACATGGTGTTTAGCAAACCATTGTTCCGTGACTGAAGTCCACACCCTGGAAACCCATTACCGGCCAAGGCAAACCGCCAAAGATGAGTCCGTCAGTCCGAATCCGACCCACTAAAAAATCAAGTCCCAAAAAGATGGCACGGGCCGCCGAACTGTTCCTACAAGGCCTTGCTTTACACCAGCAGGGGCTGATACAGGAGGCACAGTCGTTTTATGAGAAAGCCCTGAGCCAGGACTCCCAGCATTTTGATTCACTCCATCTGCTAGGGGTCATCGCGTATCAGACGGGGGATTCAGTACGCGCCATGGATCTGATGGATCAGGCAATCAAGGCGAATCCAAAACAGGCAGCGGCCCACTCCAATCGAGGGCTGGTTCTGAAGGATCTCGGACAACTCCATGAGGCGGTGGCGAGCTATGACAAAGCCATCGCACTCAAGCCGGATTACGCCGAGGCTCTCACCAATCGTGGCAACGCACTGATGGACCTCCACCGGTATGATGCCGCGCTGGACAGTCACGATCAGGCTATTGCCTTGAGGCCCGGTTTTGCAGAGGCCTACTCCAACCGTGGCAACGTCCTGATGAAATTACGGCGCTATGGCGAAGCAGCCGATAGTTATGACCGGGCAGTAACGCTACGACCGGACTATAGCGAGGCCCATTCCAACCGTGGCAATGCCCTGCTAGAACTGCTACGCCCGGCTGATGCCGTAGAGAGTTACAACCGCGCCATTGCCCTCAACCCGGATTATGCCGAGGCGTTTTACAACCGTGGCAATGCGTTGCTGGGGTTGGAACAATACAGCGAAGCAGTCGATAGCTATGACCGGGCGATTGCCCTGAAACCGGATTATGTCGGAGCATTTTCTGACCGTGGCAACGCCCTGATGGGGCTGAAGCAATTTAGTGCAGCCATTGACAGCTATGATCAGGCCATCGCCCTCAAGCCGGACTATGCCGAAGCCATGTCCAACCGTGGCAACCCCCTGATGGCACTCCGACGCTACAACGAGGCAATAGAAAGCTTCGACCGGGCGATTGCCTTGAGGCCGGACTATCCAGAAGCTTACTACAACCGAGGCAATGCCCTGCTGGAAGACAAGCTCACTGCGGCAGCGTCCGAGAGCTACGACCGGGCGATTGCGCTCAAGCCGGACTATGTCCAGGCTCACTGGAACAAGGCGATTGCAAAATTGCTCGCGGGTGACTTCAGGGAGGGCTGGGCGCTGTATGAGTGGCGCTGGAGGCGTGATCAGGCCAACATGTTCAGACGTCAGTTCGCCCAGCCACTGTGGCTGGGCGAACAGTCACTCGAAAATAAAACGTTGCTGATTCACGCCGAACAGGGACTGGGCGACACCCTTCAATTCTGCCGCTACATTCCGCTACTGCTCGAACTGCGGGTGAAGGTTATGCTTGCGCTCCCTGCCTCGCTCAAGACTCTGTTACGGAGCCTTGGGGATGACGTAACCCTGCTGGACGAGGGCGACGATTTTCCCCCTTTTGATTTTCACTGTCCCATGATGAGTCTTCCGCTCGCCCTGAAAACCGAGCTTGACACCATACCCAAGGCAATCCCCTATTTGCGCCCTGACAGCGAGACACAACACCGATGGCAACAACGCTTGGGCAGCACATCACAAGCACGTATCGGACTGGCATGGTCAGGCTCTGCCACCCATGAAAACGACCACAACCGCAGTCTGTCGCTTGAATTATTGCGGCCCCTGCTGGATCTGCCTTTCTCGTTTCATTGCCTGCAGAACGAATGCCGCGAAAGGGATAGTTCGGTGTTTTCAGCCGCACCCCACCTCCATTCGCACACCCACGAGCTCCTCGACTTCTCCGAAACCGCCGCCCTGATCAATGCCATGGATCTTGTGATCTCAGTCGATACTTCGCTCGCGCATTTAGCCGGGGCACTGGCAAAACCGGTATGGATACTTTTGCCTTATACCCCCGATTTCCGCTGGATGCACGACCGCACGGACAGTCCCTGGTACCCGACAGCAACCCTCTTCAGGCAGCCAGTGCCTGGCGACTGGTCCAGCGTGATCGGGGAGGTTATGACGAGGCTAAGAGACTTGGGTTAGGAAAGACGAATGAGAGCGGCATGAGCTTAAATTGCTACGCCCCCATATGCAGGGCGACCGTTTGCCTAGCGGTTCCTGCATCGCTTTGCATCATGTGCCGGTCGTAAATCAGATTAGGCCTCAAGAGGTAATAACGCATCCCCCTCAAACACTATGCCTCCCCAGCCGTACTGCATGAAGTTGCGGATATTACGGTGATCGGTGCCGACGGGATTGCCCAGCACATCCCGTCGATAGAAGTCGCCAAACAAACCAAGGGTTTCGGCTTCGGTCAGTCCATTGATGCGGGCAAAACTGAAAATCTTGCAGGAGCCCTCGTTGACGCCTGCGGCATTGTCGAGTCGAGCATCGCCCAGACCGTTGCTGAAGCCGGTCGGGACATAACAGTAGTGGGCGGCAATCTGGGTCATAGTGTCGTCGAAGGACACGGGTTGGCCCTGTCGAACCGTGTTTAGGAAGTTTTCCAGGCTGGTCATGATATTTCCTGAGGTTGGGAGATGGGATGGAAGGATGATCCGCCCGATTCGGCTGCGATTAACGGGTTGACCGAGGCGGGTTACCCGCGCCAAGCAGCGGTTGCAGAAACGGCATGACCTGATCCAGCAGCAAGGGTTGCGCCGCCAGATTGGGGTGTATGCCATCAGCCTGCATCAAGTCATCATGGCCGCCGACACTATCCAGTAAAAAAGGCACCAGTGCGACTCCCTGACCTTTGGCAACATCGACATAGACGCTCTGGAACATATCGGCGTATCGCTTGCCATAATTAGGCGGCATTTTCATCCCCAGCAGCAAAACCTTGGCGCCCCGTTTGCTGGCGCGCGTGATGAGCTCTACTAAATTGGTCTGCATCTGTGCCGGTGTGAGCCCTCGTAGACCGTCGTTACCGCCCAGTTCTATGATGACAATGGCAGGTTGGATCCGCTCCAGCAGAGGGTCAAACCGGGCCAGACCTCCGGCCGTGGTGTCACCTGAGATACTGGCGTTGACCACTTCAATACCCTGCGGCGCCAAACGCTGCTGTAACAGGGCAACCCAGCCCTGCTCAACACGGTCCAAACCATAGGCTGCGCTGATACTATCGCCCAGTACCAGCAGGGTTTGGGCACTAAGCAGACTGGAAAAGGACACGAGCAGAAATGAGAGAAGCAATCGGATTATGGACATCACAAGGGAAACAGTGGCTTTGAACAGGGCAACGATGGCGATACAGGCCGAAGGTCTGGGCAAACACGTGACCACCGCCGACGGTCGGCTGGATATATTGACAGCAGTAGACCTTGCAATCAAACCGGGCGAAACCCTGGCTATTGTTGGGGCGTCCGGCTCGGGAAAATCTACGCTGCTGGGTTTGCTGGCAGGGCTGGATGCCCCCTCCGAGGGGCGCGTCTGGTTGGCAGGCCACTGCATAACCGAAATGAATGAGGATGGCCGCGCCAGAATGCGGGGGCAGCACGTCGGCTTCGTGTTTCAGTCATTTCAATTACTGCCGCATCTGACCGCCTACGAAAATGTAATGCTGCCGCTGGAACTCAAGGGGACAGCGAGCGCGGGTGAGAGGGCACTGTCGATGCTGGATCAGGTGGGTCTTGCAGGGCGCATTCGGCATTACCCCCGTCAGTTATCGGGGGGTGAACAGCAACGGGTGGCGCTGGCCCGCGCTTTTGTGACCGGCCCGGCGATTCTGTTTGCCGATGAGCCTACCGGCAATCTCGACAGCCGAACCGGAGCAAGCATTATTGACCTGCTGTTTCAACTGAACCAAGACAATCAAACCACCCTGCTGCTGGTCACCCATGATGAGGGTCTGGCCGCGCGTTGCGCACGGACAATCCGGCTGGATAGCGGCAAGGTTGTCGCCGAACGGCAACGGGCTCATCCATGAACCACCCCACTCTGGCTCTCAAACTTTTGGCCCGTGACTGGCGTAGCGGTGAACTGACGTTACTGGTGATGGCGCTGTTCATCGCGGTCACTGCCGCAACAGCGGTCAGCCTGCTGGGTGATCGCCTGGAGCGCACCATGACCCGGCAGGCGGCTGAGTTTCTAGGCGCCGATCTTTCCGTTAATGGGCACCAGGTTCCGCCGACCCAGTGGCAACAACAGGCGCACGATCTCGGGCTGCAATCGGCAGTTACTGCGGAATTTTCCAGCATGCTGGTCGAAAATGAGGCTCTGCTGCTGGTTGGTGTCAAGGCAATACCGGAAGGCTATCCACTGAGAGGCGCGCTTAAAACCAGTTCCGCAACCGAAGCGATTAGCGAGACACACGCGGTGCCGGCATTGGGTGAAGTCTGGGTCGAGCCTCGGGTATTAGTCAGCCTGCACCTCAAACTGGGCGATACCCTCACCGTCGGGGAACGCGCACTGCGAATCATGCGGCTGATTGAGTACGAGCCCGACCGACGGGGCGATATCTATAGTTTGTCGCCACGCGTGTTGATCAATGCAGCGGATTTGGCGGCAACCCGCATCGTCCAACCCGGCAGCCATGTTCACTATTATTCGTTGTTCAGCGGTCCCCCCACGGCGATCGGCCGACTGAAAGCCTGGCTGAAACCGCAACTGCAGGCCGGCCAGCATATTAGCGATATCAATGAGGATCGGCCCGAACTGGGTAATGCCATTGTTCGGGCCGAGCGGTTTTTGGGGCTGGCCAGCATCGCCGTTGTTCTGATTGCCGGTGTCGCCATCGCCATGAGCGCACGCCGCTACACCGAGCGGCATTTTGATCTTATGGCCATTATGAAATGTCTCGGCGCCAGAGAGCGGGACGTCCTCGGCATCGCCCTGTGGCAGTTTCTGTTTGCTGGCCTGATAACGACCAGTTTTGGCTGTATCGCGGGCTGGGGACTGCAGCAACTGATGGTGCATCTGGTCGGTGACCTGCTACCCGCCGGTCTGGCCCCAGCCGGCCCGTTATCGTGGCTGTTTGGATTAGGAACCGGACTGCTGATTCTGTTCGGATTCTCGCTACCACCGATACTGCGACTCAAGCGTCTGCCGCCCTTGCGGGTGCTGCGGCGGGAGTTGGAACCGCTGCCTGCGAGTGCCCTTTTCATCTACGGCTCGGCAGGCTTGACGTTGGCCCTGCTGCTGTGGCGCTACACCGGCGACTGGAAGTCGACCCTGACCGTTCTGGGTGTGTGTGCCAGTATTCTGGCTGGCTTTGCCAGTCTGGCCTTCGGATTGCTGCGGTTGGCGCGACTGCTGATGCCAAGGGTGAGCCTGCCGACACGGCTGGGATTGCAACACCTTGCTCGTCAGCCCCGACTGGGAATCACTCAAATTCTAGCCTTCAGCATTACGCTGACTGCCATGCAGATCATTTTTTTGGTACGCACCGAGTTGATTCAACAGTGGCAACAACAACTCCCGGTCGATGCGCCGAATCATTTTGCGCTGAACCTGTTTGACGCCGACCGTGAGCCTTTCCGGGCTCTGCTGCAGCAAAGCGGCATCAAGGGAAGCGCGCTCTACCCGGTCGTCAGAGGGCGACTGATCGCCATCAATGAGCGCGATGTCGCAGGCCTTATTAAAGGCGACAGCCGTGCAGAAGGCGCCATCAACAGAGAGCTAAGCCTGACCTGGGGCGATATTTTGCCCCCAGATAATCGGATCATTGCCGGTACCTGGTGGAACTCGACAGATGCAGGTGTCTCCATAGAGCAGGAACTGGCGAAGCGGTTGGGGGTTGCCTTGGGTGATCGGCTGAGTTTCTCCATTGGCGGGCAGACTTTGATCGCCCCTGTCACCAGCACTCGCAGCGTGCATTGGGACAGTATGACACCCAATTTCTACATGATTTTCTCGCCCGGCACACTGGATGGCTACCCGCACACCTGGCTCACAAGCTTTCATGTCCCTGCAGCGGACAAGACGATATTGCCCCGTCTGGCAAAGGCTTTCCCTGGCATGACACTGCTGGCGGTCGATGCGCTAATCGGCCAGTTTCAGGCCATCGTGCAGCAAGTGACCTTGGCGGTGGAGTTTGTTCTAGCACTCGCTCTGCTGGCCGGATTTACCGTGCTGTTCGCGACGGTGCGACTGACGTTAGACGAAAGGGCCCATGAAAATGCAGTGGTTCGGGCCATGGGCGGCGAGCAACGCCTGATCAGACAAGCACAGTGGGTGGAGTTCGGATCCTTGGGATTGATGGCAGGCTTGATCTCGGCGCTGCTGGCCGAATTGATTGTATTTGTGGTCTATAGCCAAGTGTTAGAACTGGACTACCGTATCCACTGGTGGAATTTTATGATGAGCCCGGTCTTGGGCGGACTAGCAGTGGGCATTGCAGGTTACTTAAACACCCGTAAGATTGTCACAACAAGTCCGTTAGAAGTTTTGAGGCAGCTTTGACGCACTTGGCAGGCGCTGAGCAGGTTATTTTCGCCCAGCGCCGGATCAATTAGCCGCCCTTTACGTTGACCTTGGAAGTCCAACCAGACTTACCTTCGCATTCCCCCTCCGTGACTTTAACCTTTACGAAAGGCAG
The DNA here is from genome assembly GCA_044378425.1 of Methylococcaceae bacterium. Lineage (GTDB taxonomy): Bacteria > Pseudomonadota > Gammaproteobacteria > Methylococcales > Methylococcaceae > UBA6136. The sequence goes on from JBILXN010000039.1 coordinate 7,643, forward strand.
CTGCCCTACAATCTGCTCCTCTTCGACTGTCGCCTTGGTGCCCGACTTGGCAACACATACGCTCTTTTCCTTATCTTCTTCCGCATCAGATGCGCTCAAAAGGCCGGGGATAGTCGTAACATGAGAATTTCCACCATTGGGGTTCTCCAGGGTTACGCTTTGACCACTGCTGACCGCAGTCTTGACATGAACCTGACCATCACCGCCCCCACCCAAGGCCATGGCTAGTGCACCCACCACAATAGCGCCCAGGGTACCGTAAAGAACCTTAGGGTTGGCCTTGAGATTGTTGATCAAATTCGCTGCATTATTGTTGTCTTCGGACATTGGGCTACCTCCTCGTTATACTTATATTCAGGACAAAAATCGAAGACCATCGCCAGCGCAAATTATCATGTTGCCATACCAATGCAAACTGTTAATTGACACTCGCTACTGTCCAAGGAATGCAGCAGGGCTTGATACGGGTTACACCGAATCTCGCCACGTTGAGCTTGCTCACGCTACCTAGCCTCGAACATTAGCGCATGGGACACCCCAGCCTTCGCCTAAGTTCCATAATCAGGCGTTTTCATCGCATGATTAGCAGCGTACCGCCATGTACTAGGGGGATGACAGCCACCAACAGCACCCATCAGACTTACCCAAATTGCTGCACATGAGTGATAAAAAACCCGTTGGAACTGCCCCGCCCTCTCCGGCTGTAGCATCGTTTATTGATCAGCTGGCCCGGCTGCCCACGGTTCGCCCCGCCGAACCTAAGGCACGGTTGATGTTCGCCATGGATGCAACCGCTAGTCGGGAGGCTACCTGGCGCGAGGCCAAATGCATACAGGCGGATATGTTCGACATTGCTACCCGTTGTGGCGGTCTTGAGATTCAACTCTGCCACTATCAAGGGATGGCCGAATTCAGGGCCTCAGCGTGGCTGGGTGACGCCGGCGCATTGCGTCGGGAGATGGAACACGTCGCTTGCGTAGGGGGCCTGACACAGATTGGCCGAGTACTGAACCACGCTCTGCAACTCGCCCGCAGCGGAAAGCTGAATGCTCTGGTTTTTATCGGCGACTGTGTCGAGGAAAATGCCGACGCCCTTTGCCGGATGGCAGGTGAGTTGGGTCTTTTAAATGTCAAGGTCTTCATGTTTCAGGAAGGCAGTGACAAAGCTGCCGAGCTCGCTTTTCAGCAGATCGCAAAACTCAGTGGTGGCGCCTACAGCCGATTTGATAGCGGGAGTGCACGAACATTGGCCGACTTGCTAGGCGCGGTTGCTGCCTATGCTGCCGGCGGCATGACGGCGCTGGAACAGTTTGGCGCTGAACGTGGTGGGGCTGCCCTGCAACTCAACCACCAACTGAAAAAGGCATGATTATTCCCATTCTCCTTGTTTCTCTCTCCCTGCTTGCGATGGTAGTCGGACGAAGATGGTTGCGAAAAACACCGTTCGCCGCTCTTGGCCCCGCCCAGCAAACCATCGTCTGGCTGATGGTCATGATTCTTTTACTGCTGGCACTGACCGGGCGACTAGGGGCGCTCATCCCGCTCATAGGCGCGGTTATTGCGACTCTGGTTGCCATCGTCTCGCGCATACTGCCGGCACTGATTCCTCTGATCATCAAATATCTTCCGCTCTGGCAACAGCACCGCCGTCAGAGTGCTTCCAGTAATAATGGGCCAACGCGGTCGCAGGACAGTTCCACCGTAAGAACCCGGTATCTGGAGATGCACCTGAATCATGCCACCGGCGAAATCAGCGGAACCGTTCTCGACGGACCGCTGAAAGGCCGGGTACTGAACACGCTTGACCTCTCTCAGTTAACCGCGCTTTACACCCTTTGCGGCCAGCAGGATCAGGAGTCTGCCACCCTGCTCGGTGCCTATTTGCAGCGACTTCACGGTGACAACTGGAAACCCTCTGGCACTGCCCCTCCCCCTGCCCGGGACGCCGGCAATATGACCCGGGATGAGGCACTTGAGATACTCGGGCTCTCTCCTGACGCCCGCCGCGAAGATATCATCGGGGCCCATCGCCGCCTCATGCAGCGGTTGCACCCGGATCGGGGGGGCACTGATTATCTGGCCGCCAAAATCAATCAGGCCAAGGATGTTCTGCTGCCATGAGCAACACACGGGAACAGCTACTTGCCAGTGAATTCGCACCCATCAGCATGACATCGTCTCCGCGTCACCCATTGATCCTCTCAACCGGACATAAGCATGGCTAACATTTGTTTGATTAATCCTCGCTTCGAGACCTCATTCTGGAGCATGACCCATTCTCTCGATGTATTTGATCGCGATGCCATGACGCCCACTTCGGCGTTGACACTGTTGGCGGCGCTGACGCCGGAGGGCCATGACATCCAGTTAATTGACGAGGCCGTTGAAGCCATTGATTTCGAGGCCGTCAGCCGGGCCGATATCGTTGGCCTGACCGGCATGATCGTTCAGCGCGAGCGTATGCTGGAGATCGCAAGGGAGGTCAAAAGACTGGGTAAGTTTCTGGTAGTAGGCGGTCCGTGGATTACGGTGCAGGAGGACTATCTGGCAGGTTTGGCTGATGTCATTTTTATCGGCGAAGCGGACCAGACGTGGCCCATTTTTATAGGGGAATGGGCTCTGGGACAGCATCGCAGTCGCTATGAGCAAACCGAACGCACCGATATGAGCAGTCTGCCCGCCCAGCGCATCGACCTGCTCAAACTCGACCGCTATCTGCAGGGTAGCGTCCAGATGTCACGCGGCTGTCCCTATCTCTGCGAATTCTGCGACATTATCGTCACCTTCGGTCGCAAGCCGCGTAACAAGACGGCGGATCAGGTCATTGAGGAACTGGATGACTGGCGGCGGGCTGGCTTTGGGTCAGTCTTTCTGGTTGATGACAATATCATCGGCAATCGCAAGGCATTGATGCCCATTCTGGCGCGCATCGCCGAGTGGCAACGGGAGCACCGCTATATTGTCTCGCTTCATACCGAAGCCTCTCTCAATCTGGCCGATGACGAAGAACTGCTGGAGTGCTTTGTGGCCGCCAACATTCGGACGGTATTTGTAGGCATAGAAACTCCAAATCCAGCCGCACTGATGGAGACCAAAAAATTCCAGAATGTGGATGCGCGGAAACAGCGCGAAAGCTTGTCGCAAACGGATGCGGAATCCTTTCTGGTCAGCCGCATTCACAAAATTCAGAGCAAAGGCATCAAGGTCACCTGCGGACTCATCGTCGGATTTGATTCGGATACACCGGATATTTTCGACGTACAGAGACGCTTTATCGCGCAGTCGGGGATCATGCATGCCATGGTAGGCCTGCTGGCGGCCATTCCAAAGACGCCCCTGCATGAGCGATTGAGGCGAGAAGGTCGACTGGACGAAAAAGACCCGCCGGACTTCGGTACCAATGTCATTCCCGCTGGAATGACACGTGAAGCCCTCGCACAGGGCTTTATCGAATTGATTGCCGACATCTATCAACCCGAGGCCTATTTTGCACGGCTGGACGACCTCTACATCGACCGTCGGTTTTACGATCACGCCGAAGATAAGCGGGTACCCAACATCCCGCGCTGGCTACAGGTTAAATATCTGCTGATTTCACTGGGCTTCACCAGCGTCTTGTTTGCCCGCCTGATGATCAAGATCAATGACTGGCCGTTGCGGCGCTTCTACCTCAAACGCCTGTTAGGGTTTATAAGGCACAGACCCTACCCAATGAGAGTGTTCGACTACGTCATGGAAAGTGTGTGCCACTACCACTTTTACCGTTTCTCGCAGGACATGGCCAAAGGTAAGACCGGCATCATCAATACCATGTAGTGACCAGATCGGGGGGTAACGCTGATCAGCGCCCACCCCCCGTCTGTGTTTTGTTGCGAGGCAAACAGTCGGCCTGATCTGGCTCAACAGAAACCGTTTAAAGCCACTCCAGCCGCCTCGGGTCTTGCAGACAGTCCTTCAGCTCGGCTGCCATCAACTGTGCCCTGTGTCGAATCAGTACACTGTCTGTCGGCCAGTCACCATGGCGGGCATCCAGCCTGTAGAACAACTGACTCAGATTATGACGCCGGAGTACAGCATCCTCTGGCAGGCCATACCCGCTCACCGGGGTCTGGATGGTTGGGAGGGCTGGCGCATGCTGACACTCACTGGCACGGTCATGGTTGAGGGTACCCACCTCGCCACCCACGACCGTCTGATCACGACAGACTTCCGCAGTCACAGCGCACAGGCGTTCCATGTGGTGCACATCCAAAAGGCAAGTGCTGACCTCTGTTTCCAGCAGGTGATCATAATGACGCTTGAGGATGCTATCGGTCGGTGCCGGTCCGAGCCCATCGGCTACCCTGCAAGACAACTGACTGATGAAGTGACGGCGCAGTACAGAGTCGGTTGGGACGTGCTCACCAAATCCCCCGGATTCGGCCGGAAGGTCAACCGGTTCGTCTGCCGACACCATCACTTCGGCCACGAACTGCGGGGGGTTATCCGATCTGGAGGGGTGCGGCTCAGCATGAGCGGATGTCCGATGGTCTGCCGCCCTGATCGGAGATTCACTGCGCCCCGACAGCAGATGTCTCTGCAGAAAATAAGCACAGGCAACATAAAGACCAACAGCCACAGGTAATTCGAAAAAAATGAACTCGATCATGATCCGTACTTGAAGAGGTTTATTTTGTAGACACGCGTCGCCAGGATGGCGTGCGGAGTATTCCCGCTCACAACGCGGGGGCAAGATGACAGCGCAGCCAATGATCGTCAAGTTGGGAAATCGTTGCCCAAGCTCCCGTTATTGATGCGCAAGATGCATCTGAGGTGTCTCATTTGGTGCAAACCCGTGCGATCAAAGGCCGCAACACTCAAAAAACCTTACGATCGAATATGGCATAACACGTGCTTCATAGAATGCATGGATACCAAGAACACCCCCCTCTTTTTTAACGAGCTGCAGACTGACCAAGGGTCGGTACGCAACATTTACTCACGTTACTCAGGCTGGATGGCTGAACTACCCGGCGGTACCCTGGAGCGAAAAAGCACGGAGGCCGAATTGCTGTTCCGGCGACTGGGCATCACCTTCGCCGTTTATGGTGAAGCCAGTGATGCCGAGCGACTGATACCATTCGACATCGTACCGCGCATTTTTGGTGCGGACGAATGGCGCAGGCTGGAGCAGGGCATTAAGCAGCGGGTGCGTGCACTCAATGCTTTTTTGCACGATATTTACCACAATCAGGACATCATCAAGGCAGGGATCATACCCGCCCAGCAAATCCTGGGTAATGCGCTCTATCGGCCCGAAATGAAAGGCATTGATCTGCCCAATGGCGTTTATGCGCACATCTCGGGCATTGACCTGGTAAGAGTGGGTGAAAATGACTTCTATGTACTGGAAGACAATTTGCGAACACCTTCCGGTGTGTCCTACATGCTGGAAAACCGCCGCACCATGATGCGACTTTTCCCCGAACTGTTCGCCAGTCATGCTGTGGAACCCGTCGAACATTATCCACAAATGCTGCTGGAAACCCTGCGCGAATCGGCGCCGCCTGCGGTGTCGGATCCGGTCATAGTGGTGCTTACCCCGGGTGCCTACAACAGCGCCTACTTCGAGCACGCCTTCCTGGCCAGTCAGATGGGGGTAGAGCTGGTAGAAGGTCAGGACTTGTTCGTGCATCAGCAACGGGTCTATATGCACACCACCGAGGGTCCGCAACAGGTACACGTTATCTATCGCCGGGTGGATGACGACTTCCTTGACCCCTTGGTGTTCAGGCCTGACTCCATGCTGGGTGTACCGGGCCTGCTAGACGCCTATTGCAGCGGCAATGTGGCACTGGCAAACGGGGTAGGAACCGGTGTTGCCGACGATAAATCAACCTACCTGCACGTGCCGGAAATGATCAGGTTTTACCTGGGAGAAACGCCCATCCTTTCGAATGTACCCACCTGGCGGCTGAGCGAGGCCGAAGACCTTGCCTATGTGCTGGAGCATCTACCGGAACTGGTGGTGAAAGAAGTACAAGGATCCGGAGGCTACGGCATGCTGGTCGGGCCGACCAGTTCGACGGCAGAAATTGAAGCCTACCGTCAGCGCATACTGTCGGAACCCGCCAATTTCATCGCCCAGCCTACACTGGCGCTATCGGCCTGCCCTACTCTGGTCGAAACCGGCGTCGCGCCGCGCCATGTCGATTTGCGGCCATTCGTACTCTCCGGCAAGGAGATCCGCGTCGTTCCCGGGGGATTGACCCGGGTCGCCTTGCGGGAGGGCTCACTAGTGGTCAATTCCTCGCAAGGGGGCGGCACCAAGGATACTTGGGTATTGGAGGATTAACACCATGCTGGCTCGTACCGCTGACAACCTTTTCTGGATGGCCCGCCATATCGAACGAGCAGAGAACACAGCTCGTATTCTTGACGTCGCCCAGCGTTCATCGCTGCTCCCGCTGGATATTGAGGGTGCTGAGGCTTATCTATGGTTCGCCCCGCTGAACATCACCGGTTGTGCAGCTCTCTACGAAGCCAAATACGGGCTGGCGAGGGCCGATGCCGTCACCCACTTCATGGCGTTGGATCCTGACAATCCCTCCAGCATATACAGCTGCTTGCGGCTCGCACGGGAAAATGCCCGTTCGGTTCGCGGCGCCATCACCTCGGAAATGTGGGAAGTCATCAATGCCACCTGGCTGGAACTGAACCGGCTGTCGCGACAGATC
>JBILXN010000198.1:0-4206 GCA_044378425.1 Methylococcaceae bacterium
CGCCGTCGTAGCTGGGTTCAAAATATTCACCCGCCTTGAGCTTGCTGCGTTTGGCAATGACCGGCGGGGCCGACTCATCGCGCCAACTGACCGCCTTGTAGATGGCCTTCTTCTCGGGTACCCCCAGCTTCTTGCTGTGCGCCTTCATCGTGGCGTCAAAGCGTGTGCGGAACTCGTTGTGGTCGTCAAAGACGCCTTCGCCAAGCTCCTGCTGCGCCAGCTTGGCCAGCTCCACCAGGGTCTTGTCACGCTGCCACGTCGCGGCGTCGAGCAGCTTCTTGCGCCGCTTCTCCGGCACGACCTTCTTGGTGGTCTTGCCGTCGTCGTCCGATTCCTCGTCGGCATCTTCGTCGCCATCGTCACCCTTCAGCCACGCTTCGATTTCCGGCTTGAGCTTGGCGAATGCCGTGTACAGCTTGTCGCTGTATTTGGTGTAAATCTCGCTGCGCAGTGCCTCGTCGCCCGTGGCAAAGCGCAGGCTTTCGATGGCGCTGCGTTTGAGCTGACTTTTGAGGCGTAGCGGGCGCTCGACCGTGATCTTCCAGTAGCCAAAGTCAGCGTTGTCGAACTACTTGCACTCGGGAACTGCCTTTGCGGCTTCGGCATCGGCGGGCGGATAGTCAAGGTAGTGCTTGAGGATGCGTTCAATGTCCGCGTCCGCCAGCTCGCAGTTCTTCTTGCCGAGGTTGCGCCGCATCGGCAGGAACCACTGCGAGGCGTCGATGAGTTGCACCTTGCCGCGTCGATGTGCGGGCTTCTTGTTGGCCAGCACCCAGAGGTAGGTCGCGATGCCGGTGTTGTAGAAGATATTGAGTGGCAGGGCGATGATGGCTTCGAGCCAGTCGTTCTCCAGCACCCAGCGGCGCACATTGCTTTCACCCTGGCCAGCGTCGCCGGTGAACAAGGCCGAGCCGTTATGTACCAACGCGATGCGGCTGCCCAGCGGCGTGTTGTGCTTCATCTTCTGCAGCTTGTTCACCAGGAACATCAGCTGCCCGTCGCTGGAACGGGTGATGAGCTTGAACTCGGCATCGCCGCCATGATTGACGATGAAGCGCGAGTCGCTGAATTCCTTCTTGCCGCCCATGCGGTCAAGATCGGTCTTCCAACTCTTGCCGTAAGGCGGGTTGGAGATCATGAAGTCGAACTCGCGCGAGCGGAACTGGTCAGCCGACAGTGTGGACTTGTCCGCGCCACCGACGATGTTCTCGGCCTCGTCACCTTCGCCCTTGAGCAGCAGGTCGGCCTTGCAGATCGCATAGGTCTCGGGGTTGATCTCCTGCCCGAACAGGTGGATCGACACTTCCTTGTCGTGGCTTGCGGCCAGTTCCTGCAACGCCTCTTCGGCCACGGTCAGCATACCGCCCGTGCCGCAACTGCCGTCGTACAGCAGATAGGTGCCAGACTGGATTTGGTCGGCCACCGGCATGAACAGCAACTTGGCCATCAACTTGACCACATCACGGGGTGTGAAGTGTTCGCCAGCCTCTTCGTTGTTCTCTTCGTTGAAGCGGCGGATCAACTCCTCAAACACCGCGCCCATGCCGTAGCTGTCCAGCGCGGGCAGCTTGATCCGGCCATCCGTATCCTTGACCGGCAGCGGGGAAAGATTGACCTCGGGGTCGAGAAAGTCATTGATCAGGTGGCCGAGGATGTCAGCCTCGACCATCGTTTGGATCTGGTCTCGAAACTTGAATTTCGCCAAGATGTCCTGAACGTTCGGCGAGAAGCCGTCCAGGTAATCAACGAAGTTGTCGCGTAGGCGCTGTCCTTGTCCACTGGCAGTGAGCGTGGCGAGGGTGAACTCTGACGTGTTGTAGAACGCCTGCCCGGATGCCATCCGCAGCGCGCCGTCCTACTCGGCGACCTTGTGCGTGTCGAGAAACTTCTTGCGCTCCAGCACTGCCTGCTTGGTCGACTCCAGTACGGCATCGAGCCGCCGCAACACCGTGAAGGGAAGGATCACGTCACGGTACTTGCCGCGCACATAGACGTCACGCAGACGGTCGTCAGCGATATTCCAGATGAAATCGGCAACCCATTTCAGGTTATTCTGATCTTGTTGCTTGGCGGGTTTCATTGACGTCGGTTTCTCATTCATCCTATAAAACGCTAGTTAGCGGCCAATTGGGATGCAAGCACGTCGCGTGGAGGATCGATTTCAGTGATGAGCCGGTTACATCGCATCATAAGCGTCACGCGATCATCGCAAGTGAAACCCCGTACGGCTTGAGTTCGCACAGGCGCCGCACCTGAATGTGCACGCGCCAAACCGGTGCCTCTTGAAAACGGCCACCTGACCATCGCCAACCATCGGCGGCTTACGACCTCATCAGAAGCAATCCCGCACCTTTATCTTCGGATTGGACATGACTACCCGGCCCGCAATCAACTGCGACTTATCATTGGGGCTGTTTCACGTGAAACACTTTACAGCCACCGCGCCATGGCACTGTGGCATTCACATGAGGCGCAACCGCTATTAAATTTATGAATCGGTGTGATCCTGCGGCAAATCACGCAACGATCCATAATGCTAGCGCTCACTGTTGGCCTGCGAATAGGTCGATCTTCATGTCGCTACGCTTATGCAAGACGACCGCTAATAGGAGTGCATCCGGGAGCCCATCACCCAACAACGACGTGTAGGGATGATTCGATGCACCCCAAATCAGACAGCAACATCCGCAGGAATGTGCGGATGTGGAAAATAGCCTTCGAGATCGACATCGTCGATAGCATAGTCAAACAATGTATCCGCTTTGCGCTTGATAATGAAACGAGGTAGCGCTCTGGGTTCTCGGGATATCTGAAGACGGGCTTGATCAACATGATTGGAATACAGGTGAACATCACCACCAAACCAAACAATGTCTCCAGGCAAATACCCACATTGGTCGGCCAATAGATGAGTCAGAAGCGCTAAATTGGCGATATTCCAGCCAAGACCTAAATAGGCATCGGCGGAGCGTTGCATCAGCAATGACGATAGTTTGCCAGTCTCTTTCGACACAAAAAATTGATACGTCTTGTGACACGGAGGGAGTGCCATTTGATCGAGTTCGGCCACGTTCCAACCTTCGAAAAGTAGCCGCCTCGAAAAAGGGTCCGTTTTTAGACCTTGAACCAATTCAGAAATCTGATCGATTTCACGACCATCTGAGGTCGGCCATCGTCGCCACTGACTACCATAGACTGGGCCCAAATCGCCCCAGGTCGCCGCAAATTCATCATCGTTTAAGATGCGGGTCTCGAAGTCCAACTGGGTTATAGGGAGACCGGTGGATGCTCTGAATTTTTTTAACGGCCAGTCAGTCCAGATCCGTACGTTCTGCTCGAGAAGTTCACGGATATTGCGACCACCAGAAAGCATCCAGAACATCTCTTTGAATGCCGTTTTCCAGAATATTTGTTTAGTGGTAAAGGCGGGAAATCCATCGCTTAGATCAAACCTTAGACTCTGGCCAAATAATGCTCGGGTACCAACACCGGTTCTGTCTTCGCGTGGGTCACCTTCATCAAGTAAATTACGAAGAAGCTCTAGATACTGATATTCGGGGTGAGTGTGCATGGTCGTCTACAGCGAATTTATCCGATAGGCGCGAAACAGAACAAAACCACCTACAAGAACCATAGGAATGGTAAGTAGCATACCCATGGTCAACCAGCCAAAGGCAAGATAACCGAGGTGAGCATCAGGCAAGCGTACAAATTCGACAGCAAAACGAAAAACACCATAAAGAAGCAAAAACATACCACTAATAGCCGTACGAGGAGGTGATCTTCGACGATACCAATACAGAATTAGAAAGAGGATGATACCCTCAAGTAGCGCCTCATATAACTGAGACGGGTGACGTGGCTCTGGACCGGCACCGGGAAAAACCATAGCCCAAGGTAAATCGGTTGGTTTACCCCAAAGTTCAGCATTGATGAAATTGCCAAGCCTGCCGGTAAATAGGCCAATCGGCACATAAGGACCTATGAAGTCGGTAACATCAGAAAAACGAGCCCCCACCGATCTCGCAAATACCGCCATACCGACGAAGGCACCGATCATGCCGCCATGAAACGACATACCGCCTTCCCACACCTTAAAAATAATCAACGGCTCATGTATGAAGGAGGCGAAGTTATAAAAAAGAATGTAACCAAGGCGACCGCCTATCATGAGTCCTAGAGCGCAATAGAAAATCAAGTCCTCTA
>JBILXN010000199.1:0-4195 GCA_044378425.1 Methylococcaceae bacterium
TTGGAATGGTCATGGGAAGCACAAGTGACTGGGATGTCATGCAGCATGCCGCCCGCCAGTTGAAAGATCTCGGTATTCCCTTCGAAGCCAGGGTGGTCTCGGCTCATCGTACCCCGGATCTGCTGTTCGACTATGCAGAACAGGCCGAGACGCGCGGACTATGCTGCATCATTGCAGGTGCCGGCGGTGCGGCCCATCTGCCCGGTATGCTGGCGGCCAAGACCGTCATTCCTGTGCTGGGCGTTCCGGTTCCCAGCAAATACCTCAAGGGCAAGGACTCGCTGCTGTCGATCGTGCAGATGCCAAAAGGCATACCGGTCGCTACCTTTGCCATCGGCGAGGCGGGGGCTGTTAATGCCGCTCTTTTTGCCGCCGCCATGCTGGCCCATCACAATCCGGACCTGAGGGCGAAGCTAAACACCTTTCGCCAAAGGCAGACCGATGCGGTATTGGCTGCCACACTCCCTGAGACCGACTGAAATAAACCCGCACGGCAGGGTCGGGATAACACGGTTCCAAAAATAAGCCCCTCCGTCCTGACGAGAAGTGACAATGAAACACATCCTGCCCAATGCCATGCTTGGCATCATCGGCGGCGGCCAGCTGGGCCGCATGTTCACCATGGCCGCACGCGCCATGGGCTATCGGGTGACAGTACTGGATCCCGATCCTGACAGCCCGGCCGGCAGCCTTGCTGATGTCCACATCAAAGCCGACTTCGACGACCCGGTCGCGCTGGATCAACTCGCCCGCAGTTGCGCCGCCGTAACCACGGAGTTTGAAAATATTCCCGCCAGCAGCATGACTCGGCTCGCGGAATGGGTGAAAGTATCACCCGCCGCCGCCAGTGTTGCGATTGCCCAAGACCGTATTGCCGAAAAGCGTTTCATCACCGGCGCAGGACTGGCGGTTGCGCCGTTCATCGCCATTGAGACATCCGCTGACCTGGAGCGCGATCTATCCGGTCACCTGCCCGGCATCCTGAAACTGGCGCGACTCGGCTACGATGGCAAGGGACAGATCCGGGTCAGTACCGATCAAGAAGCCAAGGCGGCATTTCAGAGCCTGGGTCAGAAACCCTGCGTGCTGGAACGGCTTCTGGATCTCAAAACCGAAGTGTCAGTGATTGTGGCGCGCAGCGGCCCCCATCAGCTGACCACCTTCCCGGTTGCCGAAAACCAGCACGAAGCAGGTATCCTCGACATCAGCATCGTGCCAGCCCGCATAGCGCCTGCACTGGCCGAGGACGCCCGCGCCATGGCCTTACGGCTGGCTGAAGCCATGGATTACATCGGCGTACTGGCGGTGGAATTTTTTGTACTGAAAGACGATGAACTGGTCATCAACGAAATGGCCCCTCGCCCGCACAATAGCGGCCACTACACCCTGGACGCAACGCTGACCAGCCAGTTCGAACAGCAGGTTCGCACCTTGTGCGGTCTGCCACCCGGCGATACCCGCCTGCTCAGTCCGGTCGTCATGGTTAATCTGCTGGGCGATATCTGGCGCGACGATGGTCCCGCCTGGGATCTGCTGTTGAGCGAGCCTAACGTCATTCTGCACCTCTATGGCAAAGCATCCGCCCGCATTGGCCGCAAAATGGGTCATTACAATGTGCTGGCAGAGAGTACCGAAAGTGCGCTGGAACAGGCGCTCGCACTCAAGAACGCGCTAACGGCTTGAACCTCTCCGGCATTTAGCGCTGGCAGGAGGGACACCAATAAGTGGCCCTCTGGCCTAGGCGACTCATCTGTATCTCGCTAGCGCAAACCCGACAAGGCTCGCCCGCCCGGCCATAGACCCCGAGGGTCTGCTGGAAATACCCGGGCTGCCCCGCCTCATTGACGAAATCACGCAGAGTCGTCCCGCCCTGCTCTATCGACGCCGTCAACACCGCACGGATGGTCCTGGCCAGACGTTCGTAGCGCGGCAGTGAAATTCGCCCCGCGGCGCATGCGGGAGCAATGCCCGCGCTGAACAGAGACTCACTGGCGTAGATATTGCCGACACCGACCACAACATGGCTGTCCATAATGAAGGTCTTGACTGCCGTACTCCGGCCCTGAGCGCGCTGGTGCAGGTACTGTCCAGTGAAAGGCTCGCCCAGTGGTTCAGGACCGAGACGGGCGATCAGGGGATGCTGAGCCGGGTCATCCCTGGTATACAAAAGACAGCCGAAGCGGCGCGGATCGTGATAGCGAAGACTCAATCCGCTGGTCAGAATCACATCAATATGATCGTGTTTTCTGGGAGCCGAAGCGGGGTCAACCACCCGCAGGCTACCCGACATACCAAGGTGCAGGATGACAGTCCCCTCGCCTACTCCGAAGAGAATGTACTTGCCGCGTCGAGTCAGCGTCTCAATACGCTGTCCCTGCAGGATTTCCGGCAAATCCCGCGGCACTGGCCAACGCAGCCGACCCTCCCGAATTAACACCCGCTCTATTCCCTGACCCAGCGCATATGGCGCAATGCCTCGCAGGGTGGTTTCAACTTCGGGCAATTCGGGCACGGGGATTCCTGCTGTTTGAGACACCGGGCACGCACGCCCCCTGAATTGAGGTCATTACAGGCCGCTATTCGTCATCATGTGAGAGGTCGCTGCCCTGCGGGGCTACCAGCGGGGTCTCAACCTCTCCGTCGCCATCATCCTCTTCCAGATTATCGGCCTCTTCGTGGTCATGATCGGCAGCAGCATCAGGGTGAGCCTCACCCGCAGACGCGGCAGGTAGCGCCGGCTTGGGAGACTGATTGAGCAACTGACGGGCAGTTTCGCCGGTGACCTCAAAACTCAATCCAAGATCGCGGCGACCGAGAACCCATTCGGGTTGGCGCTGGACAATCACAAACTCTATCGGGGCGGCATCCTTGAGACCGATGCGGATCACCTCACCTTCCACCCCTTGCGGGAGCCTTTTGACATCGATAGCCCGTGCGGTACTCCAGTATCCTGCCAGCTCGGCCGCGACCGGTTTACCACTGGCTGGGGGTTGTTCGGTCCATGTGCCGTCCACTCCGCGACTGGCGTTGAATCCGGGAATGGCGATCTCGGTGACGATGACCTGATCGGGCAACAGCTTCTTGTCCACATAGTCAGTCGCGGCAGCCGTTAGATGGTGATAGAAGTCATCACTCACCAGATGCAAGGTGTCACCGACCTTCACGTAACGCCGGAGGTTAATCGGATCAGTGCCGCCGAACTGCAGGACCGTTGCCCCCATGGTCAGCGTTGCCCTAGGCTTCTCCAACTCAAACTTGGCCAGATCGGTCGGTTTAAGCGGATAGTGGGCATCGCTGGCCACAGCGGCAATTTCCAGCAATTGATGAACCCGCACCTGATTCACCGGCGCAGGGAACGGTGCAGTCAGACGCCATTGACCGGCGGTTTTCTCAAACACTAGGGTATCGCTATTCTGAAGCGTGATACGGGTCAGTGCATCAGCATCAACTGCTGCCAATCGGGTCGTTTCGGCGGGTGTCTTGCCCGGCTCGAAATAGATCAGGGCCAGCAGCGTTGCAATAATCGCAAGCAGGGCCAGATTGAGGATTAACCTGAATTTCATGTCAGCGACTCCTGCGCTTGAACCATACCAGTGCACCCGCCCCCAGCAGGGCTCCGGGCAACAGGAACAGGAAGCCCACGGCGATGCTGCCGGACGCCAGGGGCGATAGCTCGAGAGTACGGTCGGGGGCGATTTTGGCCGGGATGTTGATCAGAGCATCGCCCCGGCTGAGCCACTGAACCATGTTGATACCCAGATCAAGATTGCCACCATTACCCAAGTAGGCATTCGAGAGAAAATCCCCGTCGCCGATCACGACAATGCGCTGTTCGGCAGGTGTCTCAAGCTTCTGCGGATCGGCTGTCTTATTCTCACCCGCCTTGTTGATCTGACGGGTCAATGCATAACCAATGTCCAGCGGCCCCTGCCGCTCGCCTTTGGCTGCATCAAAGGCGATCTTGCCCGCAATCGGGCCTATCTCGGTCCAGGATCGTTGCAGGGTCGTCAGCAAGGATTCTTTCTCGAAATCATTGCGATCGTTTTTGCTGAGAGCGGCAGCAGAGGGGAACAGGGTCATCTGCTGGAACCGCTGGGTAATCGGATGGGGCGGATAATCCGAGACCAGCGCGAAGGTCGGGTCGTCAATACCCAGCAACTGGGTTGAAGCATCTACCACGGTCCCGGGCAGGAAG
>JBILXN010000200.1:0-4178 GCA_044378425.1 Methylococcaceae bacterium
TTCGGCGGGGCAGCAGACCGGCCGGTTTTCCCATCTTTTGCGGGTATTCCTGATTGATCGGGATCGGCAAATCCGCAATATCTACTCGGCATCTGTTCTGCATCCTGACCTGGTGATGGCGGATATCAAAACGCTACGAATGGCGCCCGCGACCACCGTTCGTCCCGCCGCAAAAGCGGCTTCTGCGACCGTTACTCCGCAGCGGGCGGGTGATGATAAATCGGGTTATGCCGATGCCGGCTACCAGACCCGCAGTGCGGCCCTCCAGCAGCGAACCGGGCGGGCGGCCGATTTGCTGGCCCAGGCGCGACGGCCTGTGCTGGGCTTGCCGGTCTTATCGCAGCCCCCGTCCAATCCACTCAGCCGCGAGAAAATCCAGTTGGGGCGCAAGTTGTTCTTTGATCGCCGATTATCATTGAACGCTACTTTTTCCTGCGCCATGTGCCATATCCCCGAGCAGGGTTTTACCAGTCAGGAGCAGGCAACAGCCATCGGCATCGAAGGGCGAACCGTGCGCCGCAATGCACCGACACTTTATAATGTCGCCTACCTGCAGTCGCTGTTTCATGACAGCCGCGAGTCCAGCCTCGAAAATCAGGTGTGGGGCCCCTTGCTGGCGCACAACGAAATGGCCAATCCTTCGGTCGGGTTCGTGATCGACAAACTGCGCACCCTGCCCGATTACCGGGGACTGTTTGAGCGTGCTTTCGGCCGGGGTCCCGGCATGGATACGGTAGGGCAGGCGCTGGCAAGCTATGAACGGGTGCTGGTTGCCGGTGATTCGGCCTTTGACCGTTGGCACTATGGGGGACAGGCCGACGCCTTACCGCCCGCAGCCCAGGCGGGTTATGCGCTTTTTACTGGCAAAGCCGGCTGCAGTGCCTGCCATACCATCGAGCCAAAATACGCACTGTTCACCGATCAGCGCCTCCACAATACGGGCTTGGGTTACCGGCGAAGCATGGCCGGTACACCGCACGCGACTCCGGTACAGGTAGCACCTGGGATTCAATTAGCGCTCGACGCCGCCAGCATCTCTCTGGTTGCAGGGCCGCGGCCGGATGATCTTGGCCGCTATGAAATCAGCCAGCGGCCAGAAGACCGGTGGCGTTACCGTACCCCTACGCTGCGTAATATCGCCCTCACGGCGCCCTATATGCACGATGGATCGCTACCGGATCTGCCTGCAGTTGTGGCGTTCTACAACAGGGGCGGCGAGCCTAACGAATGGCTGGACCCGCTCATCAGGCCGCTGGGACTCAATGACAGTGAAGCCGGCGAACTCGTAGCGTTTCTGGCGTCGCTGACGGGGCGCTCGGTCGACATCCTGGTATCCGATGCCTGGAGCGCACCGGTCGGTGATCGCTGAGCCCAGCGGATTGAATGGCTCGATCCCGTGAGGGCGGAATCTTTAGGCTGCGGGTGGGATCTTTTGGCCGATGTTGCGCAAGCGAAACGAGAGCACCACCATGGAAATACCAACGAGCAGCGAGTAGAAGGCAATCAGCCAAAGTAGGCCGATGGCGCCTGCTTCCGGTTGAGTCATCAGAATGAAGCCGAAAACCACCGAGGCCACGCCGCTCAGGATGAGCATCCATTCGCCCTCAATTTCCTTGCGGATGCGAATGGCTGTGACGATTTCGAGTACACCCTTGGCGATGGCCCAGGCAGCGATGACGAACAGCAACGCCAGTGCACTCAAGGCGGGCGAAAAGAAAACCAGATTGCCAATGGCGATGCTGAGCAGGCCGCCAAGGAGTAGCAGAATCCAGTGCTCGTGCTCATGACGTCCGGCAATTGCCGCCCAGACACTGAGAATGCCATCTGCCAGGGTGTAGGCGCCGAACAGCAGGACGAGGGTCGCCAAGGCAATGCCAGGCTGAGTCCAGGCCAGCAGACCGAAGGCAATTGCCACCAGTCCCCGTAACAGCAGGACCCACCAATTGCGGGCGAAAAGGGTCGTCAGTTGTTTTTCCAGATTCATTGAACGGTCTCCCGAGTGCGATTATCGTTGTGGTGCCGGCTCGTTCAGTGCTCTGTCACGCCAGCAGCCTAGGATTTACGCAAGGGGCTGATGGACTGTCAAGCCAGGGTGATTGCGTGGTAAGGGGCTACGTCAACGCCAGCCAGTCCTTGAGGTTAAGCAACATGAGCCCGTCATGATGGCTTTACGGTCACCACTTTCACCTAACGAAAAGTCGATCGGGCGGGTATTTCTCAGTCGAATTGTTCCGGCGGTGGCTTGGGGGCAGTCTCGGCGTGTTCAATCGCCCTGCCGCCTGAATAGCCGTGGAAGTGCGCTGGTTCAAGCTCATCCCTTCCGGCTGGCATCGCATGACGGGCCTAGCGTTTAGCCCTGCGTAATGGCGGCGAAGAGTTTCTGGGCGGCCTGGTCCCCCTGAAGCCTTGAAAAGAGCCCGAAGCCCCCGCGAATCACTCGTCTGAAGCTGCGACCCTTGACCGACTGATCGGAGACCAGCGTGGTAAACAGACGATTCTTGCGTACCCAGCCTGAGGACACCGCATGCCGCTCGGCAGCGTAAGCCCCGAAATCGCCATCTCGCACTGCCTCGGCAAACCGGATCCCGTCGGCAATACCCATGTTCATGCCGCGCCCGCCCACGGGCGAGTGAATATGTGCGGCGTCCCCGGCAATCCAGACCCGTTTTTCGCCATAGCGAGTGACCTGGGCGAAAAAAACATCAAAGTCACTTTCCCACGTTGTCTGCTTGATCAGGTTGGAAAAGCCGAGTTCCTCGAAAGTTAGGCGGCTTGTCGCCGCAAAGCGAACGCGGTTGTCACCCAGTCGCATGGCTATGGCTGCTCCCGAATCGAGAATCCAGATGCCAAGATCCGGCTGACCCTCCCATGCAAGGACGGCATCCTGGCTATACATCGCCAGCGGCTCCGCTGTCCGGTGATAGTCGAGTCCGAGACCTTCTCTGACCCTGCTGTGAGAGCCATCGGCCCCGAGAAGATAGGCCGAGGTGAGTCTGTGAATTCCATCCGGCCCCTCGACCGTCGATACGACATTGTTGTCGTTCTGGGTGAATGACACCAATCGCAGCGGGTGCACGACCTTGATACCACGCTCGGCCAATCCTTCCAGTAGGCATCGCTCGGTTTCGAGTTGTGGGAGGGATATTGGACGAATCCCGTCGCTATCCGGTTCGCCAACCGGGCCCTCAAGGATCACCCCGCAAGGTTCCCGTATGGCCATGGACACGAATGGAAACCCGGCCCTGCTGATTTTGTCGGCGATCCCGAAGGGCTTCAAGGCCCGAAGAGCATGCGAATTGCAGAGGACTGCGCGTGAGAAATCCAGCCCTTTTTCATGGCGGTCAATCAGCCCCACGCGAAAGCCAAAGTCATGAAGGGCAATACCGGCGGACATGCCGGTGGGCCCTGCCCCTGCGATCAAGACATCAAAATCACATTGGGTACTCATAGCTTCTCCTTACTTTGTGTGGCGGGATGCCGGCCCGGCAGTGGGCCATTGTGGGCGTTGCTCGGGTGTGTTGGTTGGCACATCTGCAAAGCCCCGGGCCTGCAAGAATGGTCCGGCAGAGGCACTTCCCGAAAAACCTCTTCGAACGCGAAGCCGGTGTCTGGCTACCGCCCGCCTGCGCGACGTCTACATGCCCGGCAAGTACCGCGACGTGATCCTTTTCCCTTCACCGTGTTGCGGCGGCTCGATGCCGTGCTGGCGTCGCGCAAGCAGACACATCAACGCGCGGGCCGAGAACATGTGTTGAACTTAACCGGAGCTCCGTTTAGACATTGGGCGAACTTCTCCGGACCCCCTTTAGGTGCCCCAATATGAAGAATCGCCCCGTTTTTACGAGGCTCGAGTCCCGCCCCACAAACGGCATCGAATTCCTTACGGGTCGTTGGGCAGGGGTTGGACCATTTTTTGGTAGACCAAAATCACTGAGTGATTTTTTGTGTGACTTTCATGGCAAAGTATCCCCAAATTTAGAGCCTGTAAACTGTGGTTTACATGACCGGCAGCCTATTGATTAATCGATGAAAAGCGCAATGCCGCGTTCTTTGTCAATTTGGTACTTTGAGCAATGGGCTTTTGCGTTTGCAGTATGCGCCACGCTTCCAGTTCGTCCAGTTCGGCGGCATCAATTCTGTCAACGTGCTTCTTGCCCAGTGCAGGAATGAGATAGTGT
>JBILXN010000041.1:0-14084 GCA_044378425.1 Methylococcaceae bacterium
CCTGGGGGGGGACGGGACGTTACTCTCGGCTGCGCGGGCTTTGGCGGCGTTTGATATTCCGCTCATCGGGGTCAACCTGGGTCGGCTAGGCTTCCTGGTCGATATTTCACCGGCCGATATCACTACTCACCTAGATGCCATGCTTAACGGGCATTTCAGCGAAGAGCAGCGATTTATGCTGGGTGCCAGCATTATCAGGGAAGAACAGGTGATCTACCGGCAGACAGCGATTAACGAGGTGGTGGTCCACCGTTGGAATGCCAGCAGCATGATAGAGATCGAGACCTCTATCAATGGCGCCTACCTTAATTCGCAACGTTCCGATGGTCTGATTGTGTCCACGCCAACCGGATCCACCGCTTATGCCCTGTCAGCAGGCGGCCCCATCCTTTCGCCTCACTTGCAGGCGATTGTACTGGCGCCGATCAACCCCCATACCTTGACCAATCGCCCCATCGTGGTGGATAGCGAAAGCGTGATTGGCGTCGCCTTTCGACCCAGCCGGCAATTCAGTGCGCAAGTGGTCTGCGATAATGTCTCCAGTCCTGACGTGGCCATCACGGATCGGATTGAGATACGCAAGGAGCCTAGGCCATTCCGCCTGCTGCATCCGTTAAATTACGATTTTTTCGAAATCCTTCGCGCCAAATTGAACTGGAGTTCGGGTTACCGAAATTAGCCATGTTGATTCATGTAGATATTCGTGATCTTGCCGTTGTTCAGTCTCTGGATCTTGGCTTTGGTGCGGGGCTTAGCGTCCTGACCGGCGAGACGGGGGCGGGCAAATCCATCCTCTTGACAGCACTGGGGCTAGCCTTGGGTGATCGGGCCGATCCTGCTTTCATCCGTCCCGGTGCCCAGCGTGCGGAAATCAATGTGAGTTTTGACCTGGTCGATTCCCCGGTGGCGAAGCAATGGCTGGAGGACCAGGACTACGCGGATGGCGATGAATGCGTGGTTCGACGGGTGATTGCTCAGGATGGTCGTTCCAGAGCCTACATCAATGGTCGACCGGTAACATTGCAGTCATTGCAGGATTTAGGGCAGGGGCTGGTTGAAATTCATGGTCAGCATGCCCATGTCCAGCTTATCAAGGCTACGGAGCAGCGCCGCCTACTGGATGCTGCTGCGGCAAATGCCGATCTGCTGGCCGATGTACAGAGGCTGTATCGTGAGTGGCGGTCACTGCGTGACGAGCTGGATCGGCGGAGCAACAGCGCTGGCGATCAATCGGCCCGCATGGGGCTTCTGGACTTTCAGATTGAGGAACTGGAGCAGCACGATATCGCTAGCCTCAATTATGGTGCGATAGTTGAAGAACACACGCGTCAGGCCAATGTGGGCAGAATTCTTGAGGTTGGTCAGGTGCATCTGGACGCGCTTTACGATGCCGAGCACCATGCGGTCAACGCACTGCTGTCGCGGGCAGTACAGGCACTGACCGAGCTCAGCCGGTTCGCTCAAGGGCTGAGCCCGACGCTCGATCTTTTGCGCGACGCGCAGGTCCAGGTCAAAGAGGCTGCCACGATGCTACGGCATGAACTGGAGCGGCTGGATGTTGACCCTGGCCGGTTAAGCGCGCTCGATCAGCGGTTGTCTGACGTCCAGCAATTGGCGCGTAAGCACCATGTGAGGCCAGAGGCCCTGCCAGAGCATCTCGTTTCACTGAAGGCCGAGCGTTCTGCCATGGCTGACGGTGCTGAATCGCTGGAAGGCTTGCGTGAGTCGCTGGCAAAGAGTGCCGATGATTATCGCCAGCGGGCGCAACAGCTGACCGCGCGGCGGCAAGCGACGGCTCAAGTGTTGCAGAGCCGGATTACCGAAATCATTCAGGAGTTGGGTATGCCGCAGGGCAATCTGTTGATTGCGGTGCAGACGGATACTGAAAAAGAGCCGTCGCCATTCGGCTTTGACCAAGTGGATTTCCTGGTAAGCGCGAACCCCGGCATGCCTCCACGACCGGTGGGCCGCATTGCATCGGGTGGCGAATTGTCGCGGATCAGCTTGGCGGTGCAAGTGGCGGCTACCGACTCCAAGGTCGCCCCGACGCTGATTTTCGATGAGGTCGATTCTGGCATCAGCGGAGGTATCGCCGAAATCGTAGGCCAAAAATTGCGTCTGCTGGGACGGGATAGGCAGGTTTTCTGTGTCACTCATCTGCCACAAGTGGCGGCTCAGGGACATCAGCACCTGCTGGTGGAAAAACGAGGGGATGAGGGCGTGACCCATTCCTCGGTCAGACCGCTGGCCGGGCCGGAGCGAATTCCGGAAATCGCCCGGATGCTGGGTGGGGTTAAGGTTACCGAACAGAGCCTGGCTCACGCGGCGGAAATGCTTACGCTGGCCGCTGCGCAGCCGTAAGGGCAGATCGGTAGGTAGATGTACTGATGAGGTAGGTGTGCCAATCAGTATGCTGATAGTATTCTTCGATAAACCAACGTGGCCGGACGTATTTCGGTGAGGAAAATCAATCGTGAATGACATGCTGAAAAATGTGGCCCTGTGGATAGTCATCGCCGTCGTGATGATGTCGGTGTTCAGTAGTTTTGGGGGGCGTAAATCGGCTGAGGGGAGCATGCCGTACTCACAGTTTCTGACCTCAGTGAAGGAGGGGCAGATCAGGCAGGTCACTATTGATGGTTCGGTCATCCAGGGTGTCACGGCAACGGGCGAGAAGTTTGCGACCTACAGCCCACCGCAAGATCCTCATATGGTGGATGATCTGCTTGAGAATCATGTTGACATCAAGGTTCAGCCGCCGGAGTCGCAATCCCTGCTGACACAGGTATTCATCTCATGGTTTCCGATGTTGCTGTTGGTGGCTGTGTGGGTTTTTTTCATGCGGCAGATGCAGGGCGGTGGGGCTGGCGGTCGGGGGGCCATGTCATTCGGCAAAAGCAAGGCCAAGCTGATCGAGGAGGATCAGAT
The DNA here is from genome assembly GCA_044378425.1 of Methylococcaceae bacterium. Lineage (GTDB taxonomy): Bacteria > Pseudomonadota > Gammaproteobacteria > Methylococcales > Methylococcaceae > UBA6136. Next base: position 2,929 of record JBILXN010000041.1, read on the forward strand.
CAAGATTACCTTTGCGGATGTCGCCGGTGTTGAGGAGGCCAAGGAGGACGTACAGGAAATGGTCGACTTCCTCAAGGACCCCGGTAAATTCCAGAAACTGGGCGGCAAAATTCCACGGGGTGCCTTAATGGTGGGGCCGCCCGGTACCGGCAAGACCCTGCTGGCCCGGGCGATCGCCGGAGAGGCCAGAGTCCCGTTCTTTTCCATATCGGGTTCGGACTTTGTCGAAATGTTCGTCGGCGTGGGTGCCTCGCGGGTGAGGGATATGTTTGAGCAGGCCAAGAAGAACGCGCCCTGCATCATTTTTATCGACGAAATCGATGCCGTCGGGCGCCACCGCGGTGCGGGTCTTGGTGGTGGTCATGACGAGCGCGAGCAGACCTTGAACCAGTTGCTGGTTGAAATGGATGGCTTCGAGGGCAATGAGGGTGTGATTGTTGTCGCGGCTACCAATCGGCCGGATGTGCTTGATCCTGCCCTGTTGCGGCCCGGGCGGTTTGACCGTCAGGTTGTCGTAGGTTTGCCGGACGTGCGCGGTCGTGAGCAAATTCTCAAGGTACACATGAAGAAGGTGCCGGTCGCCCAGAATGTCGAGGTGGGCTTTCTTGCGAGGGGAACACCCGGTTTTTCAGGCGCTGATCTCGCTAATCTTGTAAACGAGGCGGCGCTGTTTGCCGCCCGCAAGAACAAGAGGCAGGTGCAAATGGATGATTTTGAAAAAGCCAAGGACAAGATTCTGATGGGTGCCGAACGTAAGTCCATGGTGATGAGCGAGGAAGAACGGCAGTTGACCGCTTACCATGAGGCCGGACATGCCATCGTCGGGCGTTTGGTGCCTCAGCATGATCCGGTTTACAAAGTCAGCATCATGCCGCGTGGCCGCGCCTTGGGGATTACCATGTTTTTGCCGGAACGCGACCAGTACAGTGCCAGCAAAAAGAAGCTCGAAAGCCAGATTTCAAGCCTGTTTGGCGGTCGCATTGCTGAGGAAATGGTTTTCGGGAAGGACATGGTAACCACGGGCGCCCAGAACGATATTGAACGTGCCACCAGCATCGCCCGCAATATGGTGACACGCTGGGGTTTGTCGGATCGACTAGGGCCGTTGGCGTACAGTGAGGAAGAGGGCGAGGTTTTCCTCGGGCGCTCCGTGACCCAGCACAAATCCGTGTCGGAAGAGACGGCGCATTTGATCGATGAGGAAATCCGTTCCTTGATTGACCGGAATTACGAGCGTTCGGAAAACATCCTGCGCGACAACATGGACAAACTCAAGGTGATGGCCGAGGCGCTGATTCAATATGAGACCATCGACCATTTTCAGATCGACGACATCATGGAAGGGCGCACTCCGCGGCCTCCGCAAAACTGGGATGAAGCCCCTCCGGGTGCAGGCGGCAGTGATGGCAAGTCCCAGCAAGCGGAGACCGTGGGTAAAACGGCCGAGCAGCATTGATTTGCATCGAAGAGAGGGCTTGCCGCCTGCAGGTCGGTGTTGGGTGATCGGGGTCAGGACGTTGAGTAGCTAGGGCGCAACAGGATGTGCGGAGGTAAATCATGAGCAGACAGTATTTTGGGACGGACGGAATCCGGGGCAAAGTGGGCAATTACCCCATCACAGCGGATTTTGTGCTGAAGTTAGGCTGGGCGGCGGGTCGCGTGTTCGCCAGGGGACGTAAAGAGCCTACCGTGTTGATTGGCAAGGACACGCGCATTTCGGGTTATATGTTTGAGTCCGCCTTGGAGGCTGGATTGGCGGCGGCAGGCGTCAATACCCAGTTGCTCGGGCCGATGCCGACGCCGGCTATCTCCTATCTGACCCGGACCTTCCGTGCCGAGGCCGGGATTGTCATTAGTGCGTCACATAATCCCTACTACGACAACGGAATCAAGTTCTTTGGTCCTGACGGTCTCAAGCTGTCTGACGAGATGGAAAATCTGATCGAGAGCGAGATCGATCTGCCCATGACCACTGTTGACTCTGCCCGTATCGGAAAGGCCTCCAGACTGCGTGATGCGGCGGGTCGCTATATTGAGTTCTGTAAAAGCACGATATCGTCGCGGGTGGGTTTTTCCGGTGTCAGGCTGGTGGTTGATTGTGCACATGGTTCCACTTACCACATTGCGCCCCATGTTTTTACAGAAATGGGCGCCAGTGTTATTGCCATGGGTGTCAATCCTAACGGCGCCAACATCAATGATGAGGTAGGAGCGACCAAACCAGCGGCACTGGCTCGCAAGGTGTTGGAAGAGCAGGCCGATTTCGGGTTGGCGCTTGACGGCGATGGCGACCGTTTGATTATGGTCGATCACCAGGGCCACGTCGTGGACGGCGATGAAATTCTTTTCATGATTGCCCAGTCCCGTCTGGCACGAGGGGAACTTGATGGGCCTGTTGTCGGCACTCAGATGACCAATCTTGGTCTTGAGCAGGCACTGATGAAATCTGGGGTGGAACTCAAGCGGGCAGCGGTCGGTGATCGCTATGTCATGGAGATGATGCTGAATCACAGCAGCACACTGGGCGGTGAAAGTTCGGGTCATATTATTTGTCGAGACAGAATCGCCACCGGAGATGGCATCGTTGCTGCGCTTCAGGTCATGGAGGCCATGCAGGTGAGCGGAAAAAGTCTGTCAGACCTGAAACGTGGCATGGATAAATATCCACAATGCTTGGTCAATGTCAGGCTGAAGGAGCGGGTCGATCTGGAACGGGTCGAATCCGTCCAGAAGGTCAAATCCGATATGGAGAGGGAACTTCAAGGGCAGGGCCGAATTCTCCTGCGCGCATCAGGAACCGAACCTTTGGTTCGGGTGATGGTGGAGGGGGTTGATCCCGCTACCGTTCAGGCAATGGCCGATCGGCTTGCCGATGCGTTGCGCGAGGTTCTTGCCGCGTGATGAGTGGGGGGTGGATGTCTCGCGTCGTCCGGAAAGCGGCGGTTTGTCGCATGGCGGCCTGCGTCATGATTTGATTAAATATGTTTCGACTTGGTCATGGTAGGCGTGTTTGCCTATAACAATAATGGAGAAATGGAATGTCTAAAGGCCAAAACTTACAGGATCCTTTCCTGAACGCTCTACGTAAGGAGCACGTTCCGGTATCTATCTACCTCGTCAACGGTATCAAGCTACAGGGCAAGGTAGACTCGTTTGATCAATACGTGATCATCCTCAAGAATGCCGTCAGCCAGATGGTTTACAAACATGCTATTTCAACGATTGTCCCTGCGCGTCAGGTACGCTTGGCACAAGGGCCCGATGACGTGGAAGAAGACGTCTGAAGCTGCGGGTGCGAAACTGACGCAGTTCTCCGACACAATAGTACTTTTGGACACCCCAAATTGATGTGGTTACATTTTGTTTGACCGGCCAGAATCTGGCGAAATCACCGTTCTTGTTCATGGTGATGGAAGTGGAGATGAGGCCTCCCTCAGTGAGCTTCGGGAGTTAGCGCTATCTGCAGGTGCCGTGCCTGTTGCGGTTGTTACCGGGCGACGTCAGTCGCCCGACCCCCGCTACTTTATCGGTAAGGGCAAGCTTGATGAATTGGCGAACACCGTAGTGGCACACGAAGCGTCGCTTGTTATCTTCAATAATCCACTGACGCCTAGCCAGGAGCGTAATCTTGAGAAGGCTCTCAACGTCAGGGTGGTCGACCGAACAGGCTTGATACTCGATATTTTTGCTCAGCGCGCCCAGAGTTTTGAGGGCAAATTGCAGGTTGAACTCGCTCAGTTAAAGCATCTGTCAACGCGGCTGGTCCGTGGTTGGACCCATCTTGAGCGCCAGAAGGGCGGTATTGGGCTTAGGGGGCCGGGTGAAACCCAGCTTGAAACCGATAAACGGCTTATCGGCAAGCGCATCATTCAGATTCAAAAGCGGCTTGAGAAAGTTGACAAGCAACGTGATCAGGGCCGTCGAGCCAGGCGCCGTGCCGAGGTGCCGGTGGTAGGGCTTGTTGGCTATACCAACGCAGGCAAATCGACGCTGATCAATGCTATGACCGGCTCGGCTGTTTATGCGGCAGATCAGCTGTTCGCCACCCTGGATCCCACGCTCAAACGACTTGATCTGGGTGCCGGGCTCAAGGTCATTCTTGCTGACACGGTGGGTTTTGTCCGGGATCTTCCTCATGAGTTGGTTGCGGCATTCAGGTCCACCCTGCAGGAAACGGCACAGGCTGATTTGCTCCTGCACGTCATTGATGCCAGCGACGACCGTATGGAAGAAACCATCGCCGAGGTGGATCAGGTCATTGAAGAAATAGGGGCGGACAAGGTGCCTCAGATATGGGTGATGAACAAGATTGATCGGCTGGAATCTGTCGCGCCTCATATCGAGCGTAACGAAAAATCCTGGCCGTCCAAGGTGTGGATTTCTGCACAGGCCGGTGAAGGACTTGGCGAGCTTACAAACATCCTGCGGGAATGTTTCGGTGGGAACATCATCACCCGGAGTATTCGGCTCAAGCCGGCCGAGGGTGATCTCAGGGCCCGGCTGTATAGAACTGCTACCATCCTCAAAGAGGAACAGGACGATCTCGGTGGCTGGGTGATGGACGTTCAAGGTTCACGCACATTGTTGAGCTGTCTTGATGACCATCCCGACGTCGCTGCGCGTCAGGAAGCGGTTGAGCTTGCCCGGTCATGACCCTGAGACGGTTTCGAATCTGACAGGGATTCTTTTCTGTAAATGCCGCGGGATGTTCAGTGTTCAGTCCGCGGACGCATCTATCTAAAAACTGTAACTGGAAGTTAAACGGGAGTTGACCGATGTCCTGGAATGAACCTGGTGATAACAAGAAAGATCCCTGGAGCGGACGGGAGCAGCCACAGACACCTCCCGACCTTGATGATGTGCTTAAGGGCGTTCAGGAAAAAGTGCGCGCGATCTTGGGTGGCGGTAGAGGCATGCCTACAGGGGGCGGTCAGGCTCCGCTCCAGCTCGCAGGTCTGGTCGCTGCGGCAGGTCTGGTGCTTTGGGGACTTACTGGAATCTATGTTGTTGACGAGGGAAGTCGGGGCGTAGTGACCCGCTTCGGCGAGTATGTCGACACGACCATGCCGGGTTTACACTGGCATATTCCGGCGCCAATTGAAAAAATTGACGTCGTCAATATTGAACAGCAGCGATTTCTGGAGATTGGTTACCGATCCGGTGGTCGCCAGCAATCCTCGGGATCGGTTCCCAAGGAAGCTATGATGTTGACTCAGGACGAGAATATCATCGACATCCGTCTTGCCGTGCAATACCAGATCAAGGAGGCCCAGGCCTACCTTTTCAACGTGGCTGACCCTGATGCGACACTGAAACAGGTGATAGAGAGCGCGCAGCGAGCGGTTATCGGCAAGAACACCATGGATTTCGTGCTGACTGAGGGTAGAGGCCATATTGCTGACGAAATCAAAACGGAAATTCAGCGCACGCTGGATCAGTACAAGACCGGCATTCGCGTCATCAATGTGAATCTGGTCGATGCTCAGCCGCCGGATGAAGTACAAAGCGCGTTTGAGGACGCCATCAAGGCTCGGGAAGATGAGCAGCGTCTCAAAAATGAGGCGGAAGCCTATGCGAACGAGGTCGTACCCAAGGCGCGCGGTGCTGCGGCCCGGCTGATCGAAGAGTCCGAGGCCTACAAGCAGAAGGCCATCGCTCGCGCCGAGGGCGAAGCCTCCCGATTCGAACAGCTGCTGGCTGAATATGAGAAAGCTCCGGAGGTTACGCGAGAACGCATGTATCTCGAAACCATGCAGGAGATACTCGGCGCATCGGGCACCATGCTTGTTGATGTGAAAAGTGCCAACAATATGCTCTACCTTCCTGTGGACAAATTGCAGCGTGTGCAAGCCGCTGGGAACGACGTGAAGGCCAGCGAGCTGGTGTCATCACCAGCAACGCCCGAAGTACCTGATCCGGCCCGAACAGCCAGAGCCAACTCAACGCGCGGACGCGATAGCCGAGGTCAAAAATGATCAACAGAGATACAGGGTTAGCGGTGCTTGGACTGGTCAGTCTGCTGCTGGCGGTTACAGGGACCTTTACGGTGGCTGAAACCGAGAAGGTCATCCTGCTTGAGTTCAAGAAAATTGTTGGAAATGACTTCAGTCCGGGGCTGCATTTCAAGTTGCCCTACCGTCAGATCAAAAAATTCGACGATCGTATTCTGACGCTGGAATCAAAACCGGAACGGTTCCTAACCTCGGAAAAGAAAAACGTTATTGTTGACTGGTTCGTCAAATGGCGAATTGAAGATGTGACGAAGTTTTACACATCAGTCGCGGGGGATAAGACTCAGGCCAATATCCGGCTGGATCAGATCACCAAGGACGCCATGCGTAACGAGTTTAGCAAGCGGACGATCCGTGAGCTGGTATCGTCTGATCGAGGCCAGATACAGGATGTGTTGACCAAAATGGTCAATCCTTCTGTTGCTGAACTCGGTGTTGAAGTCGTCGATATCCGGGTCATGCGAATCGACCTGCCTGATGAAGTCAGTTCGTCGGTCTACCGGCGAATGGAGGCAGAGCGTGCCCGTGTTGCCCGGGAATTCCGTTCTCGGGGTGCCGAAGCTGCCGAGCGCATCCGTGCCGAAGCCGATCGGCAGCGCGAGGTATTATTGGCCGAAGCCCAGAAGGATGCAGAAATCAGGAGGGGTCAGGGAGATGCCTCGGCGTCCGATATTTACGCCCGAGCCTATGGCAAGAATCAAGAATTCTTCCAGTTCAACCGCAGTCTGATCGCCTATCGACACGCCTTCAAAGGTGATGGCAGCATGATGGTGCTCAGCCCGGACTCCGAGTTTTTCCAGTACTTCAGACGACCCAAGTAAGTGCCAATAAGGCCCGTGCTGCAGGTTGATCGGAACTGAAAGCTTCCGGTAAATAGTCAATCAAGGGTAAACTGGGCGCCTAATAAACGCCGCCCAGCCCCCTTACATTCCACCATACCCCTGATCAATGTTGAACCAAGACCGATGGTTGTTGCCCGAAGGAATTGAAGAAGTTTTCCCTGACGAGGCGGCCCGGCTTGAAGATTTGGGCCGTCGCGTTATCGACTTATTTGGTTGCTGGGGTTATCGGCTGGTCATGCCGCCCTTGATCGACTTCCTTGACTCTCTCCTGGTGGGCAGCGGGCACGAACTGGATTTTCAGACCTTCAAGTTCACCGATCCCGCCAGCGGGCGACTTATCGGTTTGCGGGCTGACATGACGCCCCAGGTCGCAAGGATAGATGCCCGCACCGCTCGAACCAATCTGCCCACACGGTTCTGCTATACCGGTTCTGTCCTGCACACCTTGTCCGGACATCTTGAAAAAACCCGCAATCCACTACAGGTAGGGGCGGAGCTATTCGGGCACGGCGGTCATGCGGCTGCCATCGAAGTGATCCGACTGATGCTCGAAATGCTGGACATAGCCGGCATAGGTGACATTCATCTTGATCTCGGGCATGTGGGCATTTATCGGGCGCTGGCCCGGCAGGCCGGTATGACGGCCGAAACTGAGGCGGGCTTGTTTGAAATTCTGCAGCGCAAAGATCCGGCTGATCTGGATAGCTACCTCATGGCAGCTGAAGTACCGGCAACTGTCGGCGAGATGCTGGCGGCGCTACTCGATCTCAATGGCCCGGTCAGCGTACTGGCCGAAGCCAGACAAAGGCTGATTGCTGGAGGCGAGTTCATGACTCTCGCCCTAGCCGAACTGTCGGCTATTGCGGACAACCTGCACCAACACTACCCGGATTTGCCCATCCATTTTGATCTTGCCGAACTTCGAGGGTACCACTACCACACGGGAGTAGTATTTGCGGCCTTTGTGCCGGGTCAAGGCAGGGAAATAGCGCGTGGTGGTCGCTACGACGACATCGGAAAAGTCTTTGGACACGCCCGACCTGCCGTAGGATTCAGTGCGGACTTAAAAACCCTGGCCCGTCTGGTGGATGATCCGGCCAAGGCCCGCCCTGCTCAATCGGCGATATTTGCACCGGCTGTGGCTGACGCTGAACTGGATGATGCGATCAGGGCCCTGCGGGCTAAGGGTGAAGTCGTGATCCAGGCGCTGGGGGGCTTATCTGAATCAGCCATAGGCCTGAATTGCGGTTTCGAATTACGCAAGAGCAACGATCAATGGCAGGTAGTCAACCTGACCGTCCACGCTGAATAAAATATCGGAAATTACAGAATGGGAAAGAATGTTGTAGTCATTGGTACCCAGTGGGGCGATGAGGGGAAGGGCAAGCTGGTTGATCTGCTGACCGAGCGCGCTGAGGCTGTGGTGCGGTTTCAGGGCGGTCACAATGCCGGACACACTCTGGTTATCGATGGCCAGAAGACGGTGTTGCATCTGATTCCTTCGGGCATCCTGCGCCAGGGCGTCAAGTGTTTCATTGGCAACGGCGTGGTGCTCTCGCCCGAAGCGCTGATGGAAGAGATTGGCGTGCTTGAGCGGGCGGGTGTGCCTGTGCGTGACAGACTGACCATCAGCGAGTCCTGCGCACTCATATTACCAATACACGTTGCGCTCGATTTGGCCCGGGAGAAAGCGCGAGGGGCCAAAGCCATAGGCACCACCGGTCGCGGCATTGGCCCTGCCTACGAGGACAAAGTTTCCCGGCGTGGCATTCGGGCGGGTGACCTGTTTTATCCGCAGGTACTTGAAGAGCGTTTGCGCGAACTGCTCGACTTCCATAATTTTGTTCTGGCTCACTACTACAAGGAAAAAGCGCTGGACTGCTCTGAGGTTCTAGCCCAGCTCATGTCCATCGGGGAGGAGATCAAGCCCATGCTCGGTGACGTGGCCGGCGAACTGCACGGTTACCGTAGTGACGGCAGGAATGTGCTCTTCGAGGGGGCTCAGGGTGCGATGCTGGATATTGATCATGGCACGTATCCTTATGTCACCTCCTCCAACACCACTGCCGGCGGAGCCGCTGCTGGAACTGGGGTCGGATTGCTGGAGTTCGACTATGTCCTCGGTATCACCAAGGCTTATTCCACCCGGGTTGGCAATGGTCCTTTCCCAACCGAACTATTCGATGAGCGGGGTAAACACCTCTCGACCCGCGGCGCCGAGTTCGGAGCCACCACCGGGCGGGCGCGCCGCTGCGGCTGGTTTGATGCCGTACTGATGAGGCGCTCATCCAAACTTAACAGTATCTCCGGCTTGTGTCTCACCAAGCTTGATGTGCTGGATGGCCTCGAAAGCATTGGTATCTGTACCCACTACCGCTACAACGGGGCTGATATCGATACCGTACCGAGCGGGGCTGAAGCCTACGCACAATGCGAACCAGTGATTGAGGACATGCCTGGCTGGTCCGAATCGACGGCGGGCGTTACCGATTACAACCAGTTGCCTCCTGCAGCTCGAGCCTACATTCAGCGTTTGCAGGAGCTGGTGGGTGTTCCTGTCGATATTCTGTCGACCGGACCTGATCGCAACCAGACGATCGTATTGAAGCAGCCGTTCGATCTTTAGTCGATCAGCCCCGTCTTCTGGGGATGGGCCAGCCTGATTGAATCGTCAATAAAGAGAAAGCCTCAGTTCGGGTGTGTCGACGACCGGCTGGGCTGTAATCTGGTGAAGCCCCAGCAGCGTCCGCTCGGCGGGTTTGAGGCAGCGTAGTCGCAGTGAGGTCCATATGTCAGGCTGCCGACATGGCGTGGTGTTTCGCCATTCCGGCCAGAGATCAAACAGACGGCATAACGCTTCCGCTTGATACTCTCGGCGAATATGGATGTGATCCATTCCGTACCAGTGTTGGGGCGCTTCGACCCAGCCGGTGCGATAATGCTCAGCCAGTTTCCGCATGCCGGCATCAAGCTGGCCGATTTGTTGCTGTAGTTCGGGCCAGCTGGCCGCTTGTCCTGGAAATATCAGCCTGCGAATCAGTTCAAATCGGGTTTCAGTCAGCCGTTCGAGGCTCGCCAACGGCAGGGACATCAGCACACTCTGGCAGTTCAGCTGATGCAGACGTGCCAGGCAGATGTCCAGCCAGTTCAGCAGCTTGGCCGCGTCATGACCATAAACGAGATCGTTGCCAAGGTCCGTGATGGCCGCAACCGGTGGTGCCGTCAAAGTCGAGTCCGAGGACAGTCGGTCCCAGAGTCCGCAATCGATGATCCCGGGCAAGGCCCTGCCCACTATTTGACTCCAGCCACCGAAAGATCGGCCATGCCCCATGGCGGCATGAACCACTAGAGGGGATCCGAAGCCCTGTTGCAGACAGGTCAACGCGGTAGGAAATGCGCGGCTAAGGTTGCTCGCCCCCAGCAGGATGACCGTCTGGCAAGCCTTTTGGGGTTTAGCCATTGCCAGGACTTGGGTTAATGATGTGTCGCCAGTTCAGGCTGTCTGGCGCGAAGGGTGGCGGCAATATCGTGACTGATGCGGGCCAGCGCCCGCGAATGAGCGGCCACTAGCGCATCATAGCTGGGTTCCCGGCAGGGTTCGCTTACGAAGGATCGGCCCCGTAGCGGTTTATCTGAGGCCTTTGGTCTTATGATCCATGCTGCCTCAATGCTTGCTGTCCCCCCCACGACGGACTCGAATCGCAGGATATCGACAGCAATCCGGACATCGGCCTCGCTGGCTATAGCCTCCTGTCCCTTGAGTCCGACCAGTGCCCCTTCGCCCAAATCGGCGGCAAGATCAGTCGCTAATGCGTTCGCGATTTCACTGGTCAGACTCTCACTCCAACGATTGGATTCGCTGATCTCAAGCTCGTTGGCACTGGTGCGAGTGACGACTTGCTGACGGTCGACCCGCGCCGGCACCGATACGGGGCCGACCAGCACCGTCTGTACATCGGGGCCCGGGCTAACCCTATGGTTTGCCTGGGCTGTCGGCTCGGCCAGTGTGAAGAAGTGGCGCTGCGGCGAGCGGGCACAGCCCACGATCAACAGGCATGACAGTAGCAGCAGGCTGAAAAGTCTCGTATTCATGGGGTGTCCCCGGTTTTGCCGCGGAGGAGTGATTCGGGTTCCTGATCGAGGGTGTCGGCCAGAGAGCGGATGGACTGGGCGGTGCGAGTGGTTTCTTTCAGTGTCTGGCGCAGGTCCTGTTGTAGGGGTGAATCCACCGCGAGGCTGTTCTGGATGCTGATCAGCGTCTTTCGAATTTCGGCCATTGCAGCGGTTGACTCAGGTGCTACCT
>JBILXN010000042.1:0-14073 GCA_044378425.1 Methylococcaceae bacterium
GCCATGAATCGCTATCTGAACAAGACGGCCGGATCCGCGCTGTCAGATGTTGATCTCATCGTCTGGTTGCTCGATCGACCCGCCTGGCTTACGGAGGATGATCTGGTAATGGAGCGAATCAAGCGCTCCGGTATCCCAGTGATTCTGGTTGTTAATAAAGTTGATCGCATTGAGGACAAAGATCAGTTGTTGCCTTTCCTCAAGGATGCCGGTACTCGTCATGACTTCGTTGAGATCATTCCCATCTCGGCACTGAAGGGCGCTAATCTTGATGTACTCGAATCCCGCATAATGTCTCTACTGCCTGAGGGCGAGCCAATATTTGCCGAGGATCAGGTCACGGATCGCTCCATGCGTTTTATGGCGGCTGAAATCATCCGCGAGAAACTGCTACGGTCATTGGGACAGGAAGTACCCCACGCCATTACGGTGGAAATCGAGCAATTCAAGCAGGAGACTGACCTGATCAGGCTCAGTGCGCTGATATGGGTGGAACGTGACGGCCAGAAGGCTATCGTGATTGGTCAGAAGGGTGAAGTACTCAAAAAGGTGGGCGAGCGCTCGCGCCATGACATGGAACGCCTATTCGAGAGTAAGGTCTTTCTGCAGTTGTGGGTTAAGGTGAAAGAGGGCTGGTCGGATGATGAGCGTGCGCTCAGGAGTCTGGGCTATGGTGAGTGAACGTATTACTCCCGCCTGACGGTCGGGGTAGGGTACTGCTGGAGCATACCGTGATTCTGCATTCCCAGCCTTATCGCGAATCCAGCTTGTTTGTCGATGTTATTTCCCAGAACCACGGCCGGATTCGGTTGCTGGGTAAGGGGGTTAAACGAGGGAAACATCCCCTGTCCCAAGTCCTGAGGCCTTTCGCCAACGTCCGTCTGTCCTGGACAGGGTGCAGCGATCTCCCGTTACTGACCGCCGCCGAGTCGGTTGGGCAGATGCCTGCCCTGATGGGAGAGGCTCTGTTCTGTGGCTTCTATGTGAATGAGCTATTGTTATACCTGCTACCCCTGCAAGACCCCCAGCCCGAGGTCTACTGTTTGTACCTTGATGTGCTGGATCAACTGGTCTTGGGGCGGTGTTTGCAGACGACGCTACGGTTTTTTGAATTGTCGCTGCTCACTGCTATTGGCTATGGCCCCCAGCTTGAATACGACACCAGCGGTAGCCCGATAGATCCTGCGAAGACTTACCGCTACCTCGTGGGGGAGGGCGCGAATCTTGTTGAGCCCGGTCAACACGCCGCAATAGCAGGTGCAACCCTGCTGGGTTTGAGTCGTCGCTGCCTGACCCACGAATCACAATTGAGGGAAGCCAAGCATCTCTTGCGCAGCATCATTCAGTATCACCTCAACGGGCGGCCACTCAGAAGCCGTGAGTTGTTCAAACCCTTCAGCCGTGGGCTATCTCATGAGTCATAACACACCCATTTTTCTTGGATTAAATGTCGATCATGTGGCAACGGTACGGCAGGCCCGTGGTACCCGTTATCCAGAGGTCATCCATGCCGCCCTGCTGGCAGAACAGGCAGGCGCGGACGGGATCACGGCCCACCTCAGGGAAGACCGTCGCCACATTCAGGATCGGGATATTGATCTGCTGGCTAGCACGCTTCAGACCCGACTGAATCTGGAAATGGCGGTCACCGATGAAATGCTGGCCATAGCCTGCCAAGTCAGGCCCGGTGCCTGTTGTCTGGTACCGGAAAAAAGGGAGGAACTTACTACTGAAGGCGGACTGGATGTCGCCGGCAATCTGGCGCGAATGACCGAAGCCTGCGGCGTGCTGGGCGAGGCGGGTATTGAAGTCTCGCTGTTTATTGATGCCGAGCCTAAACAGATTGAAGCCGCCGCTAGGGCAGGTGCTCCCGTGATCGAACTACACACCGGCCACTATGCTGATGCAACGGATTCGTCATCAGTTCAGGCTGAACTGGTCCGCCTAAGTGAGGCGGCTCAACTGGCCGCCAGGCTGGGGCTGATCGTGAACGCCGGGCATGGCCTTCATTACCACAATGTGGCCGATATTTGTCGCATACCCGAAATCAGGGAGCTCAATATCGGACATTCCATTATCGCTCGCGCCCTATTTTCAGGACTTGCAGGGGCTGTCAGGGAAATGAAAGTCATCATGCAGACAGCTCGCGGTGAGAATTGACCGAAGTGTTGCGTTCTGCCATAGTTGCGACCCGGTAAAACTCCAACTTTGAGGCTTGCGCGTTGCCGCTCAGGCGGTTTATTCGCTTTCTAACGCATGTCGAATCAACATAACGGTGACAAAGCACCCGACGGTGTCAAAGACCAGCCCCAAAGGCTGTTCGAGGAGTCATCGCGAGATGTTCAAAGCCGTGGGGGTGTCCGTCCCGTCGTCATCTTTACGGGGCTTGTTTTAATGGTTGCTGTATTGTTGCTGGTCGTGCAGTTCCGCACGGTACTGGTGGCAATGGAAAACCGACTCAACCTTGATGCTGCCGGAGATGGGCGGATACAGGCAATCGGTCAGCAACTGGAGGGTCTGCGGGGAAAGCTGAACGGTTTGTTGGCTGAATCGGTGGAGATCAGACTGAAATCGCTGGAGCAGAGTATCGCGGATGGCAAGGTCAACGGTGATGAGATGGCGGCCTTACAGTCTCTCCAGAATGATTTTCGGCAGATAGAAACGTATTCATCGGTGACGGGTGGCGTGAGTTTTGACAGCGCCAGGGGTGAACACCCCCGCTTCCAGTCAGTGACGGGCCCGATACCCGCCCGTATGGGCAATCAGGAACTCTTGAGAGAAATTGCCCGATTAAGGACATTGTTTTACCTGTGTCTTACCGGTTTGGTCGCGGGTGCAGGCGTTATGGGCGCCCGTCAGGTCTGGATAAGAACACACAAAACAGCCCAGCTGGGTTCCACTAGTAACCGCCAGCCCCTATTGACCCGTAGCCGACCCAATCGTAAGGCCTAAACCCGGGCGGACGACCTCCGCACACCGGCGCATCGGGCAAGTGCGGTACCTATCACAGCTCATTTAAACACCGCCATCAGTCTGTCGGATCCGATGCAGAGAACCATAGCCGTAGCTCCTATGCTGGACTGGACCGACAGGCATTGCCGCTATTTTCTTCGGCAGATTTCACAGCATGTGCTCCTGTACACCGAAATGGTCACCACCGGTGCTATTTTGCATGGGGATCAGGAGCGTCTGCTTGGTTTTCACCCGGCCGAAAAGCCATTGGCATTGCAGCTAGGGGGCAGCGAGCCCGCTGATCTCGCGGAGTGTGCCCGCATCGGCGAAGGTCGCGGCTATGATGAGATTAATCTTAACGTCGGCTGTCCCAGTAACCGTGTTCAGCGTGGCAGCTTTGGCGCCTGTCTGATGGCAGAGCCCGGTTTGGTCGCCGACTGTGTCGCAGCGATGCGGCAGTCAGTTGCTTTGCCAGTGACCGTCAAGACCCGTATTGGTATCGATGATCGCGATTCCTACGAAGAACTGACGGACTTTGTCCGCACCGTTGCCGCTGCTGGCTGTAAGACATTCATTATTCATGCTCGCAAAGCCTGGCTGAGTGGGCTATCGCCCAAGGAGAACCGGGAAGTGCCGCCTTTGCGCTATGACATTGCGGCTCAACTCAAGCGAGACTTTCCTGAACTCGAAATCATACTTAATGGTGGCATTCATACTCTGGATGAGGCGAAAGCTCATCTCGCAATCTTTGATGGTGTCATGATAGGGCGAGCGGCTTACCATGACGCCTATTTATTGGCAGATGTCGATCGACGATTCTATGGCAATGACCACCCGGTTCCCTCCCGGCAGGATATCGTCGAGGTTATGGTGCCTTATATCCAGGCTGAACTGAATCGCGGAAACCGCCTTCATACCATCACCCGCCATATGCTGGGTCTCTATCACGGCATGCCCGGGGGGCGCCTCTGGCGCCGCCGATTAGGGGAGGGCGCTATTCGGCGCGATGCTGGAGTAGAGGTATTTTCCGCTGCTGAATGGCGGGCAAAGCCGTGATAGGGTGAACCTTGAGTACGGTGAACAGAGCTTGCACGGTATACTGAACCATTAACGAAACCGGTGAGATAACATGCACTATAAAGCGACGGAGCAGCTGTTTTCCCAGCTTATTCAGGAGATTGGCGAAGATGTAACACGAGAGGGGCTGGTCGATACGCCTCAAAGAGCGGCTAAGGCCTTCCATTTTCTAAATAACGGCTACCAGCGTACCCTGGAGGATGTCTTAAATAACGCCATCTTTGAGGCTGATACAGAGGACATGGTCATCGTCAAGGACATTGAGCTGTACTCGCTGTGCGAACACCACCTGTTGCCCTTTATCGGCAAGTGCCACGTCGCCTATTTGCCGCAGGGCAAGGTGATCGGTCTCTCCAAAGTCGCACGAATCGTTGATATGTACGCTCGCAGGTTGCAGATTCAGGAGCGGCTATCCAACCAGATAGCGACCGCACTGCAGACGGCGATCAATCCCGCAGGCGTCGCCGTCGTGATTGAGGCCAAACACCTGTGCATGATGATGCGCGGAGTGGAGAAACAAAATTCAGTGATGACCACATCGTCAATGCTGGGGCTGTTTCGCAAGCAGATCAGTACCCGTCAGGAATTCCTCAATCTGATCAGTCGCCATTGATCCAGTTTGCCGTGCGGCCATGTCGCGACCGGTCGGCAAACCCTGGTGAGCGGAACGCAAGGGGTCACCGTCGGCGCATTCGTCTGATAGACCTCGAGTACCCATGAAGGCGACACCCTCCAAAATGCCTCCCAGCGGTCGCCGATCAAGATCCTTGTCAGGCGCCCTGGTGAGGCTGTTGGTCTTATTGATACCTTTTGTTCTGGCCGCAGCAGTAGCCTATGTCGGCTATCAGGATCGCATGGTGCGCGAGCAGTTCGAGGGCAAGCGCTGGGCGTTGCCTGCCCGGGTGTATGCCGGGGCACCCGAGATTTTTGTCGGCGCCAGCTTCGATGCCGAAGGGTTTGAGTGGTTGCTGGGCCAGCTTAAATATCGAAAAGACCCGCAGTTATCGACCCAGGGTACCTATATCCGCCTGGGTGACGAAATCGTCTTCAGGACCCGTGATGTCAAATTCTGGGACAAACCGGAGCCGACCCGTGAAATGCGTGCCCAGTTCGCCGATGGTCAGGTGATATTGCTGGAGGAAATGTACACCGGTAGCGCTGTTCCCTTGTTGCGGATGGAGCCGGTCAAGATCGGCAGCTTTTACCCCGCCCGTCGGGAAGACCGGGTACTGATCAAGATCGATCAAGCGCCAGACATGCTGCTCAAGGCACTGTTTGCCAGCGAAGACCACTCCTTTTACCACCATCATGGCGTTTCAATGCGCGGC
The DNA here is from genome assembly GCA_044378425.1 of Methylococcaceae bacterium. Classification (GTDB taxonomy): domain Bacteria; phylum Pseudomonadota; class Gammaproteobacteria; order Methylococcales; family Methylococcaceae; genus UBA6136. The sequence continues at coordinate 5,358 of JBILXN010000042.1, forward strand.
ATTCTCCGTGCCGTCTGGGTCAATGTCCGGGCGGGCGGCATTGTGCAGGGGGGTAGCACCCTGACTCAGCAGCTGGTAAAGAACTTCTACCTGAGTTCGGAGCGAACTTGGTGGCGTAAGCTGAACGAGATCGTCATGGCGATCATTCTCGATGCCCGCTACTCGAAGGACGAAATACTGGAAGCGTATCTCAACGAGATCTATCTGGGTCAGGATGGTTCGCGGGCTGTTCATGGATTCGGCCTCGCCAGTCAGTATTATTTCGGTCGAGAGATTGAGGAGCTCAGGCTCCATCACATCGCCCTGCTGGTGGCTTTGGTGCGTGGTCCATCCTATTACGATCCCTACAAGATGCCGGATCGGGTGCTTAAGCGCCGTAACCTGATACTCGACGAGATGGTGGCGCAAGGTTTCCTGAATAAGACCGATGCCCGGCAGGCTATGGCTGCACCGCTAGATGTCGTGGTTGATCCGCATCAGTCGGTCAGCCGCTACCCTGCCTTTATGGACCTAGTGCGTCGGCAACTGCAAAAGGAATACCGGCCTGAGGATCTGACTTCCGAGGGGCTTAACATTTTTACCACGCTGGACGTCAACGTTCAGCGCCATCTGCAAGAGGCCATGATGAATCATCTGGCCTTACTCGAAAAAAATCCCAAAATCCAGGGTCTCGAAAGTGCTGCCATCATGACGCGTCGGGCGACCGGCGAGATCGCCGCCATGTCTGGGTCGCGCGATCCCGAGTCGTCAGGCTTCAACCGCGCTCTGGATGCCTACCGTCAGATAGGCTCGCTCTACAAGCCGGTGGTGTACCTGACAGCACTGGAAAATCCGGATCGTTGGACGATTGCCTCCACCGTGCAGGACAGTGCGATACACATCAAGAACCCCGGCACCACCTGGTCGCCCAAAAACTACGATAACCGCGAACATGGCGCTGTGCCGCTGTTCAAGGCGCTGGCACACTCCTATAACCTCGCAACCGTGCGCCTGGGTATGGACGTTGGCATCGCTCGCACTGCGCAAACACTGCGCAAATTAGGTGTCGACAGGAAGGTCGAGCTGGTGCCGTCACTGCTGCTGGGTACTGCCAGCCTGACGCCTTTCGAGGTCACCCAGATGTACCAGACCTTCGCCAGCGACGGATTTCTCACCCCATTGCGGGCTATTCAGGCGGTGGTATCGCCGGAAGGCAAAATCCTGCAGAAATATGGTCTGGATGTCAGGCAATCGGTCGATGCCTCCAGTGTATTTGTGCTCAATACCATGCTCAAGGAAGTCATGCACAGTGGGACCGGTAAGCCAGCCTATGCCCATCTGCCCGCGACGCTGACGGCGGCAGGCAAGACCGGAACGACGAATGATTTACGGGATAGCTGGTTTGCAGGGTTTACCGGCGATTATCTCGGTGTCGTCTGGCTGGGGAAGGACGATAATCAGCCCGCCGGCCTGACAGGGGCTGAAGGTGCGCTCAAGATTTGGGCGACCGCCATGAGGCAGGTGAGCCACGAGCCACTGGAAATGGAGAAGCCGGATGACGTGAAGATGATCTGGGTCGATGGACGTGGTGGCCGTTCGGGTCAGGGCTGTGAGGGTGCCGTGCAGTTGCCGTTTATTGATGGCAGCGGGCCGGACCACGCCTCAGCCTGTGGCGGCAATCCCGAGCCCGAAGAGCAGATCGCACCGACGGTGCCGGGAAGCCTGTTCTGAATCCATAACCCCGCTTGCCGGCATCACTCCATTACCGGGTTACGCTTATGTTCACTGACAAAACTGTACTGATTACCGGCTGCTCATCGGGAATTGGTCTCTTTACAGCCCGGCAGCTGCGGGCGCGCGGGTATCGAGTATTTGCTACGGCCCGCCAACGTGTGGATGTGCGGAAGCTTCGGGACGAAGGCTTTGAAGCGGTCGTGCTTGATCTGGCCGATTCTTCCTCTATCCGCCATGCCGTGAGCGTGGTACTGGCGGCCACGAACGGTAAAATCTATGCCCTTTTCAATAATGGCGCTTATGGCCAGCCGGGGGCGGTCGAGGATCTTCGGCGTGAGGTTTTACGCGAACAGTTCGAAACCAATCTGTTCGGCACCCATGAATTGACCAACCTTCTAATTCCCGTCATGCGGCAGCAGGGTTATGGCCGGATTATCCAGAATAGTTCGGTGCTGGGTTTCGCCGCCATGCGCTACCGCGGTGCCTATAATGCCAGCAAGTTTGCGTTGGAGGGACTCACCGATACCTTGCGACTTGAACTGGCCGGAACCGGTATCCATGTTTCGCTTATAGAGCCCGGCCCGATTAGTAGCCGGTTTCGCGATAACGCTTTTGCCATGTATCGAAAAAATATCGAATCGTCGAACAGCGCCCACCGAGAAAACTACCTGGCTATCGAGTCGCGGCTACAGAAGCAGGGTCCAGCCGTGCCCTTCACTCTAGGGCCCGAGGCTGTCGCCGCCAAGGTGATTCACGCGCTGGAGGCCCGTCGCCCCCGAACCCGCTATTACGTGACTTTCCCCACCTATCTGTTCGGCTATCTGAAGCGTTTATTGCCAGACAGGTGGCTGGATTGGCTGCTCGGCAAAGTGGGCTGATTGCGGGAGAGTGGCGGCTTACGCCGACGGCGTGGGCATGTTGACGAGGCACGGCATCAGTCCGGTGGTAGTGGGTCCCGGCTGTCGTCGCGACGGTCCCAGCGATCCAGCAGAATGGCCACCAGCATGTCACTCAATACGTTCACCGCAGAGCGTAGTCGGGCAATAAACCAGTCGATAGGGGCGATCAGGGGGATGGCGGCAGCGACTACGGTTTCGGGCAGCCCTGCCGCGCTCAGAACAAGCGGCAGGACGATAAGACCTGCTTCAGGAACGCCGGCAATGCCCGCTGCTGCCATCCAGGCTGCCAGTACGATCACGATCTGTTGACCCACATCAAGATCAAACCCAATCGCCTGGGCCAGGAACAACGCCGTCATGGCCTCGTAGAGGGTGACGCCGTCGTTATTGAGGTTAGTGCCGGCACACGCAGCCAGCCGTGCGGATCGCTCATGTACGCCCATGGCTTTAAGGCAGCACAGGGTGACAGGCACAGTGGCCAGACTGCTATTGGTCGAAAGGCCTGTCAACACAGCATCCGCCCCCCTTCCCAGATAGACCGAGGCCGGCATACCGCCAAGCAGCCAGGCGATGCTGGGGTAATAGATCAGCGCATGCAGGCAGAGTCCCAGGCTGATGATGCCGATATAGCCTGCCAATTCAGAAAATATCCCGAGTCCCGCCTTGCCGACGGCCTGTGCGACCAATCCCATCACCGCGAACGGCACCAGTTGAACGACCCAGCCAAGTACCTTGGTGAGTAGCCTGTTCATCCCGGAAATAAACAGGGCAAGCACAGGGGCCGCCCGCTGCCAATCGGCATGGTCACTATCGGGCGTCGCGTGATTCAGCGCGCTGATGGCCGCGCCAAATACGAGGGCGATCAGTACGACGGCTATAACATTATTGCTGACAAAGGGTTCCAGCAGACTTTGAGGTAAAAAACCGGCCAGGTTCTGCAGGGGATCCAGTGTCGCCCTAGCGGTGAGAGGGGCGGTCCCGAAGTGGCCCAGGAGTTGATCCAGATGCCCTCGCAGCGCTAGGCCCGGCTTGAAAAGATTCATCAGCCCCAGTCCGATCAGCAGGGCGATAGTCGCATTACCCAGACAGATCACGATCAGGCGGCCACCGCTACGCGCTGAAATTCGGGTTTTGATGAAGGCGTCAAGGATCGAAAACAGAATGAGGGGTATCGCCAGCGCCTTGAGCAGACGAATGATCAGTAGTCCCAGTTGGCCGAGATCGGCATTGCCGATGTGGACTATGTAGGCATCGGTGCCGCGCCAGAGTCCGAGCACAACGCCCATCAGCATGGCGAGAATGACTCTGACGGATAAGGGCCAGTGGCTGGGATTCAACAGGTGCGGCCACATCGTAACGGTCGCCTTGAGGGCGGCATGGCGGAGGATGATCCGGGCCTGAGGTTGTTTCAGTCGGCGAAATTACCGGCTCTGGCGTCGTTGCTCCAGTTCATCGTGCAGTGCCCTGAACTCCTCGCTGAGTTTGTGATCCGGCACGAAATGAATCATGGGCATGCTAAGGCTATGGGATTCGCGGACTTTAACCGAGCTGGAGAGTTTGGTGTCGAGCACCGGGTGTCCCGCCGCGATCAGTTCATCTACCAACTGTTGCGGCAACTTGGCCCTGCCCTGGAACTGGTTCACGATAATGCCTTCGATCTCAAGCGCTGGGTTGTGATCCGCCTTGATTTCGGCAATGGTACCTAGCAGGTTGTAGAGTGCTTCGCGGGAAAATGCATCGCAGTCGAAAGGCACCAGACAATTTTTGGCCGCCATCAGGGCCGAGCGACTGTAGAAATTCAATACTGGCGGGGTATCAATGTAGATGCGGTCGAAACCTTGCAGAGCCTCCAGCGCCTCTCTCAGTTTGTAAATCTTGAGGCGGGATTCAAGTCGCGATTGCAGCGGTTCCATCTCGGGATGAGAGGGCAACACATGGAGATTCGGGTAGGGCGTTTCGTGTATCTGATCATTCAGGTTTTCTTCCTGTCCCTTGCCAAACAGGTTACGGCTGAGCGTTTCCTTGAAAAAATGGGCTATCGTGGCATCCGGGTCATGCACCTTGTCGCCCAACAGGTAGTGGGAGGAATTGCCCTGTATATCGAGGTCAACAACCAGGGTTTTTTTTCCCTGTGCGGCGCTCACTGCGGCAAGATTACAGGTTATCGTCGATTTTCCGACGCCCCCTTTTTGATTGAAAACCACCCTGACCATACGTATGTCTCGTATCAACTAGTAAAAGAATGTTGCCAGTATAAGCAAAAACCGAGGTATTGCCATACCCGGGCGATTTTTGACCTTGGTGGAATTACTCCGGGTCCCAGGCCGGACGGCCCATACTGTTAGGGTTGGTGATGCCCCAGTAGCCCCAGTTACCCCAAGGTCCCGAAGGACTCCAGCCGGCTTGCTGATTTTCCTGAATCTCATGGGTGACTGTGGCCTGATTTGATCTGGCGCTGTCCTTACCTAATTGCTGAAGGTTATTGAACTCGGATTCCCTCCCCACATACAGGCAACTGCAGATATCGGGGTCGGCATAGATGTAATAGACATTATCAGGCCGAGGAATCCGGGTGACCCGTTCAGGCGGCAGGGTCGTCAGCATCTCTTGCCGCTCCTTGGTATCTGCCATCATGATCTTGAACCCCGCCGCCCGTAGTTGGCTTTCCATGGAGCGGGTGCTGGAGTTGGTTATTTCGTGTTTGACCGATGAGCATGCGCTCAGCAGGACAACAGCCACGAGGGCCGCACAATGCGAGGCTAGACGATGGATCACTGGGTTCATGGGAGTTTTGAATGCGCCTGGATGGTTGGGTCCCGAGAGTCCGGGACAATCTGATCTGTGTTTTACGGCAACTGAATGATAGGCGCTAGGGCCATCCCCGTCGAGATTATCGGTGGTAAAGTCATGATCTGTGCCCTGATTTGTCAGATCACGATAAAATTCAAGTCCTGTTCCATCCACGCCCATCAATCATTCCCTATGAATCGTCTGTCGTGTGCCTTAGCTAGTATTTTGTTCAGCGGTTGCAGTCTCATGCCGTCCATTCAACCAGACCCCCCGGCAACCGAGCAGACAGCGGGCATGGGCGATGAAGTTGCCCGCTGTGCCAGCAGTCAGCATGGCATGGTTACCAGCGGTAGTGTGGTGGTGGGAAAGATTCCCGGAGAGTCTGGTGCTCTCGACGCCTTGTTTTGGTGTACCAAGGCGGCGCAAAAAGGTGATGCCCGCTCTCAGTTCGTGCTGGCAGAAATGTATGAAAAGGGCCTGGGCGTGGCCAAAAACCAGGCCGAGGCCGTGCGGTGGTACAAGGCCTCTGCTAATCGGGGTTATGCGGCAGCGCAGTACAGGGTCGGCCTGATGTATGGCAAGGGCGAGGGTGTTCTGCAGGACAAAAATGAGGCAACCCGCTGGTACGCCAGGGCAGCCGAGCAAGGTCATGCCGAGGCGCAGTTCACTATGGGTTTTCGCTATGAGTTCGGAAAAGGCATCGCCCAGAACTACACCGAAGCCGTACGTTGGTACAGCCGGGCGGCAGATCAGGGCAATTCCTCGGCTCAGAACTACCTCGGAGTCATGTCGGCTGCCGGCCATGGCCTGCCTCAGAATTCGGTCGAAGCCTACAAGTGGTTCAATCTGGCTGCAGTTTCCGGTAACAGGGAATACATTACCAATCGTGACAAGATGGCGAAAAAACTCTCGCAGTCCCAACTTGCCGAAGGGCAAAGACTGGCTAGCGAGTGGGTGAAACAGCATACCATCCGGTAACCGCAACGCCCTGATCCGTCACAAAGCTGCTGCGAATCCGAAATAAGTGATCAGCGACGGGGTAAAGTCAGTCGTGCCGCCGCTGGCTTGCCCGTAAAGGGCCAGTCGCGAATTGACGGTCCACAGGAAGCCGCCACCGACAGCATTTTCCCTCATTTCTGCGTTATGACTGTACTGGTTGTAATCCGTCATGGATCGCGAGCGAGGGCCACGGGGCAGGTTGCTGGCGTTGTAGTAGCCATGCACGAACAGGGCGAAATTGTCACTGAAGACATCCCGCTGGATAGCCCACTGAAAATTAAATTGCCACTCATTCTCCTGTGCGTAATTGAGCGTTCTGACAGCGCCCAAGTTATATTCAAAGTCGATATCAAACGGCAAGGATTGATCGAAATTAAAGGAAATGCTGGGTTGGGTACCACCATTGGTGATGCTATTACCCAGCCACTCGGTTTGGATGTAAGCCTCTATTCCCATCGCCGGTAGAAAGTACTCCTCATTTTCGGCGAAGACGAAAATTTTGGTATCAAAGGCCAGGGGAGAAAACGCCCATGTATCGGTTTTACCACCGGTCCAGGTCGGGCCGTTGCTGAAAATCCGCAGTTCGATATTGTCGGTGACGCCATAACGGGTCAAAAATTCGGCGTTGTACTGTTCGGGACTCCCCTTGGACCTGCCGTAGTAGCTGAATCCCGACACCTCAACATAGGCGCTTCCTTGTGGAAGTGTGAAAGCGCTATTAGGGAAGTTGGCAAGATCGGAGCCGGGATTGCTGATATCGGGTTGTGAACGCCAGGTGCTGATGTTCTCTGGTGAACGCGCCTTGGAGCGCTCATAGCGGCCTGCCTGGAAGGCTTCTTTTGTTGTCCGGGTGCTGTGGGCGGACCAGTGACCCAGATCGGGTCTGTTCGTCTTGTCGGTTAAGGCGCCTGCCGAATTCACAGCGTTCGCAGGCCCTAAGGCGTGCGCCTGCAGCCGACCATAGTCTCGATAGATCCGATAGCGAAGGCCATTGTTCGGTTTGATGGTGGCGGCAAGATGAGACATTGATGAGTCTGCCTCGTTTTTGTGGGTATCCACTGGCGGCGTCGCAAGGGTGCATCCTGTGACCTGCAAGGTCATCGACAATACCGTTCCAGCCCAGCTAACAGAGAACACCCGGGAACGCCGTGCATAACGGGAGTAAGCGGCGTTAATGGGGCTGGATGGCAAGGTAATCTCTGGGTAACGTCGCGTTTGCGGATTACTTGATAAGGGGGAGTTCTTCTTCGATTCCGGCGTCAATGAAAGCCGTGACTTTGGTCTCGATATGGTAGTAACGTGCCAGTTTTATTGGCGGCAGCAGGGCCTTGAAACTGCTGAGGTAGCGGCGCCCCAGTTGATGCCGGGCATCGGCCAGTTCTATTCTGTCCTGCATGAATTTTGTGGCTTCCACGTCGTCCATATCGTCATAACGATTGCCGAACTCTTCAATCAACCGCTGTGTTTTCAGGCTCAGGAGCTTCAGTTCTTCCTGAAAGGTTTCATAAACCGGCCAGAACCGCTCGGCCTCAATACCTGTAAGACTCAGCGTTTCCGACACTAACTGCCTTTTCTCCCGATACAAATCCTGACTGGCTGCCTCAAGCCCACTCGCGGAGTCGCCAATAGCTGCCATTGAAACACCCAGGGCCGATACCGATAACAGTATCGCCCTTGCTGGTTTGAGCCATCGGCCAGTGTCTGGATGGCTCCCGTTTTTGTCTGGGAGGCGGCCGGTTGTCATGAGTCTTTTGGTGGATGGTCGATGTAGTCTACAAACCACTTGATTTTGGCAATGGAACGGCCCCAGGCAGAGCGTGGCGTTGTCGGGGTTTGCTGCGAGTCTACAGTTGTGGCTCCAGCTGCAGCCGGAGCCGGAGCCGGAGCCGGAGCCGGAGCTGGAGCTGGAGCTGGAGCTGGAGCTGGAGCCGGAGCTGGAGCTGGAGCTGGAGCCGGAGCTGGAGCTGGAGCTGGAGCCGGAGCTGGAGCTGGAGCTGGAGCTGGAGCTGGAGCCGGAGCTGGGCTCGGAACGTCGGGTGGTGTCTCAGTGATGATTGCTGAAATAGGCGCTGGCGTCACCGCAACGGCGGGAGTCAGTGTTGGCGGCGAAGTATAGGCGGGTGCGTGTGGTTGTTCGGCCGGGTTCACTGTGGTCGGGCGCGCCGCATCCGGACGCGGGGAGGCCGTAATATTGCCATCGACATCCAAGACCGGCGGGTTATCAATATAGCGGGCAAACCGCTTGAGGCTGGCGAATGGATTGCCCAAACCCCGTTTGGACTTTTCCGTTACTGGACTGGAAGCCACCGGAGTCG
>JBILXN010000043.1:0-13966 GCA_044378425.1 Methylococcaceae bacterium
ACCCTGGATTTCCTGGGTGGAGGATCTTCAGGCTCTGCTGGATAACGCCAGGGATCAAAAGGCGTTTGACGGTGGGAGGTTAAGAAAGAACAACTATGACTCATGGTTAGAAAGAATCCGAACATGGAGTAACACGGATGAATATGAGCAGTTATCACTCTCGGATGCGGCCATTAGCCGAATCTCCGTTGCCGGCTTGGCAGAGATCTGGAAAACCCCACCACCTCCGAACCATCCTGCGCTTCATGCGCTGGAACTACTACGTGCACAATTACAGGCCCTGCCCTCGGCTCGTTTAGACATCCTCCGTCATGCCGCCTGGTGGGTTGGCGTACGCTTCCAGCAAGAGCAGTCGCGACGCGCACAGATGGGCTTCAATGATTTGCTCAATCGTCTGCGGGATGCGCTGAAGGGGCCTAATGCAGAACGACTGGCGAGCCTGATTCGCCAGCAATTCCCCGCCGCCCTGATCGACGAATTTCAGGATACCGATCCGGTCCAGTACGAGATCTTCGATCGGGTCTACACCGTGGCGACCCCTCCGGAGGATGCCACCCTGATCCTGATCGGCGACCCCAAGCAGGCGATCTATGCCTTCCGTGGCGCTGATATCTACACCTACCTGCACGCCCGCGAGGCCACTAAAGGCCGACATCACACGCTAAATATCAACCATCGGTCGACACAGACCATGGTCAGCGCCTGCAATGCCTGGTTTACACTCGCTGAGAGTCATGCCACCGGTTCCGGCGCTTTCCTGTTTCGAGAGGAAGGCCGGGACAATCCCCTGCCGTTCATTCCTGCTGCCGCGAAAGGCCGTGAGGATCACCTGGTCATTGAGGGTGAAGCCGCGCCGGCTATGACACTCTGGTGGCTGGCTGCGAAAGACGATGGCAAACCGCTGCCCAAGGACGCTTACTACCCGCAGATGGCCGCAGCCTGCGCCAGTGAGATCACCCGCCTGCTCAGACTGGGCCAGCAACATCAGGCCGGATTCAAGGGAGTCGACGGATTCAAGGCCATTCAGCCGGCTGACGTCGCCATTTTGGTCAACACACGTATCGAGGCGGATGCCCTCCGACGGGCTCTGAGTCAACGCGGGGTGCGGAGCGTGTATCTCTCCGACCATGACTCCGTCTACCAAACAGCTGAGGCCCGGGATGTCCTTCTCTGGTTGTCGGCTTGCGCCGAACCCACGGATCTTCGCCGTCTTCGTGCCGCCGTGGCCACGGGAACCCTGGGATTGAGCTGGACCGAACTCGATCGCTTCAATCATGACGAGACGTTTGTCGAAACCCAGGTTCAGCGCTTTCGCGGCTATCAGCAAAGTTGGACCCGCCAGGGCGTGCTGGCCATGCTCCGCCAGTTGCTGGACGACTTCGCCCTACCCGCTCGATTGCTTGGGCCCGGCGAGGGAAAAAACGCCCTGGGCGGCGAGCGCATTCTGACCGATGTCCTACATCTGGCCGAGCTGTTGCAACAGGCTAGTCAGCAACTGGAGGGCGAACATGCCGTGATCCGGTTCCTGGCCGAACAGATTGCCGATGCCAATAACAGCGTCACCAACGATGTTCGCCAGATCCGGCTTGAAAGCGATGCCGACCTGGTCAAGGTCGTCACCGTGCATAAATCCAAGGGCCTTGAATATCCCCTGGTGTTTTTCCCCTATGCGGCCAACTTTCGGGAGACCAAAGCCAGTGATCTTCCGTTGAAATGGCATGACGCCGAGGGTCAGCTGCATCTGCACCTGGCGTCCAGCGAGGAGGCGGTGAATCAGGCCGACCGTGAACGCCTCGGCGAGGATATCCGCAAATTCTACGTGGTCCTGACACGGGCGAAATACGCCACCTGGATCGGGGTTGCACCGATCCAGGACCTGCACAATTCAGCCCTGGGTTATCTGCTGAGCGGCGGCGCGTTAATCGAATCCGCGGCGCTGGAGAGTCACCTGAAACCTCTGGCCCATGCCTGTCATGATATCCATGTCTTGCCCGCCCCGCCGCCGACCGGGGATCTGTTTGTCCCGACAGTTCCCAAGCCGGTGGGCGTTGCCCGAGTATCGAATAAGGTCGACACCGAGCAATGGTGGATCACCAGCTATTCCGCCATCAAGAAAGCACGCGGCGCCGTCACCCCAGCCGTCGAAACGGCCGGAGAAGAGACCTTTCAGGAGGGCCAGGATGAGGCGTCAGGCGTATCCACCGAATCCATTAGCGAATTGGAGCGCACGATCAAGCCAACGGAGTTTCCTCACACTTTCCCCAAAGGGGCCGAGGCCGGTACCTTCCTGCATGATCTCTTCGAATGGGCCGCCCGCCAGGGGTTTGCCAGGGTGACCGAGAATCAAACGCTATTGCGCGATCAAGTGGCGAGGCGCTGTCAGTTGCGTGGCTGGGCCCAGCATATCGAGCCATTAACCGAATGGCTTCTGGACTGGTTAACCGCGCCTCTTCATTTACCGGCGATTAATGGTATGGGGGCCACGTCCATCACTCTGGCGAATGTGAACCGAGCGGTACCGGAGATGGAGTTCTGGCTGTCGGCCAGCCAGGTCGATAGCGCACAACTGGATGCGCTGGTCACCCGGCATACGCTATCCGGTGAGCCACGACCAGCGATCCCGATCAATCGGGTCAACGGTCTGCTCAAGGGCTTCATGGACCTCGTATTCGAACACGAGGGGCGATACTACGTGCTGGACTACAAATCGAATGCGCTGGGTCCCGACGGTGCGGCCTACACTCCCGAAGCGATGCGGGCAGCTATTCTCAAGGAGCGCTATGACCTCCAGTACGTGCTTTACCTGCTGGCCCTGCACCGGCATCTGCGATCACGATTACCGGACTACCGCTACGATGATTATATCGGGGGTGCGGTTTATGTGTTCCTGCGCGGCCAGAAGGCCCCGAGCCAAGGCCTGCATGTCGAACGCCCACAGGCCCAACTGATCGAGGCACTGGATCAGTTGCTATCCCCCAACGTGACGAGGGCGGCCTGATGTTCAATCCCCCCTCCAATGCCTCCGCGAGCTCACTCGGCAAAACCCTGGAATCCTGGACCGCAGCGGAATGGTTGCGGCCGCTGGACTGGGCTTTTGGCCGATTCCTCTGGAGTGAAGCCCCCGATGCCTCGCCTTGGCTGATCATGGCCGCGACGCTCGCCAGTCATCAACTCGGACGAGGTCATGTCTGTCTGGATCTGGTATCGATACTTGAGGATCCGACACTGGCCTTGTCCTTGCCGCCAGAGGGCGCCGGACAGGCGGATTCAGAATCGGCCTCACCGCCTCCCACACCGCAGGAAGTATTCAAAGGTTTGTCGCTCGAAGTCTGGCGCGAGGCCCTGCATCATCCGCTGCTGACCAGCGACGGGGAAGGCTCCAACCCATTGGTTGTGGTTGGCAATCGCTTGTATCTGCGTCGCTTTTGGGCCTATGAACAGCAGGTACTCGATCAAATCAGTCACCGGCTGGACACCGCCACCAAGGCAGGCCACACCCCGGATCCTGGTCAAATCAGTGCCATCCTGACGGCGCTTTTTCCTGACGCCAATGCCACACTCGATTGGCAAAAGTTGGCCTGTGGCCTCGCAGTGAAGAGCCCATTCAGCATCATCACCGGGGGGCCCGGCACCGGCAAGACCACCACCGTGCTGAAAGTGCTGGCGCTGTTGCAGACCCTGACCTTATCCGAACGCAAGACGTCTCGCCCCCTACGCATCAAACTGGCGGCACCCACCGGTAAAGCGGCAGCGCGGCTCAGTCAGTCTATTGCCAGCCGGATCGATGGACTGGATCTGACGAGCCTTGGCAATGCCGACGTGGTCCGTGCCGCTATTCCGCGATCGGTCACCACCCTGCACCGACTGCTGGGCAGTCGGCCCGATACTCGACACTTTAGGCACGATGCCCGGAATCCCCTCGGACTGGATGTGCTGGTTGTCGATGAGGCATCAATGATCGATCTGGAGATGATGGCGGCGGTCCTGCGGGCCCTGCCGGCTCATGCACGCCTGATTCTGCTGGGCGACAAGGACCAGCTCGCCTCGGTCGAAGCCGGCGCCGTACTTGGCGAACTGTGTCGACGGGCGGGGCAAGGTCATTACACGCCAGCTACCCGGCAGTGGCTGCAACAGACCTCCGGCCTGTCGATTCCGGAGGCAATGCTGGATCCGGAGGGAACACCTCTCGATCAGGCCGTGACCATGTTGCGAAAGAGCCACCGCTTCTCCGCCGGGAGCGGCATCGGTCAACTCGCTCGGGCGGTCAATGGCGGCGAGGCGGGGGCATCGCTCGCTATTCTTCAGGCGCCGCCCGGTGATCTGGCGTACCTGACCCTCAGAGATAAGGAGGATAGCGCCTTCGAGGCATTGGTTCTGGAGGGCGGACGACCCACGGGTATCAATGATGCCAACCACCCGACCCGGGTCGGCTATGGACACTACTTGAGCCTGTTGCGGCCGGATCATCGACCGGATCCAACCAGCCCGCCCGAAGCATGGGAGATTTGGGCCAAACAGATCCTTGAGGCTCATGCCCAATTTCAGTTGCTATGCGCCGTCCGGAAAGGTCCCTGGGGGGTCGAGGGTATGAATCAACGCATCGAGGCCTTTTTGGCCCGCCACCGTCACATCGACAGACAAGGAGATTGGTATGAGGGCCGCCCGGTCCTGATCACCCGCAACGACTATGCATTGGGCTTGATGAATGGCGATATCGGGGTGACCCTGGCCATTCAGGACCCGGAACGCAAGGAGCCAACCCTGCGCGTGGCTTTCCCCACATATGACACTGACCGGCCCATCCAATGGGTCACTCCCACCCGTCTCAATGACGTGGAAACGGTGTTTGCCCTAACGGTACACAAATCGCAGGGATCAGAGTTCACACATACCGCCCTGGTGCTGCCGAATCGGCCCAATCCAATTCTGACCCGCGAGTTGCTCTATACCGGCATCACCCGCGCAAGTCATTGGTTCACGCTGGCCAACGCCGGAGACAGCAAAACGTTGCGGCAAGCCATCGAACGGCAGGTAATACGTGATAGTGGCCTGCGAATCAAAGGGTAGAGAGAGCTAAGGACTCAATAAATGGCCGCTGATTCCACAAATTTCAGCCGCCAGTAACGCTCATATGGCGCATGATCATCGGCTGCGCCTTGATGTCGAATTGATGACGCTCCGGCTTCATAGCCATAGCAGCGATGATAGTCCTGGCCAAACTATCGGGGGAATGGCCATCCCTCAATACCTGTTTGAGATCGACGGAGTGCTCGTTACCCAAACATAAAAGTAAGCGGCCTTCTGCAGTTACACGCACCCTGTTACAACTGCCACAGAAATTGTGGCTGTGAGGTGAGATAAAGCCCACCCGAGTAGCGCTGCCGGCTACACGAAGATAGCGGGATGGACCTCCCGTCGTTTCAGGAGCGGGCAGTAACTCATAAATACGATCAAGATCGCGCCGGACCTCATCGCTTGAATAGTATTCCTCTGCCCTGTTATGGCCATCCACGATGCCCAGCGGCATTTCTTCTATGAAACTGATGTCGATTCCCTTTTCTACGGCAAATTGGACGAGGTCCGGAACCTCCTCATGGTTGCGATTACGCAGGATCACGGCATTGATCTTGATTTTCTCGAAACCCTGATCAATCGCTGCATCAATGCCATTGAGGACGTTCTCAAGGTCCCCCACCCGAGTCATAGTCCGAAATCGTACTGGATTCAAGCTATCAAGGCTGATATTGATACGCTTGACCCCTGCCCGCTTAAGGTCCGCCGCACAACTGGCCAGACGGGAGCCATTGGTTGTTATAACCAACTCCCGCAACCCTTCCAGAGCACCGATTCGCTCCATCAGGCCGACCACGCCATTGCGGACCAGCGGTTCACCGCCGGTAATTCTGATCTTATCAACGCCGAGTGAAACAAAGGCAGCACAGACTTGGTGAATTTCCTCCAGAGTAAGAATCTCCTTACGCGGCAGGAAGGTCATGTCTTCACTCATACAATACAGGCAACGAAAATCGCAGCGATCCGTCACGGAAATGCGCGCATACTTGACTTGGCGACCAAAGCTATCAACGAGGCGAGCAGAGGTCGGGGATGTTTCATTCATGGAAAACGGGGCTCTTTGTTGTTCCAAAATTCTCCCACGCTCACCGGCAAAAGGCCAAGCATTTCAGTCAGGATTATCCACGACAAAACGGGCTCGGAAACCAAATGTTAAAAGTCAGTGTGAGTCCAACTGTCACCTGCCCCCTGATTTTGTGGATAATCCAATCGGGATCATAAACAGGCTGCGCCAGCCCCGCGGGACTTGGGCAACACTCTGCATGGGTAAAGGACAAGCATGAAACGACTTGAGAAATTGTTCGAGGGTGCCTCAGCTATGGCTGAAGACAATCTCGGTTTTCTGGAAGATTTGTACGCCAGATTTTTGCGCGATCCCGAGTCGGTCGATTCCAGCTGGCATGACAAATTCCTGTCCCTCGGGGGTGAACCTTCCCCTCTCAACATTAAAGCCCGCTCGGAAAAAATCGGTGCCCGGCGCGAGGAACACAATGTCGAGCAGACTCTGCGCAAGCAGGCGGCAGTAGATCAACTGATTTATCACTACCGAACCCGTGGCCACCAGGTGGCGGACAACAACCCACTCAAACTAGCACCAACACCCTCTCTTGAAGACCTCTTGCCGGAGGCCTATGGTCTCTCCGATGCTGAGCTCGACCAGTATTTTTACATCGATATCCTCCACAACTCACGCCGCCTGGTTTTACGGGAGATCCTGACGCTGCTCAAGCAGACCTATTGTGGGAGCGTCGGCACCGAATACATGCATATTGTGGATAGTGACATCAAGAAATGGATACAGTCACGCCTCGAAAATACCCGAAGCCGGGGCTATCCTGACACCGCCAGCCAAACGGCATTGCTGCGCGCACTGACGGCCGCCGAAGGGATAGAACGCTACCTGCACCGTAAGTATGTTGGTCAGAAACGGTTCTCGCTGGAAGGCGCCGAAAGTTTGATTCCCTTACTGGATGAAGTCATTGATCGTTCTTCCGAGCAAGGTGTGCGGGAACTGGTCATCGGCATGGCTCACAGAGGCCGGCTCAATGTACTTATTAACGTGTTAGGCAAGAAACCCAGCACACTTTTTCAGGAATTTGAAGGTACCACCCACCTCCAACCCCACGCCACCGCCGGTGATGTGAAATATCACATGGGCTTTTCCTCGACCATTGAGACCCGTAACGGACCGGTGCATGTTGCCTTGGCTTTCAATCCTTCGCATCTGGAAATCATCGACCCCGTAGTCGAAGGTTCGGTGCGTGCCAGACAGGACAGACGGACGGGTCAGCCAGAAGATGAGGTGATGGCTATTTTGATCCATGGCGATGCTGCTTTTGCCGGCCAAGGTGTCGTTATGGAAACACTCAACATGGCGGAAACCCGCGCCTACACTACTGGCGGAACCGTCCATATCGTAGTGAACAATCAGATCGGATTTACCACCAGCAACCCTTTTGATGCCCGATCGACACTCTACTGCACCGATGTCGCCAACATGGTTCAGGCCCCGGTGTTTCACGTTAATGGTGACGATCCCGAGGCAGTGCTGTTCGTGACCCGACTGGCGGTTGACTACCGCATGAAATTCAAGCGCGATGTTGTAATAGACCTTATCTGTTACCGCCGTCAGGGCCATAACGAAGCCGACGAACCTGCTGTCACCCAGCCAACGATGTATCGCTACATACGCGAGCACGCACCGGTTCGCAGGCTTTATGCTGACGCCTTGATGGCACAGGGCGCTATCCGCCGAGAGGACGAGCTGGCGATGGAAGAGCAGTATCAGTCGGCTCTTACTGCTGATGCCACGCTGTCTCGCCCCGTGATCGACGATGATACGATTTACCCCAAGCCCTCATGGGACAGACACATGGGCCAGAGCTGGACGGCGGACTACGATTCGAGTATTGCCCCCGAAAAGCTCACTATCCTCTGTGAAGATGTACTCCGGTTACCGGCAGGCTTTACTCTACATGATCGGACCCGTGCCATTCATGCCAGTCGCGAGGCAATGGCGCGGGGCGAAATACCTCTGGATTGGGGCTTTGCCGAGACACTGGCCTACGCCTGCCTCCTGCAGAAAGGCTATCCCATTCGACTGAGTGGGCAAGATGTCGGCCGGGGCACGTTTTTCCATCGCCACGCCATTCTTTACGATCAGGCCACTGGCAGCAGTCACATCCCCCTACAAACCCTCGGTTCATCTGCCGCGCGCTTCGATATCTACGACTCCCTTTTATCAGAGGAAGGCGTATTGGGATTTGAATACGGCTATGCCAGTTCAGCACCGGAAACCTTGGTCATCTGGGAAGCCCAATTTGGTGATTTCGCAAATAATGCCCAGGTGGTAATCGACCAGTTCATCACCTCGGGTGAAAGCAAATGGGGCCGGCTGTGCGGGCTGACTCTTCTGCTGCCACATGGCTACGAAGGACAGGGGCCTGAACATTCATCCGGCAGGGTTGAACGTTATTTGCAGCTCTGCGCCGAGCAGAACATTCAGGTCTGCATTCCAACCACGCCGGCCCAGATTTTCCACCTGCTGTGCAGACAAATGCTGCGACCCTATCGGAAGCCGCTGATCGTGATGACCCCAAAAAGTCTGTTGCGGCACAAACTGGCGGTCTCAAGCTTGGCCGATCTCACCGCCGGACGTTTCAGAAATGTCATTGGCGAAGTCGACGAACACCTCCCTGAGGCCATTACACGGGTTGTGCTGTGCTCCGGCAAGGTCTATTACGAACTGCTGGATGCGCGCCGGAAACAGGCTTTGAGCCATGTTGCAATTATCCGCATTGAGCAGCTATACCCCTTTCCTGATGAGGAATTCATGGCGGAACTGGTACGCTACGATCAGATTGCTGAACTGGTCTGGTGTCAGGAGGAACCCGAGAATCAAGGCGCATGGCACCAAATCAAGCACCGTTTCATGGCGTTGCTCAAGGGCGACATCACACTCAGTTATGCGGGTCGGCCGATGTCAGCCTCACCCGCGGTCGGTCAATATCACCGACATATCGAACAACAAAAGCGCGTCATTGATGACGCATTGCATGGCAAAACAAATGCCCACCCCACCATTGGAATCGTTCATGCGCATCGAAGTACTCGTCCCTAACCTACCCGAATCCATCAGTGATGCCACCTTGCTGGACTGGCATTCGAACTCCGGTGACATGGTCACCAAGGATCAAAGCCTGATTGATCTTGAAACCGATAAGGTCATCCTCGAGGTGCCGGTGCCGGCCACCGGCATTTTGCAGGAAGTCCGCCATCACAAGGGCGACACAGTCTGTAGCGGAGATATATTGGCTGTAATAGAGACCGAGTCGGCGCTGGTTCAGGTCGCGACGGAAACCGTCTCAATCGCAGAGGAGGAAAGACCGGCCCTCACTGAAGCCGCCGCAAGCGCCCCGCCGCCGCAACCTCGCGCTCTGGGTTCGGACCAGCCCATTAGCCCTGCCGTGCGTCGGTTGCTCATGGAGCACAAACTCAACCCGGTGGATATCGCGGTCAGTGGCCGCATCACCAAACAGGATGTTCTCAACCATCTGGAAAAAACCAAGAGTTCTCCTCAACCGCCCCTGCAGCAGGCATCCGTCACGACACGTCCAGGTGATCGGCGTGTGCCCATGACCCGACTACGCGCCCGCATTGCCGAACGGATGATCGAAGCCCAGCATACAACCGCTACCCTTACCACCTTCAATGAAGTGAATCTCCAGAAGATATTTGATCTTCGTAACCAGCACCGTAGCCGGTTTGAGGAGGAGCACAAGGTCAAACTGGGATTGATGTCGTTCTTTGTGAAGGCAGCAGTTGAAGCCCTGAGGCGTTTCCCGGTTATCAATGCCTCGCTGGATGACAGCGAAATCGTTTACCACGACTATTACGACATTGGAATCGCCGTAACCACTGAACGGGGCCTGGTAGTCCCTGTATTGCGTGACGCAGATCGACTGGATTTCGCCGAGATCGAGAAGGCGATTACGGCGTATACCCAGCGGGCCAGGGATGGGAAACTGAGTTTCGAGGAATTGACAGGCGGCACGTTTACCATCACCAACGGGGGCATTTTCGGCTCCATGCTGTCAACTCCGATCCTTAACCCACCACAAAGCGCCATACTTGGCATGCATGCCATCAAGGAGCGACCTGTGGTGGAAGCCGGTGAGATTGTTATCCGCCCCATCATCTATCTCGCATTGTCTTACGACCACCGCATTATTGACGGTCGCGATGCGGTAGCGTTTCTCTTTACCGTAAAGGAATTGCTTGAAGACCCGGTCAGATTGTTATTGCATGTCTAGTTGCTGTGGCGCTAGGGCCGATGGCAGGGATATCTCGAATTCGCTGCCGAGTCCTGTACCAGCGCTGCTCGCGGAGATGTCTCCTCCCATAGATCTCAGCAGGCCACGAGCAAGTCCAAGCCCAATGCCGATACCCGCCGCGCCGTGCTGGGGTCTATTCAACTGGCGAAAGGGCTGGAATAGCTCTTCGGTAAGGGATGGATCGAATCCCACGCCCTGATCCCGGATTACCATAGAAACTAGGCCCTGTTGATGCCTAAGTTCGATTTTTATTTCGCTATTCGCAGCTGAAAATCGGGAGGCATTGTCGAGTACATGATGGATTGCTCTTCGCAGATGACCACGATCAGCCATAACCCAGAGGAAGGGCTCGCCGGTAATCGGGGAAAGCGTCTGTCTCCGCTGCGCCAGGACAGTGGAAAGGGACTGAACCGTTTCGGCCAACTGCTGACGCAGTTCGACAGGTTCAAGTTCAGCCGACACCCCCCCATGACTCAGGCGCCCCAGATCCTGGATATCTGTCAAAAGCGTGGTGAGTTGTCTGACCTGGGCTTCGATTCGGGCCGTCTCGGTCGCTATGACCGGGTTACCCCCTGCCTCACTTTGACGAATCAGATGCAGCGCAACCGAAACAGGCGAGAGCAGATTGCGAACTTCATGGGTCAGCCTGCGCAGCGCCACCGCCAGTTCTGGCTGTTGCGCTGTATCCGGTGTTTTAGCGAACACCGATTTCTATTGCCAGCGCCACCAGGTCGGCAAGTGAGGTCACACCCAGTTTCTCCATAATACGGGCGCGGTGGATTTCTGCCGTCCGGTGACTGATATCCAACGCTCTGCCCACTTGCTTTGCGGAGAAACCACGGGCCAGGTAAACGATGATTTCCTTTTCTCGGGGCGTCAGCCGCGAGTATAAGTCCTCGAATTCCTGATGCTTGGCTCGGTCCCGATCGCGCTGCGCACCCAGTGCCATGGCGTGTTGAACCGCCTTGATCAGAATCTCCGGATCAATCGGCTTCTCAAGGAAATCAACAGCGCCGGATTTCAGACCCGCCGTCGCTTTGGGCACATCACCATAGCCGGTCAAAAAGATAATCGGGAGATCGATGCCCCGCTCTACCAGAATCTGCTGAAGATCCAGTCCAGAGATTTGTGGCAGGTTAATGTCGAGTATCAGACAACCTCTATGCCCTGGCTTGTACGCCTCTAAAAAGTCGTTACCCGAAGCATAGGCAACCACATCGAAACCTTCCGCGACCATAAGTGTCCGCAGCGCTTCACAGATATCGACATCATCATCAACCACAAACACCGTCAATCCATTAACAGCCATGACTATCATCCAGGTTATAACTAGAGGGCACGACCGGCATCATCACGACCGCAACGCGACCGGGCCTGTCATATGTGAAAATAACTGCGTAGATCATCCAACAGCCTATCCGTCTTGTCTATGTACCAAGACGTTACTTTTATGCAAACAAGACGGTTACAGAGGCTCTGATTATTGCTCTGGGGCCGTTTCGAGCTCCAATCGTGCCAACCAGGCTAGGGCATGCTCCCGACCATCACCACACATGTCAAGCATGGGCTGCAATCCCCCACAACAACCTGGGCGTCCTGGCAAGCCAAAAAGAGCACATCTCAAATCTTCGGTCAGCTGCACACAGGGAACGCCGGCCGGCTTGCCTTGAGGCATAGCGGGTAAGGGCGTCGAGATAGACGGAGCGATACAGCAGGCACCACAACCCGGACGACAATTCATGTGGGTTGCAGGGTCGAGGTGAATCCAGTGATGTCGGCCGAACTAAATTTGTAGGCAATATCAATCAAGGCTTCACTGTCATAAGGTTCAGGGGTAAAACGCCCCCAGACGGGTGCCGGCCAGGCCGGATCATTCCGATACCGCAGCACGTGATGAATATGCAACTGCGGCACCAAATTACCCAGGGAAGCAATGTTGAGTTTATCGCAGCCTAAAGTGGATGAGAGATAAGTAGCCAACGCTGATGACTCCCGCATTAACTGCATCTGGTCGCACTCGGCCAACTGATGAACTTCGCTAATACCCAAGCGTTGCGGAACTAGAATAAACCACGGGTAACGTCGCTCATTCATCAGTAATAGCCGACTGAGAGTGAAACACCCAAGTTCGATACAGTCACTTTTGAGGCGGGGATGCAACTCAAAGTCCTGCCCCCCACCCGGTTCACTCATCAGGTCTACCTGCAATTTCGGCTGCACTCTGCCGAGTTAAAAACATGGCGTCGCCGTAACTGAAGAATCGGTATGCCTGCGCCACAGCATGCCGATAGGCATCCATGACCCGGTGATAACCGGCAAACGCGCACACCAAGGTCAACAAGGTTGATTCGGGAAGATGAAAATTGGTGACCAATGCATCGACCGTATGGAATTTAAATCCCGGCCGGATAAAAAGGCGCGTCTCGCCATAATAAGGCCCGATTTCACCTGAAATGCTCGCCGTTTCGAGAGCCCGCACGACGGTCGTACCAACAGCCACAACCCTTCCCCCGCGCTGCCGAGCAGCTCGAATACGCCCGACGGTGATCTCGGATACCTCACAGATTTCAGCGTGCATAACGTGTTGATCAAGATCATCTACCCGAACCGGCAGGAAGGTTCCGCTCCCGACATGAAGAGTGATGTAGGCGAGTTCTACGCCCATCTCCACCAGAGATGACATCATGTTTTCATCAAAATGGAGACCCGCCGTGGGGGCCGCTATGGCACCCGCAACCTTTGCAAAAACGGTCTGGTAGCGCTGTTCGTCGTCCTCGCTGTCAGATCGGGTGATGTAGGGTGGCAACGGGATATGTCCTACCGCTGTCAGAACTTGGTCAACTGTCACCCCCCCGCAAAACGCCAGCACAAAAAGATCAGCTTCTCTACCCACAACACGGCAAGTAAACTCGCCATCCAGACTCAGGATACTGTCTGGTTTGGGCGATTTGCTTGCCCTGATATGGGCCAGAGCCGTATGAGCATCCAGGACTCGTTCGACCAATATCTCGACCTTGCCACCGCTGGATTTCCGTCCGAAAAGCCGAGCGGGAATCACCCGAGTGTCGTTCAGAACCAGCAAATCGCCGGGCTTGA
This sequence comes from Methylococcaceae bacterium, assembly GCA_044378425.1. Lineage (GTDB taxonomy): Bacteria > Pseudomonadota > Gammaproteobacteria > Methylococcales > Methylococcaceae > UBA6136. Next base: position 13,503 of record JBILXN010000043.1, read on the forward strand.
GCAAATCAGGAAGATCCCCGAACATGCGATCTATCGGCAAACCCTGCCCATCAAGATATAACAACCGAGCCCCACTGCGTTCTGCCAGCGGTGCCTGAGCGATCAGGGCATCGGGTAAGTAATAGTAGAAGTCGCTTTTTTTCATTCGGAAATGGTATCAACTTGCCATCCCAAATGCAGCAGGGCGACATTTCTGGAAATGTCTAGGCCACTGTGGGTATAATCGCCCCATGATGTGCCGGAGTGGCGAAACTGGTAGACGCGCCAGACTCAAAATCTGGTTTAGGAAACTAAGTGTCGGTTCGATTCCGACCTCCGGCACCATTAACATAACATTACCGTTCTATAACAGTAGGTTACGAATACGGGGCCAATCTCATATCGGCAGGTACGTTACTTTGGTCAGTTACCGTGCCTACCAGATCGCCGTCCTACACAACCCGAAATGTCCATGGCATTTACAT
>JBILXN010000044.1:0-13954 GCA_044378425.1 Methylococcaceae bacterium
TTCATTCTTCGTGACCGATGAGGTGCGGAATGCTGGGGAGTAAACCTTACCCTTGTCGCTTTTTACCGAGCGACATCAATGCCCAAGGAAAAACTTCCCATGCGCAAAATCAGAGACGTTCTACGATATCGCCATAATGTCGGGCTGAGCCTTGATGCCATTGCTCGAGCCCTCAAAATCTCAAAAGGTGTCGTCGCCAAATATCTGCGACTCGCCGACTTGGTTGGGTGCCGAAGGCCGCTGTTATCAGTACCCCTCGTTTTGTACGCACTACTGTGAATGGGCACAGAAGCTTCAGCTTTCCATGCGGCAGGTTCATCTTGCTGGTGAAAAACTCTTCGCGGACTACGCAGGGCAAACGATCAGGGGGGATGCTTATGTCGCAGAGCGGAGTAACATCGCCGTGTCCGTCACATTTCTATGCCCGAAGGAACTCTCATGGATCAGGTATTCAACGCACGTACGCTGTTCAAAACCGTAAAAGACAGGGAAAAAAGCGGTCGCCTTGCAAGAGAGGCCGTATCCAGGCGGGAACTTACGCGCTGGGAACCGGCTGACCCGGCAAGAGACTCCCTCGCCCTCCTGATGTCGCAGGAATCTACCCGCGTCCAGGCGCTTTTGCCACTCAGGCATTACCGTATGGCCCAAAGTCCCTTCGCCTTCTACCGGGGTTCGGCCATTCTCATGGCCACCGATCTTGCTGTAAACCGGCCCCGGAGCGGACTGAATGTTCAGCTCTGCGGTGACGCGCACCTTGCCAACTTCGGCCTGTTTGCCGTACATGACCGTTCAATTGTTTTTGATGTCAATGACTTTGACGAAACCCATCAAGGGCCCTTTGAGTGGGATGTGCTAAGACTCGTCACCTCATTCGTCATTGGCGCACAGTCGAATGGCTTTACCGCAAAAGAGGCCACGACAGCGGCACACCACGCTGCCCGAGGCTATCGAAGGGCCATCCACCGATTGTCAAGGCTGAATCCAATCGAGATCTTCTATGAACGCATGGATGAAACCCGATTAAAGCACTGGTTGGTCGACATAGACGGAAAGGATGGTGCACGCAGACTGACCCGTCATTTGGCGCGGGCTGAGAAGCGCGATCAATGGTCTGCCATCAACAAGCTTACCGAAGTCCACAACGGGATACGCCAGTTCCAAAATATCCCTCCCGTACTCACACGAATCACGCATGCCGAGCCGGTGCGCGACAAACTTCGAGACATGTTCAAGGCCTACCGTAAAACACTACCGATGGCCGCAGATCACCTGCTAAGCCGGTATGACATCGTCGATATTGGCCACAAGGTCGTCGGGGTCGGTAGTGTCGGCCTGCTGGCCTACGTGCTACTGCTGCAAGGTAGGGATGAGAATGACCTGCTGGTCTTGCAAGCCAAGGAAGCTGTCCCTTCCGTTCTGGAACGCTATACCCAGGCCAATCCTTTAAGGTCCGAAGGACTCCGCGTCATTCACGGGCAATGTCTCATGCAGGCCGCCCATGATGCCTTTTTGGGCTGGATTGAGGCCCCCTTGGGCAGAAGTTTCTATGTACGGCAATTGCGCGACAAAAAGTGGGCACCCCTGATTGAAGAAATGAAGCTGGAGGGCCTCTCCATCTATGCAGAACTATGTGGCGAAGTGTTGGCGCGCTGCCATGCGAGAACTGGTGACTGCATCGCCATTAGCAGCTACCTTGGCAAAAGTGAAAAGTTCGATCATTTGGCTGCTGAGTTTGGCAACCACTATGCCGGGCAGGTCGCCGACGATTACCAGCGCTTCACCACCGCGATTCGCCAGAAGCACATCATCGCAACGGATGACCTCCTGGGTCCCGAGTTCATCACCTCGGCGGAGAGCGGCATCTTGGTGGACAACCCGTGATGTCGGTTCCTGACCATGCCCAAAAAAACCGTATTGATCCCCGGCGGGCTTCCTCCACCGTGCTTTGCCCCTTGGGTGTCAGAGAAAATAAAAGGGAGAACCTGATGGACATGACGTACTGCCCCCTGCGCCGCCGGCCCCAATACGGACAGCCCCATGGTGGGCGGGGTGATCAATGACCACGGTACTGTTTTGGTTTCGCAATAACCTTCGCCTGCATGACCAGCCAGCACTCAAAGTGGCGTGTTCGGGCGACACCCGCCATCTGGTGCCGGTGTACTGCCTGCCGCAGGCAGAGGAAACGAGCCGTTGGGGCTTTGTTCGCATGGGATCCAATCGCCGCGCCTGGCGGGCCGAGGCATTGCTTGACCTTGGCAATCAACTTGCTCATCTACAGTGTCCCCTGCTGGTCTGCCCGGGGCTTGCCGCTGACACGTTACCCCTGTTGGCGCATGCAGTAGGCGCCAGCACTGTGGTATGTGAAGACATTGCAGCGCCAGAGGAACAGGCAGAAGTCGAAGCACTGCGAGCTGCCGGCCTATCGGTGCGCCCTGTCTGGCAGAGCAGTCTGTTGGATCCGACCCAACTGCCATGGGCGCCGGATGCTTTGCCCGCTACCTATACCTCCTTCCGACAGGCGGTGGAACGGGCATCAATCCAGCCGCCAGCGCCGCTGCCGCCACCATCGCTATTGCCTTCCTGGCCTCCGAACATTGAAATACCCGCGCACCTCTGCAACCCGCCGCTGGCGTTGGTAACGGAACGGCGGCCAGCGGACCCGCGTTCATCAATACCGCATGGCCAGGCCGAATATGACGGAGGCGAAACAGCGGGGCTGGCCCACCTCGCCCGGTATCTGGCGCGGAAGCTGCCCGACAGCTACAAACGAACGCGCAATGGCCTGACCGGTGTGGACTATTCCAGCAAATGGTCACCTTGGTTGGCCTCGGGTGCCTTGTCTGCCCGATTGATCCTCGCCGAACTTCGGCAGTTCGAGCAGCTGCATGGCGTCAGCGACGGTAGTTACTGGCTTTGGTTTGAACTGCTATGGCGCGACTACTTCCGCTTTCTGCATCTCCAGTATGGCACCAGGCTTTACCATGCCCGGGGGCTGGGGCAGCACCCCAATCCACCGCATGATGAGCAGGGATTTAATCGCTGGTGCCAGGCAATGACAGGCGAGCCGTTAGTGGATGCAGCCATGCGGGAACTGAGGGTGACGGGTTATTTGAGCAACCGGCTGCGCCAGGTGGTGGCCAGCTATCTGCTGCATGATGTTGGCGGTGACTGGCGCGCCGGAGCCGCGTGGTTCGAATCGCAGTTAGTGGACTACGATGTCTACAGCAATCAGGGCAACTGGCTGTATATTGCGGGACGGGGCACCGATCCTAGGGGAGGGCGCCGGTTCAACGTAGAAAAGCAGGCGGCTGAACACGACCCGGATGGCGAGTACCGGCGGCTCTGGCGTCCGGCGTGACCCATCACACCCCGCGACCGATCCTCGCTCACCGGCACACGCCTGCGTGTTGAGCGTTGTGGGCCTTTTCTGTGCTGATCGGAACCTCGAAAAACCTCACATCAGTGCGAACAGCGCACTATAAGTCAGTACATTAGGCTCATGATTTGGGTGAAATGGTGGGTTGTTCGAGGTCCCCTGACGGCGGTTCGATAGATCATAACCCTGTGCTGCACACCACCGACCGCTCACAACAAGCCGATTCGCGCGCTGTCGGCACACATCGGCGTCACCTCATGATTGAAATTGCAATGTCTGATACCGGTTTTCAGCTTATCCGCCGCCCGTCATGATAGACAGGACTCACATCACAGGTGTCGTTCTGGCGGGCGGGCAGGGGCGGCGCATGGGTGGCGCAGACAAGGGGCTGCTGCTGTTTCGCGGTCAGCCGCTGGTCTGCCATGGGTTGGCCGCGCTTGATGAGGTCGCCGGGCATGTGCTGATCAATGCCAACCGCCATCTCGACCGCTACCGGCAGTTCGGGCATCGGGTTATCACCGATTCTACCGACGGCTACGAGGGCCCTCTGGCGGGGCTGCTCAGCGCCCTGGGTAGCGCAACGACGCCGTATACGCTGACCATACCCTGCGACACGCCCTTGATGACCGGCCCGATGCTGCAGCGGCTTGCCGTGGCATTGGCTGCCAGTGATGCCGAGTTGGCTGTAGCCGATGACGGCGTCCGTTTGCATCCGGTATTTCTGCTGGCGAAAACCCGCGTCGCTGGCGCCCTCGAACGCTACCTTGAAACCGGTCAACGCAAGGTGCAGGCCTTCATCGCGTCGCAGCCTGTGATCCGGGTTGATTACAGCGACCGGCCCGAGCTTTTCACTAATATCAACACCCCGCACGATCTGCTGGCACTTGAGCACGCCGCCGCTAACTCAGATAGGCCTTGAGTCGAGGGGGTAGCACCCGCCGGGTGAGGCGGTTCCTGATGTCCCAGGCGTCCTCTTCAGCGGCCTCGGCGACCAGAAACGCTACCGCCTTTCCGCTGAGTTGGGCGATGGGAACACCCCCTCGATAGAGTATCCGGTTGCCGCTAAGCGCCGGCAGACGATGGCCCGGCGTCACGATGCCGGCCAGACAAAGCGGATCGGCGGCACTGAGCGTGATCAGTGTCTGGTCCGGCTGCTTGCGAACCTTGCGCAGGCTTTCGACTGCGGCAGGGAGTGCGAATTGCTCGCCAAAATGCCCCGCCACGAAGCGACCGCCCCGAATCTCGCCGCGTGCCTCCAGTCGGCGATAGATGGGCAGCAGTTCCAGCCAGGGCGGTGCCGAATGCTCGCGGGTCAATAACGCCCTGAACATCACCCCATAGCGCGCCAGCAATACCCCTGCGATATGCTCCAGTGCGGTGCGGGTGGTGTCGGCACCATCGGGTGAGGGCGTTGCCGCCACAACGGCCTCCAACGGTTGCAGCAGGGTCCAGCGTCCTGCCTCTTCCATGCCAAACGACAGGTGTCGGTAGCGCTGTTTGCGCTGTTCCGGCACCAGTAAGGCCCGCAAGCCGCTAAAACTGTCGGAGGCGGCAAAACCGCGTGCCACTAGTTCACCCAGTGCAGTTTCCAGTTGGCTTTTCAGCAGGCGGGAGTGATCGACCAGTTCCTCGAAAAACAGTGCGCCCCGCACCGACATCACGTCAGCCACGTGGCGGGCTGTAGCTGACAGATCAGCCACATCGCTGGCTGCCCCGCTCGGTCGCCAGTAGGGTAGGTGACGCCGGCCCAGAATACTCAGGGGCGACGCCTTGACCGGTCCCTGACCGCCCTTGGCGGGGCTGAGTCGCGTCCATACCGTCTTGCCGGATAAGCACAGGCTATCAAGCCAGGCGGGATCATAATCCGCCAGTCGCGCTGGCAACACATCGCCTTCCCATGCCATCGCTGGCGCCTCGAAGCCCTCCAGCTGAGCCAGTATCGCCGCCAGCGCCTGGGCACCCTGAAGCGGGCTATCGGGATGCAGGTGATGCCAGCGAAACAGAAAGCGCATGAAGTCGCCGGTGGCCACCGGTTCGATCTCTTGCCGCAGGCGGTTCAAGGTATAGCGGTGGATGCGGGCCAGCAGCCGCCGATCGCACCATTCGGCGTTGCCCGTTTGGGCCGGGCCATCGCATCCGGTCGGGGGAGAAAACTGACCCCGCAGCACACTCCCGTCCGACTGCAGTGCCAGCAAGGCCTGTTCGATCTGGCTTATCGGCAAAAGCAGAGCCTCGGCCAAAGCGGTCGCGAAGACCGGACCGCAACAGCCGAGCCGTGCCCGCACTATTTCCCGTAATGCATCCTCGGGCGTTAAGGTCGCAGAGGCATAGGCCTCGGGAAGCCGGGCGATGAGGCCAGGCCGGCTCAGGGCCGGACCGTTGGCCGAAGCACCGTGGGGGTACAGTCCCGGGTACAGTGCCCCATACAGCGGCAGACGCTCGGCGGCGACCCAGAGCGTATGCCCTTGCCCGAAGTCCAGTTCCGCAGCACGGTCCTGCTGGATCAAGGCATGTAACCAGATACCCCAGGTTGGCACTGATTCCTCCCGCGTGATGAAGCCGGCCGTCAGCAGGGCATCGTGCAGCTCATCGGCGTTGCCTGCCTCCGGCCAGGCCTCGGTACGTACGCGGTCGATGGCGGCCGGGTCGAGACGCCCGAGATCCCCGGCCTCGGCTGGGTCCAGCCAGCGGCGGCTGGTGACTGCCCGGGTGCGGCGTTCCTCTAACGGTGCACCGTCGAGGAAGCTGTAAGCGCGGGCATTGACGATTTCCGCGGCCAGCGGTGAGGGCTCGACCAGATCGCGGCACTCAATGCGGATAGCGCCCCGCTCAATGTCGCGGAGGATGCTGGTTAACCGGTCTATATCCATGGCTTCGGTCAAGCAGTCGTGCAGGGTCTGACCGACGAGCGGGTGGTCGGGAATCTGCCGATCACCAGCGATGTTTTCGATACAGGCGAGCTGGTCGGGAAACACCGCCGTGACCAGATCCTCGGCCTGCATCCGTAACAGATAGGGCGGAGTTTTGCGCCCGCCCTGAAAGCGTCGCAGCGCTAGTGAGCAGACGGCATTCCAGCGCCAGCGCACGGTGAACATCGGCGCATCCAGCACGGCCTGAATCAGGATATCCCGGACCGTAGCAGCGTTCAGGTAGCGGGCGACGTCGGCCAGTTCGAAACTTTGCGAGCTGCCCAGCGAGAGGATGATGGCATTCTCGGTCGCCGCAGCCTGCAACTCGAAATTGAAACTTCGGCAAAACCGCTTGCGCAGGGCAAGGCCCCAGCCGCGGTTGACGCGGCTGCCATACGGCGCGTGGATGATGAACTGCATGCCACCGGACTCATCGAAAAAACGCTCAAACACCAGGGTATCCAGTGTCGGCACTACGCCCAGTGCCTGTTTGGCAGCGGCCAGATAATGGATCGCCTGCTGACTTGCGGCCTCGGAAATACCGATCGTGTCCCGCAAGAAGGCGAGGGCAGCGGTGAGGTTCAGGTGGGGTGGGCTCTCAGGCCCGAGCGGCGGTGACAGGCGTTCGGCCACGGCTTGCCGCAGTTGTGAGACGGCAGTGGAGAGGGCGAACGTCCGTCCGGGCGCCTCGCCGAACCAGAACGGAATACTGGGGGGCTGATGGCGGGCATCTTCTACCCGCAGCGTACCGCCCTCCAGCCGCAGCACTTTCCAGCTGGCGTTGCCGAGCTGGAAGATGTCGCCGGCCATGCTATCGATGGCGAAATCCTCATCAACGGTGCCGATGAATTCGCCGGCAGGCTCAAGTATCACCCGGTATTCGGCTGTGTCAGGTATCGCCCCGCCACAGGTCATGGCGGTGAGTCGGGCGCCCTTGCGGGCACGCAGGCGCCGGTGGATGCCGTCGCGGTGGAGGTAGGCGGCCCGCTGGCCGCGGCGGGTACTGTAGCCTTCGGCCAGCATGCCAATGATGGCGTCGAAATCTGCCCGATCAAGCTGGCGGTAGGGGTAGGCCCGGGTGACGATCCGGAACAGTTCGTCTTCGCCGATATCTTCACAGGCGACTATCGCGATGATCTGTTGGGCGAGGACGTCCAGCGGCTGATCGGGTAGCTCCAGGCGGTCGAGTTCGCCCCGCCGGACCGCATCCAGTAACGCGATGCACTCAATCAAATCATCGCGGCTGGTCGGGAACAATCGCCCCTTCGGTAGTCCGCTGGCGCTGTGGCCGGAGCGTCCGACACGCTGCAGCAGGCCGGCAATGGAACCGGTACTGCCCAGTTGGCAAACCAGGTCCACATCGCCGATGTCGATACCGAGTTCCAGAGAGGCGGTAGCCACCAGTGCCTGTAGTTGACCGTTCCTGAGTCGGTGTTCGGCCGAGAGTCGCTGTTCCCGCGACAGACTGCCATGGTGGGAGGTCACATTGTCTTCCCCGATGCGTTCGCTCAGGCCCCGCGCCAGTCGCTCGGCCATGCGACGGGTATTGACGAAAATGAGGGTCGTGCGGTGATGGCGGATCAGCTCCGCCATACGGTCATGGATATCTTTTGCCGCTTCAGCAGAGAGCACCGCTTCCAGCGGAAGTTGTGGCAATTCAATGGCAAGATCCAGTTTGCGGCGGTGGCCGGTGTCCACAATCCGGCATTCGGCTCCACCGGTCAGGAAGGCCGCAACGGTGCTAATAGGGTTCTGGGTGGCGGATAGGCCGATTCTCAGTAGGGGGCGTTGGGTCAGTCGCGCCAGTCGTTCCAGCGAAAGCGACAGGTGCGAACCGCGCTTGCTGCCGACCAGCGCATGGATCTCATCGACAATAACGGTCTGTACCGTACTCAGCATTCGTCGGCCACTCTCGCTGGTGAGCAGGATGTAGACTGACTCCGGTGTGGTGACGAGGATATGAGGCGGGCATTTGCCCATGCTGGTGCGGATGTGGGCGGGCGTGTCGCCGGTCCGGACCTGAGCCCGGATGACCAGCCGGGTTGCGCCCTGTTCGAACAGCCGGCTATGAATGCCCTCCAGCGGGGCTTCCAGATTTTTGTGGATATCGTTGCTGAGGGCCTTCAGTGGCGAAATATAGAGCACGCGGGTTTCATGGGGCAGACCGAAATGCTCGCCTTCCCGGACCAGATCGTCGATGGCAGACAGAAAGGCCGCCAGCGTCTTGCCGGAGCCGGTCGGTGCCGAGATTAACACCGCCTGCCGCGCGCGTATGGCCTCCCAGGCGCCGACCTGACAGTCCGAAGGTGCGGCAAAACGGTCTTTGAACCAGCTGGCAACGGCGGGATGAAAGGGCTGAAGTGGCATGGGCAGCGATGAGGTATCAGTTCGATAATTGCTGTGAGAGGCCGGCTGGAGTGGAGTGGTTCCTGGCGGTTGAGCGCGCGGGCTGATGCCCCGGCCGGAGAAGCGTACCGGGTGCATGGGTGTGTTTGGCGTGAACATCGATTCCATCGTCAGGACCCACACTCCCGCGTGTTAGCGGTATCATGCCGGGAGTATCAATCACTACCCTGGATTTCATCACTACGCTCATGGATACAGAAAACTTAGGAGAATTTTTGAAGGAACTGACCCTCAGTGCGATCGCTACTCAGGCCGATGGGGCGGAAAGGATCGACGACTTGATCGATGCCATCGCGGAAGCGGTCGCAACCCGACGGATCGTTGACTGTGTGCAGTTTGAGGAAATGTGGGATGAAGTCGTCGATGAGGCGATTGAACAGACCAATGTGTCCTTTTTCTTCATCACCTTCAGGCTGTCGCCCGAAGTCTGTGAAGCGGCCTACGATGAGGGCAAACAGCTCAACGAGCTGACCTGGACCCTGATGCTGCCGGATGTGGAATCGCTGGAGATGGATGTAAAACCTGATTCCAGCATCGAATTGCTGTCGGTGGCTGAAATTGATGTCAATACCCAGGAGACCTGGCAGTATGAGTACCTCAAGTCGCTCATCGTGCTGGAACAGCCCACGATCAATTGAGGACACCCACAGTGACTGCCGGGACCTTTCAAGCCGGCGGTTTGGCCCGATAGAAATGGAGGGGGTGCTCGGCCATTTCTTGGACGATGCCGCGTTTTATTTTGCCTACCACGTGCATCTCGCAGGGTTTACAGTCGAAAAGCAGGGTCAGGCGTTCCTTGCCGTTGATGAGTTGCATGGGTTCAGCCCGCACCGTGCCCTGGACGCCAGTCACGCCTTTTGACTGTTTGGGGCACAGCGACAGCGAGTAGCGTATGCAGTGCTTGGTGATCATCAGGCTGACATGGCCCTGTTCCTCATGGCTCTCGTAGGCGGATTCGACTACCTTGACCCCATGTTTGAGATAAAACTGCTGGGCCTGATGGTTGTAGACGTTAGCGAGGTAACTCAGGCTATCGCCCGGATAGAGCGCTGGCGGCGTCAGCGGGGGCAATTTGGGCAGGCGGGCCCAGTGATCGGCACGCGTCTGTTCCAGTGCCTGGACCCCCTCGCGGCGAAGCGCATTCAGCAGCGAAGCGGGCCAGAAGCCGGGGTAATCCCGTTGCAGGGGTTGGACGATGATGTTGCGGGCCTCGAAATGGGTGTTGCCGAGTTTTGCCAATGCCTCTCTGGTTGATGCCTCTGACTTGACGGCATCGCGGGCAGCCTGCCATGGATGGGACAGCTCGACATAAGCGGTATGACCCTCCTCGTCTTCCAGTTGTAGCGCCAGGCCACTGGGTGTTTCGATCAGTATCAGGTCAAGGGCGATGCGGCGTTCGGACGTGTGGTCGCTTTCCATCAACCGCTCCCAGGTCATGTCCCTGCTGCGGGAAAGTTCAAGCCCTTTGCGGAAATCCTTGAGGCTCTTGATCCCTTCATTGGGATAAGCCCGCCAACGCTGCCCTCCCAACGGTTCCGCGACATTGACCCGAAAGCCGCGCAGCTCCTTTTGCAGATCGTAGTAGGTCAGGGTGTCCCCATTGTTGAGTGCGGCGGTGTCCTGATGCAGGTCCACCACAAAATGCCCCTCAGCCGTTTCGGTCACCCAACCCAGGGGCAAGCCGGCAGGCTTTGGCGTATCGAAGGCGCCTATGTCCTCCTTGCGACCGTTGACGAAGTAGTCGGTAGTGCCGCGGTTGAAGCTGCGTTCAGGTTCCGGCGTAAAAAACAGCCGCGTTGTGCCGCTGGATGCGCGCCCCAGATCCGACCGTTCTGCCAGTAGGTCGTCCAGCAGCCGGCGGTAATGACTGGTGATGTTCTTCACATAGGCCAGATCCTTGTAACGGCCCTCAATTTTGAAACTTCTCACCCCCGCATCCACCAGTGCCCGCAGATTGGCGCTTTGATCGTTGTCCTTGACCGACAGGACGTGTTTCTGATGCGCCACGACTCTGCCCTGACTATCCAGCACGTCATAGGGCAGGCGACAGGCCTGGGAGCAATCACCGCGATTGGCGCTTCGGCCGGTTTGGGCATGGCTGACGTAACACTGACCGCTGTACGCAACGCAGAGCGCGCCATGAATGAAAAACTCCAGCACCGCCCGTTCAAGTCTGGTGGCGACCGAACCTATTTGCTCCAGCGTCAGCTCACGGGCTACTACAATTTGAGAGAATCCCACCTCTTCAAGAAACCGCGCTTTCTCGGGGGTGCGAATGTCGCACTGGGTGCTGGCATGCAGCTGGATCGGCGGCAGATCCAGCATCGTCAACCCCATGTCCTGAACGATCAGGGCATCCGCGCCCGCCTCATACACCTGATAGGCCAACTGTCGGGCGGGCTCCAGTTCGTCATCGCGCAGAATGGTATTGACGGTGATGAAAACACGCGCGTTGAAACGATGGGCATGGCGCGTCAGGCGTTCGATATCATGAATAGTGTTGCCTGCGTTATAACGGGCGCCAAAGGTCGGACCCCCTATGTAGACCGCGTCAGCACCATGGTTGATGGCGGCGATGCCGATGTCAGCATGTTTGGCGGGAGCCAGCAGTTCAAGATGAAGGGGGGATGCGCTCATGGAAAACCTGGTAAGGGGGGAGTCAGCTGAAGGGGGAGTTTGACCGCTAACGTCGGTTCGGGCAATCCGTCAGCCTGAGTGAGCGTAAGCTGTTTCGGCACGGTGGTTGATAGAACGGCCCCTCAAGGCGACAACAGTCTGGAAAGCGAACCCAGAAGGTGGCGAGATATCGGCGCACCTTAGAGTGGTTACCAGCCGCGGATGATGCTTCCGCCTATGCCTCATGGGCGGGAGGTCCAAATCTGTTTTGCAAAAAATCTGCGGCGGCACCATTCGTTTTTCTACGTTAGGGGGTTTCCAGTACAGTAGCTGTTTTGGCTATTTCCAAAATGACGGGGCCTCATGTTTGAAGCAGCCTTCAAGAATTTCTGCAATATCATCAAGATGATCAAGGCCGACACCGAGAAACGCTGGAGCGTTGATGCCGCGACCTATGACCTATCGGTGAAAAACCCGAACGGCGGCGAGGAAGTCATCCACCGCAGCCCGCAGGCCATCATGGACGAAATTGCCGCGCTGGATGCCGAGCGCGCGGAGGTGTTGGCGAATGTCAGGGCGTTGCTATGAAGGCGACTTTTTAACCACCATTCGCCCTGAGACTGTCGAAGGGCCTTCGGCATCTTCCGTCCATAGCCTTCGACACGCTCAGGACGAATGGAAGATGAGGTGGCGCGATGAAGGCGTTAGCAAGGTAAGGCCATTGGCAATGTCTGCGAGGTCGTCAACGGTGGCACGCCAAAGACTGGCATCACCGAAGCCTAGCTGAAGAATATCGGCATGAAGAATGGCCGCGATGGCTGATGCGGTTTGAGTCGGGGTCGATATGAGAGACAATAGCGGCCATCGTGCATTCGGTTCCAGACCATCGGCGCGGGGGTATCAAAATAAAAAGCGGGTACCTGAGCAGGTATCAATCTTGATCTTCTGGAATCACAGCCATATAGAACAATAGGATAGCAATTATATGCTACTGATGATCGACAATTACGACTCGTTCACCTACAACCTCGTCCAGTATTTTTCGGAACTGGGTGCCACGGTTGAGGTGGTGCGCAATGACCAGATCGCGGTGGAGGAGATCGACCGGATCAAACCGGACAAGATCGTGATTTCGCCGGGCCCCTGTACCCCCAAGGAAGCCGGTATTTCGGTCGATACCATTCGCCGCTATGCCGGCCGGTATCCCATTCTGGGGGTTTGTCTCGGCCACCAGAGCATCGGCTACGCCTTCGGCGGCAACGTCATTCATGCCAAGAGCATCATGCATGGCAAGACCTCAATGGTTTATCACCATGATATCGGTGTGTTTCATGGCCTCAACAATCCTTTTCAGGCCACTCGCTATCACTCGCTAGTGATTGAGCAGGCCAGCCTGCCGGCCTGCCTTGAAGTGACAGCCTGGACCCAGAACCGCGACGGCGGCATAGAGGAAATCATGGGTGTCCGCCATCGTGAACTGGATGTTGAGGGTGTGCAGTTTCACCCGGAATCCATCCTGACTGAACAGGGACATGATCTGCTGGCCAATTTTCTGCGTCGCTGATCAAGACGTTCGAAGCCATGGCGTGCCCTGTTGTGTTGATTCCCCGTCGTCTGCTGAGTAACCACCACCACCGTGGGCCTTTTTCCGGCCCGCTCGCCACTTACCTCAAGACCCTTGAGCACTCATGAAAATAAGCTCTGCCATTAACCATTTGCTTAGCGGCCAGGATATCTATCCCGAGGCCATGAGCAAGATCATGCACACCATCATGACCGGTGGCGCGACACCGGCCCAGATTGGCGGATTTCTGATTGCCTTGCGGGCCAAGGGCGAGGTTGTCCAGGAGGTGGTCGCGGCGGCTACCGTTCTGCGTGAGATGGCGACGCGAGTCCCGGTCAGTTGCGACCACCTGATCGATACCTGCGGCACCGGCGGTGACGGAACCCATACCTTCAACATCAGTACGGCCGCCGCCTTTGTGGTGGCGGGGGCCGGTGGGCGAGTCGCCAAACATGGCAATCGGTCGGTTTCAAGCAGTACCGGTAGCGCCGATGTACTGGAAGCGGCCGGTGTCAATCTCAACCTGACGCCCTGGCAGGTCAAAGAGTGTATTGAGCAGGTCGGACTGGGCTTTCTGTTCGCACAGCGGCATCACGGTGCGATGCAATACGCCATAGGGCCACGCCGCGAACTGGGCGTGCGGACGATTTTCAATCTGCTGGGACCACTGACCAACCCCGCCGGTGCTCCCAATCAAGTGGTCGGTGTCTATTCCGAGGAATGGGTCGAACCGATGGCCGAGGCATTGCGCGAGTTGGGCAGTGACCATGTGCTGGTCGTACATGCCGATGACGGGCTGGACGAAATCAGCATTGGTGCGCCCACTCAGGTGGCCGAACTAAAGCAGGGTCGTATTGAGTGCTATACCCTTACCCCGGAGCGTTTCGGTCTGCAGCGCGAACCTTTGAGCTGGCTGGCGGTAGAGTCCGCGACGGAAAGTCTGGCAATGATCCGCGAGGTTCTGGCGGGTATTAAAGGCCCTGCTCGCAATGTGGTTATGCTTAACGCTGGCGCGGCGATTTACGCGGCGGGTCTGGCTGATACGCTGGAAGAAGGTGTGCGACGGGCCGCCGCCGCCATCGA
>JBILXN010000201.1:0-4086 GCA_044378425.1 Methylococcaceae bacterium
CAGCCAGTACGATGCGCAGCCAGGGCGTTTTCAGCAAGCGGATGATTCGGTTCATGATGTCAGAGGGGATTGGATCTCGCCGCATTGTAACGCCGTTAGCCGTGCCTTCGGCGGTCGCTGTCGGCACTGTACCGGGCCGGGGCATGCCTGACCCCTGGCCATCACAAACCACGAGGATGACCTATGGCCAACAGAATTGTGTACGCCCTGCCGCCGCTCTGCCTGCTGCTGAGCGCCTGTGCCAACGACCCGACCGGGCCCGGCGTTACCGCCAGGGCCGGTTCCGGCAAAACCCCGGCCCAATTTGCCGCCGATGATACCCGCTGCCGGCAGATCGCCATGGGGCGGGTGCATACTCAAACCGGCACCCTGCCGCCGTACGGCGTGGGTGTGGGTGTGGGCGGCGGTTTTGGCGGTAGCGGGGGTGCGGTCGTCGGTGGCGGGGTGGGGGTCGGCACCCGCATTCCGGTCGGTCACATGGATCTGCACAACGAGCAGGCCTACTACGACAGTCTTTATGCCGGCTGCATGATCGGCCTGGGTCACCGGCTGTACGAGGCGGGTGATCTGTCCTATCTGCCGGCCACCCCGCCCGCGTCCGCCCCGACGCCGACCCCGCCCGCAGCCCCGCTCAAGCCCGCCGGGGCCCCTTGATGCTGTCGGCGTTGCGGGCCGCCGGATTTACAGCGAAAGTCCCACCCGCCGCCGTGCGTCGAGACAATGGGCGCTCCCGCGGGTGAAGTCGCGGCAGCTGCGAGGGCGGTCAGCGTAGATGCTGCAGGCATAGGCTTCAGTCGGGTTGTGGCCACCGTTGAGCGCAATGCAGCGTGAACCCGCGCGCTGGAGTTTGCGGTGGGTATCCATGACCAGAATCCATTCAGGATGGCTGCGATTGATGGGGTCGCGGGCCGACACTTCAACCGAATCATAAGCTTCCCGGCAACAGGCGCCGCAGGTCTGGCAATCCAGTTCGGTCGCGGGCTCGTAGCGGCTGCAGGCCGGGGCGTCCTCCGCCAGCGCCACGGCGGGACGGTGGCGGCAGCGCAAACGGCCGCGGCCGCGATAACTCCAGGCACAGTCCTGGCAGGAGTAGCCCTGGAAATAAGCCACGACGGTGGCGTGGCCGGCTGGGTGGACGGGGGGTGGCTCGACCGCGGTGGCCCAGAGCGAAGGCCGTGCGGCGGCCTCCGGGTCGGGCTTCGGACCTGAATCTGGCGCCAGCGGTCGCAGGTGTCGCACGGTTGCGGCAATGGCCGCACTGGCACTGAGGGCTTCGGTCAGCGCGGTTTGCCAACGGGGTTGGGCCGAGCGCCAGGCGGCGATGCGGGCCGCTACGCAACTGCGTTCCCGACGGCCACCGCTCGCCGGCGTGGCTTGGAGAGGGTCGGCCGGCAGCGTAGCCCAGAAGCTCAGACGAAAGTCGGTGGTCGGGGCGAAAAAGTCGCGCAGTCCGACGCTGTCTGCCAGCCAGGCCTGTAACCTCAGGCAGGCGTGTTCCCGCCACGGATGGCCCATGCGTGTGTTGTCCAGCCCCCAATCCAGCGCCCGCTCGCCGTCTTCGCCCTCGACCAGGGCATGACAGAGTTCGTGCAGAATCATCTGGCCGAGGCAGTCATCGGGGTCGAACTGGTCTCCGGTTGCAATCAGCAGGGTGCCTCGGCCATCGCTGGAGGCATACGCGTCAGCCGAGCGTTGCACACGGAAGCCGACGCGGGCGGCGCAGTCCAGCCAGATCAGCGATAGCGGATCGTCATACTGATGTTCGGCGCGGCGCAGGAAGTCAGTCATGGCCGGTTGAGGGGGCGTCGGTGTGGTTCAGTTCGTATTCGATTTGCGGCGCGTCGTCCTGGCCCGCCGGTGTCGGCATGAAGATATGGGTAATGCGGCGACCCTCGGGGCTCGTGGCGGGCGGGGTCGGCGCTGTGGGCGTTGTGGCCGCCCCGGCGGGATCAGGCAGCGGGGTGAACGGTAACTCCGCCCGCGAGGCGCCCACGTCGTCGTCGCGGGTGTCGAAGTGGGGCAGGGGCGGCAGTGTGAGGCCGCCACCACTGCGGGCGCTGAAGGCCGGCAGTCGGTCGCTGTAGCGCTGGCCCAGCGGCGAGAGCAGTTCCCGGTCGGAAAATAATTCACCATTCGGGCGCAGTGAGCGGTGACCGAGTTGCCGCTGTTCGCGGATCATCTGGCGCTCCTCCAGCCATTTCCGCAGCTCGCGCAGGCGTTTGAGCTGGTCGTAACTGAGGCCGGAGATGGTGTCCACCACTTCGGGTTCCTCCTCCGGTTCGGTCGGTCCGATCAGGATGCGGGGCTCCCCGAGGCTGAGCGCGGGCACGAGCGCCGTGAGCAGGCAAAGGCTGCGGGCGATGCGGATAGCGCGGTTGTTCAATGTGCTGACCCATCCCGTGACGAGGCGTTAAAATCGGTGTCATAGGGCAGTGGCCGGCAACCCTGAGCCTTCGGCTCTGAATTCAGGGGCCGGGCCGGGCGGTACCGGCGTGCAGCGAAACCCCCGCGTCCATCCAGCGGTTGCGTTTGCCCATCCATTTACTTTACCTCAAGGGGTTTTTCTCGTACTTTGCGGGAAGATACCTAAGCCTGCGGCAACAGGCCATCACCAGACGGGAATAATTTACGATGAGTCATCTACCCAGCCACCTAAAATACGCCGAAAGCCACGAATGGGCGAAGCTCGAAGACAGCGGTATTGTCCGGGTCGGCATTACCGATTTTGCCCAGGCGCAACTGGGCGACGTGGTGTTCATTGACCTGCCGGACGCCGGCAAAGTGGTCAAGGCCGCCGCGCCGGTCGCCGTGATTGAGTCGGTCAAGGCCGCCTCTGATATTCACAGTCCGGTGTCGGGCGAGATCGTCGAGGTCAATCCGCTGCTGGCTTCTGCGCCTGAGTCGGTCAATCAGGACGCCTATGCGGCCTGGCTGTTCAGTGTCCGGCCGTCCAACCCCGCCGAACTGGACGCCCTGATGAGCGCTGATGCGTATCTCGCCTCTGTGACCTGATCGCTGGCTGGCAGGAAGCCTGCATGTCATAAATGATAAACTTGGCCCATACCCTCCGGCCATGACGGGCGCGGGGTGATCCTTGAGGATCAGCCCGGCCGGCCGCACCCCCTGCCCCATAAGCTCCCATAAGGAAAACGACGCGATGAAAGAGGCGGATTACACTAATTACGTGAAGGCGTTTACCCGCCTGTTTGAGGTTTTTGACGCCGCCGCGCCCTATCTGGATGTGTCGGACGACTTCAAATACTTCATTAATCGCAAGCGCTCCTGGCTGGAGCGGCTGAAATCGCCGGAGTTTCCTGTCGCTTTCCTTGGGGCGTTTTCGGCCGGCAAGAGCACCATCATCAATGCGGTGCTGGGCGATGACATTCTGCCGCAGGCGACCAAGTCGCTGACCGCCATCCCGACCCTGATCCGCAAGGGCCGCGTCAACAAGGCCATCATCTCGTATCTCAGTGAAGCCGAGCGGGCGGAACTGAAGGACCTCTATCTGGAGGAACTGTCGAAGGAACTCCGCACCAATCCGGAGCTATATCGCGTACTCAGCCGATCCGACGTGCTGGTTCGGCTCAACAGCGATATCGAACGCCACAAGAGCCAATACGGGACCTTCAACAAGCAGAAGTTTTTCGACGAACTCAAGGCACTGATCGAGGGCTGGGACAAACTGAGCGGGGCCACCCGCGAGATCACCCTGGAGGACCTGCCGAACTATGTCACGGAGGATTACGCCGATGTCCTGTTCGTGAATCAGGCGGAAATCTATCTTGCCGATGTGAACATTCCGGACAATGTCGTCCTGGTCGACCTGCCGGGGCTGGGCGTGGTCAATCCGCGCCACCGCAAGGTGACCAAAACCTATGTCGAGAACGATGCCAAAGCCTTCGTCATCGCGATGAAGGTGTTTCATCTGCTGGAGGGGGAGGAAATAGAACTTCTGGCTGAAATCCACAACCAGCGCAAGCGGGTGTTGCAGCGGGCATTCTGGGTCATCAACCAGTGGGATGTACTGAGCAGCAAGCAGAAAAAAGAGGAACTGGCCAACTTTGATCAGAAGATTGAGCACTATGG
>JBILXN010000202.1:0-4082 GCA_044378425.1 Methylococcaceae bacterium
ACCGGATCGGCACCGTAACCCGGGTATTCGAGCTTTTCAGCGCCAACCGGCAGCACCTGGCGCAGCAGCGGATCGTTGATATGGCCCTGCCGTATCTGCCGGGCGTAGTGCCGCGTTACCCGGAACGGGAACAGCCTTTCGGCATCCAGCCCTTCGCGATAGGCGTCAGGATTGAGCCCGAGGAAGCGGAGCAGTGCCAGCGGGTCGGTAAAAGATTCGGCCATTTCGGCCTGCCAGGTGGGGGGCATTGAAGTGAGTGATTCATAAGCAAGCAACAACTCATTATAATGCGCCACTCAATTTGAGCTAATCACAGGGTAAGAGGCACGAATGGCGACAGTCAGCACCAGCGATTTCAAGGGCGGTTTGAAAGTGATGATGGATGGTGATCCCTACAACATCCTTGAGAACGAGTTCGTCAAGCCTGGCAAGGGGCAGGCGTTCAACCGCGTCAAACTGCGTAACCTCAAGACTGGCCGCGTCATCGAGCGTACCTTCAAGTCAGGCGAAACCATGGAAACCGCCGATGTGGTTGATACGGATATGCAGTATCTCTACAACGATGGCGAAATGTGGCACTTCATGGTCATCGAAACGTTTGAGCAATATGCCGCTGATGCCGCCGCTATTGCTGATGCCAGGAAGTGGCTGAAAGAGCAGGACACTTGCCAGGTGACGCTTTACAACAACTCGCCCATAGGTGTAGCGCCCCCCAACTTCGTCGAACTCAAGATTGTTGAAACCGACCCGGGCGTCCGTGGCGATACCTCAGGCGGTGGTGGCAAGCCGGCAACGCTTGAAACCGGCGCGGTGGTGCGGGTGCCGCTGTTCATCCAGACCGATGAGATGATCAAGGTCGATACACGCAACGGCGAATACGTTTCGCGGGTCAAGTAAATCTGCTGTAGCCGATCCCCTCTTCCTTGCCTGTAGGTTTGGGTTGGGGGGACATAAAGCGGATTGGAATATGTCACACGAAACGGTCTGGCAGCCCGCCTGTAGTCATGAGTTATTACTCAGACGTGCCAGGATGAACGCGGTGATCAGGCAGTTTTTCGGCGCGCGCGCGGTGTTGGAAGTCGAAACGCCATTACTTTCCAGAGCTACCGGCACCGATCCCGGGTTGTCGCCCTTTGTCACTACCTTTAGTTGGCCGGGACAAGCCGTCGGATGCGATTTGTACCTGCAGACCTCCCCCGAATTTGCCATGAAGCGACTGTTGGCAGCAGGCAGCGGCGACATTTTCCAGATTTGCAAGGCGTTTCGTAATGAGGAATCAGGGCGGCATCATAATCCTGAATTTAGCCTGCTGGAATGGTATCGAACCGGCTTTTCGCTGTTTGACCTGATGGCAGAAATCGAAGCGCTGGTTGCCGAATTGTTCGGGCAGACACTTATGGCGCCTGAACGGTATGCGTATGGCGATATCTTCAGTCGCTACATAGAGCTGGATCCACTCACCGCCAGTATCGACGAGTTTGATGCCCGTGCCCGGGTGCTGGGCCTTGTGGAAGCCGCTGAGCTCTGCGGCGATGATCGAACGGTTTGGCTGGATATCCTGTTTAGCCACTTTGTCCAGCCCCATCTGGGTCGCAACCGGCTCACAGCGGTCTATCACTATCCCGCCTTCATGCCCTCACTCGCCAGGGTCTGTGCTCATGATGGCCGACTGGTTGAGCGAGTGGAGGTTTTCATGGCGGGGATGGAACTGGGTAACGGTTTTCATGAACTGGCTGATGCCGTCGAGCAGTCTGCGCGGTTCAATGCCGATTGCGACCGCCGCAAGGCATTGAATTTGCCTGTATACCCCCAGGATGAACGACTGCTGTCTGCCTTGCGGAAGGGCTTGCCGGATTGCTCGGGGGTAGCCATCGGTCTGGATCGTTTGCTGATGGTTTGGTGCCAGGCCGCGTCAATTGATAGTGTGCTTGCTTTTCCTTTGAGCCGGTGTTGAGCCAAAAAATTAAAGCGACCTGATTGAATCTCCTAAACATCAATGCTGTCCGGGCCGTCATCGTCATCTGAGTAGGTCGTATCGACCTGGTGGCCATAAGCTTCAAACGCGTCGTCCGGTCGGTGGTCGTCCATGGCATCGGCGGTGTTTTCATGATTGGTATGGGAAAACTCATGGTTTTGATCATGGTTCATGTGCTGCTCACTCAGCAGATTGCTGATGCCATGAAATAAAAATGCACCTGCGGCAACACCCGCGGCCGTTTGCGCCATGCTACCGAGGAAACTGCCGGTATTGCCCATAAACTGACCGGGGCTAGGGGAGGGGATGGCGGATGGAATGGCTTGGGTTCCGAAGCTTTGAGGCATGCTCGGCGGTGTTGCCCACGGATCATTGCCCAGAAACCGTGATTTGGCGGTGGGTGTCTGTCTTGCCTGTGCCAGTTGTTGCTGAAGTTCTTCGATTCTTTTCTGCGCCGATGCCAAGGCAATATTCTGTAGCAGAGCTTTCTGGATCGTCAGGTACAGCGCATCGGGTTGCTTGCTGGCGGTTTTTGCAATCAGACCCGCCGCATCGGGATCTTTGTCAACGTGACCGATTTTTTCCAGTTGAGTGAGGAATTCTTGCAACAGGTTCAGCTCTTCATGTGTCATGGGAGTGCTCTGGGTGGTTGAGGGTTTAAGTACGACGCGGCATGCCAGGTGGCTTGCCTTGTGAATCCTCCACAAGATGTTGGGGTACGTTACCGGTAAATCAACAGGGGCAGTGATCGGCAGCAGCGCAGCGAGCGCCGGGAAGGCTGTCTACGCATTCTGGGCTGTCTGGACCCGGGGCACTTTCTTCAGCCAATCTGTGTAGTGGGAAAATTACGGTTTTCTCCCATAGATTATGAGCACCATCCCGCCGCCGCTACACGACCGGCAGGAACCAGCAGATCAACATAAAAGCGACGGCGGAAACCATCGCCCTCCTGTACCGGCTTGCCGATGAAAAACATATGCCGCTAGGCGAATTGCTCGAGCGGGCGCTTGAAGCGCTCGAACGGGAAGATTCAGTTCAGGCAATGTCGTGAGCTGAACGCGCCGGCTACCAGATAGCTATATGGTACCTGTCTGGTATCATAAAACTGCCCATCAGCAGCGATTCGCTCCCAACACCAACACCAACACCATTACCCAAGCTGCGCGGCCGGTGGCGTATCTGCCAGTGGCTCGGCGAAAGCGCGGATATTTGATCGGCACAGACCGAAGCACGCAATTCGCCACTAACCACCTTGACGGTGGTTTTTTAAATGCTGATCTCCGGTAGTGAACTGGCTTCACGCCTGATATTCTTTTTTTAGTCCATTAACTCAACTAAGTGGTATCAAGATGACAATCGTGGTCAACGTGCATGAAGCCAAGACTCATTTTTCACGCTTGCTGGAACAGGCGCATGCGGGGCAGGAAATCCTGTTGGCAAAAGCGGGGAAGCCATACGCCCGATTAATGCCGCTCGAACGAGACAGTGCCCGACGCCAGCCCGGCCGCTTACAAGGGCGGGTCACAGAAGCGTTTTTCGAGCCGCTGCCAGAAGATGATCTGGATGCGTGGGAATCGCGATGAAATACATCTTGGATACGCATGCCCTGCTATGGTGGTGGACGGATGATCCGGCACTCACCCCCCGAGTACGGGACCTGATCCAGGATGAGGCCAACGAGTTCCTGGTCAGTGCAGCCAGCGCATGGGAGATTGCAACAAAGTATCGCTTGGGGAAACTGGACATCGGGCGCGATGCCGTTGCCCGCTTTGACGAATTGGTGGCGCTCGATGGCTTTAGCCATTTGCCAGTCAGCTATCTTCATGCCCTGCGAGCGGGTGGATTGCTCAGCGAGCACCGCGATCCATTCGACCGCATGCTTGCGGCGCAAAGCCTGATCGAAGGTATCCCTCTCGTTACGCGCGATGCGGCCTTCGATGCGCTAGGTACAGCGACCATTTGGTGAGAGGGCGCTATCTCCGGGATCGGCGGCGGCTGGCTTTTGAAGACCGCCCGTGACTCCCAACCCCAACAACATTGCCCAAGCTGCACGGCCGGTGGCGTGCTGCCAACGACCCAGCTAAGAACCTTGATGTGTCGGCTCCTA
>JBILXN010000046.1:0-13900 GCA_044378425.1 Methylococcaceae bacterium
CCGCAGCACCGCAGCAGCGAGTCTGCGCGGGCAGGGACACCACATTCAGATTCGGTATCTGCTTCAACAATACCGCCGCATGACGGTCGGCCCGCAGGACATTTTTAAGGCTACAGGGAGAATGGATGCAGACAGTAGCCGAAAGTGGCTGCAATGCGAAACCCTCGGGCCCGGCTATCTCGTTGATGAATTGGCTGATATCGCGTACCCGACGGGAAAAATCAGCCGACGCATCACCCGGAAGGGTCTGCTCATAGTCCTTCAGCATGGCACCGCAACCGCTGGCAAAGCTGACGATGGCGGGTGCCGCAGATGGCGTCTCATGCCGGAAGGCCGATAGATTGTCTGCAATGTAGCGTGTAGCGGTGGCGCTATCGCCGGAATGCTGATGCAGGGCACCACAGCAGCCTTGCTGGTCGGGAATCTCCACCGTGATGCCCAGTGCATTCATCACCCGCACGGCTGCCGCGACGGTGTCTGCATCCAGCAGCGCAGAGGTGCATCCCAGAAACAGGGACGCCTGTCCCCGCGTTTCCGCAGTGGTGGCCGGGTAAAGCCCCGGAGCCAGACGGGGTGTTGCTGTAGCCCCAGGCAGACCCGCGACCAGGTCGCCCTGGCCCAGCAGGCGCGCCGCTCGGGATACGGTGGCAGTGCCACTGCCGGCCAGTAGATGCCGGGCAAGCGGTGCCAGTCGCGGGCCGGTCAAAATGGCGCGCAGCGTCCACGCGGTGGTGCGGGTCGCAAGTGACTGGTCGGCCCGCTGGGTAGCGCCCCGGAACCGATCAACGATCTGGCCATAGGGTACATAAGCCGGACAGACTGTTTCACAGGCCCGGCACAGCAGGCAGGTGTCGATATGCGAGGTGAGTTTCGGGGTGGCCTTCAGTTCGCTTCGGGCCCAGCCCTGAATCAGCGACAGGCGTCCCCGCGGCGACTCATTCTCATCGCGGCTCTTGATATAGGTGGGACAGTGCGGCAGGCAGAGGCCGCATTTGACGCAAAGGTCGGTCTTGGCGGCCAGATCGGGGTCGGTAAAGGTCGGGCTGGTCATGGGAAATGTGTCCTGTTGATCGGCCCGGTCGGCAGCCCGACGAGGCGCATCAATGTCTGAAATGCCGCATGCCGGTGAACACCATGGCCATACCCTGTTCATCGGCGGCGGCGATCACTTCCGGGTCGCGCATGGAGCCGCCGGGCTGTATCAGGGCGGTCACGCCCGCTGCCGCTGCCGAGTCCACGCCGTCGCGGAAGGGGAAAAAGGCATCGGACGCGACCACCGAGCCAGCCACGGCCAGCCCCGCATCGGCCGCCTTGATGGCGGCTATCCGGGCCGAGTAGACGCGGCTCATCTGGCCCGCGCCGACCCCGACCGTCTGCTGTCCCTTGGCATACACAATCGCATTGGATTTGACGAACTTGGCCACATGCCAGGCGAACAGCAAATCGGTGATTTCGCTCTCGGTCGGCTGCCTTTGGGTGACGACTTTCAGGTCGGCGCGAGTGATGCGACCCTCATCGCGATCCTGCACCAGCAGACCCCCGGTAACCCGCTTGCAATCCCAGCCCTGCGCAGGAATTGCCGGCCACTCGCCGGTTTCCATGACCCGTATGTTGGGTTTACCGGCCAGTATGGCCAGCGCTGCCGGCGCGATACGGGGGGCCAGAATAACCTCAACAAACTGTCGATCGACGATAGCCTGGGCAGTCTCCGCGCTCAGTTCCGCATTAAACGCGATGATGCCACCGAACGCCGAGGTCGGGTCGGTCGCGTAGGCGCGGTCGTAGGCGCTGGTTTGCGTCAGACCCAGCGCCACGCCGCAGGGGTTGGCATGCTTCACTATCACGCAGGCCGGCTCCGCGCCAAAGGCCTTTACGCATTCCAATGCGGCATCGGCGTCGGCGATATTGTTATAGGACAGCTCCTTGCCCTGTAACTGACGGGCGGCGGCAATGGCGCCGGGCGGTGGCGCTGATTCGACATAAAAAGCACCGTGCTGGTGGGGGTTTTCGCCATAGCGCATTCCTTGGGCATGATTGAGGCGTAACACCAGAGGATCGGGAAATGGTTCGCTGCCCTCGATTTTGCCGAGGTAGCTGGCGATGGTCGCATCGTAGGCTGCGGTGTGGCGGAAGCTTTTGATCGCCAATCGGAAACACGTTTCGGCTGATAACGAACAATCAGCGGTTGTCAGTTCTGCCAGTACCGCGCCATAGTCAGCGGGATCCACCACCACGCCAACGGAGGCGTGGTTCTTGGCGGCTGCGCGAATCATCGCCGGACCACCGATGTCGATGTTTTCAATGGCATCGTCCAGGCTGCAATCGGACCTGGCGATGGTGGCTTCGAACGGATAAAGATTGACCACGACCAGATCTATCGGGCCGATGTCATGCTCTGCCATCACCGCTTCGTCGACGCCGCGTCGGCCCAGAATACCGCCATGGATGCGCGGGTGCAGGGTCTTGATGCGGCCACCCATCATTTCAGGGAAGCCGGTGTACTGGGACACTTCGATCGCCGGGATGCCGGCCTCGGACAGTGCCTTGAAGGTGCCGCCGGACGAAAGTATCTCAACCCCCAGATTGCTCAGCCCACGGCTGAGGTCCAAAAGGCCCGTTTTATTGGAAACGCTAATTAGTGCGCGGGTAATTCGGGTAGTCATGGCTGTCCTGGATCCGTGGCAACTAGGCGATGCCGTATTGAGTCATTTTCTTGCGGAGGGTGCTGCGGCTGAGCCCAAGCACTTCGGCCGCCTTGCTTTGGTTGCGCCCGCAGTGCTCCAGCACTGTTTCGATCAGGGGGTGTTCGACTTCCCGCAGCACCAGTGCGTAGAGATTGGCCGAGTCCTGGCCATCCAGGCGGGCGAAATAATCGCCAAGGGCGGTTCGCACATGCTGGCTCAGTATGAAGGTGCTGGCGCTTGGCGCTGCATTATTGCCGTTGATGGTCGTGTCAGAGACTTCGCTTTCGCTCATGCTGCAGCATCCTCGCAAATCTTATCCATGGCTGAACCCATGAGTGCCAGCTGGCGAGCCGGGGTTTCCGCTGCATTAAACGTGGACTTGAACGTCATAGCGCAGGGTAGGTGATCAAAATACCAGCCGACATGCTTGCGAGCGATGCGCGTTCCCAGATAATCGCCATAAAAAGCGTACAGCTCCTGCAAATGTTCGAGTACCACCGCACGGATTTCGGTCAGTTCCGGCAGCGTAGGGTTAGGGTTTTTATCGATATGTCCGGCTATGGCCCTGAACAGCCACGGCTGACCCAGTGCGGCGCGTCCCACCATTATGGCGTCTGCGCTCGTTGCCTTGAGAACCGCCTCGGCTTTTTGTGGGCTGTCGATGTCGCCATTGGCGATCACCGGAATGCTTACGGCGGCTTTAACGCTGGCGATTGTATGATACTCGGCTTCACCGGAAAAGCCGCAGGCCCGGGTACGGCCATGGACGGTGAGCGCCTGAATACCGCTGTTTTCGGCAATTCTGGCAATGGTGACGGCGTTTCGGTGAGCGGGGTCCCAACCGGTGCGAATCTTCAGCGTTACCGGCACCGCCACGGCCCGGGTGACCGCCTCAAGTATTGCAGCGACGAGCGTTTCATCCCGCAGCAGGGCGGAGCCCGCCGCCTTGCTACAGACTTTTTTGGCCGGGCAGCCCATATTGATATCAATGATCTGTGCGCCGCGGTCGGCATTGATGCGGGCGGCTTCGGCCATATCGGCGGGAACATTGCCTAGAATCTGGATGGCGCGCGGTGTGGTTTCGCCGCTATGGTCAGCGCGTAACAGGGTCTTGCGGTCGTGGCGCAGTGCGGGGTTGGCGGAGATCATTTCCGACACCGCCATCGCCGCACCGTAGCGGCGGCACAGGCGACGGAAGGGCCGATCGGTCACGCCGGCCATGGGAGCCAGAATCAGACGGTTGCCAAGCAGGTAGGGGCCGATTTTCATGAGGGCGAGTTCAGCGAAGGGCCGCGAATTCTAGCGGGAACAGCAGGCTCATGCAAAAACTAAAATCGGCTTCATGCCGACTTTTCCCAGGGTGTGTATCTGTCACCGGCAGCCGGCTGGTCCGCAGTCAGCTCGGCCATCAGCTGTGGCCGGGTCGCTCGCAACCACTCAAGGTCTTCGACCGTGTCCACATCCCGCAGCACCGGCAGCTCCAGCCAGCGCAAGCCGGCGTGCCGCAGACGTTGCCGGGTCAGGTGTGCGACGTGCGCCGTACTCCAGGCCATGTCGGTGAACAGGCTGTCGCAGGGTTGCCGCAGACCTAGCAGGCAATACCCGCCGTCTGCCACGGGCCCCAGTACCGCATCCTGTCCCGCCAGCAAAGCCTCAATAGCAGTGCTCAGCGGTTCCGGACCCAGATCGGGGATATCGCTGCCGATCACCACGACCACGCTGGCCGCGCCAAGACCCGAGCGCAGCGCCGCCGCCATGCGCTCGCCCAGATCAGTACCCGACTGGCGGCCGAGTTGTGCGCCCTGACGACCCAGGGTCTGGAAGTCGGGATGATCGGGCGTGGGGTCGCACCAAAGATCCAGCGGGCAAAGTCGCGCAGCCAAAAGCAGCCCCACCCCGCGCAACAGAAGACGGCTCTGCAGTCGCGCCGCCCTTTCCGCCCCCAGTGCCGGAATCAGCCGGGTCTTGCATTGCCCGGCCAGAGGCGCCTTCGCCAGTACGGCAATGCGGGCATCAGGATAGCGGTAGGACGTCACGGTTGTCTGAAGGGCAGCATCAGCAATCGATCCAGACCCAGACGGGCAGGATCCCGTTCTTCCGCCAACCCGATCACCATGTCGGCCTGGTCCTCCGCCGCTTCCGGTGTAAAGGTGCCCAAGAGGCGATCCCACCAGGGTACGCAAAAGCCGAAGTTGCTGTGCGTCTCGGCCGGTCGGGCCGAATGGTGGATACGGTGAAAATCCGGCGTGATCAGTACGGGCCCCAGCGCCCGTGTCAGCCCTGCCGGCAGACGCACATTGCCGTGATTGAACAGGGCGCAGGCGTTGAGCAGGCTTTCAAATACCAGAATTGTCAACGGCGATACGCCCAGTACCACGGTGACCGCGATCTTGTAGTACATCGACAGCACGATTTCCAGCGGGTGGAAGCGGATCGCCGTGGTGGTATCAAACCCGGGGTCGAGGTGATGGATGCGATGTAGACGCCACAGCAGAGGAAGACGGTGGAAGAGGCGATGCTGGAAGTAAATCGCCAGATCAAGCAGCAGTAAGCCCAGCGCCATGGCAAGGTAAGGGGGCAGGTTCGCCAGCGTCAGCAGGCCCCAGTGCCGCTCCAGTGCGACACTGGCGGCGAGGTAGGCACCGCCCCCGCTGAGCAGGTGCAGACAAACCGTGTTCACACACATCATGCCAACATGGCGGACGATGCGCCGGAGTTTGCCCTCTGGCAGTACCCGAAACGGGCGCCGCCATTCCCACAGCAGCATCAGGCCGAAGACCGCAAGGAAAATGGCAAGGCGCAGCAAGGAGGGGTCGCTAGTCATGGTGTGGGCCATCGTCTGAGGTCGCGTTGTGATAATACCGGGCCAGGTCTTGGGGATGGGCTCCCCGATAGTAAAGCCAGCGCAGCCGCCACATCAGCAAAATGGTCGGGATAATCCCGTGGTGTTCCCAGCGGCGGCTGGACGAAATCACGCGTGCCTGTAGACAAGCAGGGCGGCTCCGTTGTTTCAGGGTACGACTAAGGGCAATGTCCTCCATCAACGCCATATCGGCAAATCCTCCCACCGCCTCGAACACATCGCGGCGGACAAACAGGGCCTGATCGCCGGTCGCGATAGCCGTTAGCCGTGAACGCCAGTTCATCAGCGTTTCGATTACCCGAAACGGCAGGCTGGAACCTGATAACCGCATGTCGAAGCGCCCCCAGACCTTGCCGCGCCGCCCCGCCTGCCGGATGCGTGTATCCGCATCCGCCGGCAGCCTCGTATCGGCATGCAGGAACAGCAACCACGCGCCACGCGCGACCTGTGCGCCGGCATTCATTTGCCGGGCACGCCCGACCGGGCTGACCAGAACCCGATCGACCCACCCCGCAGCGAGACCGGCGGTACCGTCGCTGCTTCCGCCATCGACCAGAATCACCTCGACACCGCGCTGACGCAGTGGCCGCAGATGGGTCAGGGTTGCCCTGATCTGGCTGGCCTCATTGCGGGCGGGAATGATGATGCTCAGCCATGGCAGGGTGCTCAGTTGCATACCGGCACTTAGGGATCGCGGCCAAAGACACTGTCGGCGGCGCTCAGCACGGCATCGACGGTATGCACCCTCATGCAGTCAAAGCGGCCCCCGCAGCTGGGCCGGCGATGGCAGGGCGAACAGTCGCGAGGCTGGTACAGGACGACGCCATTGGCGCGCGTGGTATCGAGATAGGGCATGGTCGAACCGAACAGCGCTGTGGTCGGCACACCCATGGCGCTACCAAGATGAGTCAGGCCGGTGTCGACACCGATCAGCTGGCTGGCGCCCGCAATAATCGCCGCACATTCCGGCAGCCGGGTCAGCCCGGTCAGATTGACAGGCGGTGTGTGGCACCGTGCAGCGATGCCTTCGGCATGGGCCCGATCGCTCGGACCGCCCAGCATGACCACCGTACAGTGTTGGCCGAGGCGGTCGGCCAGTTCCGCCCACCGCTCGTCAAACCAGTGCTTCTGCGGTCGGGTGGTAAACGGCGCGAGTACTGCATAAGGCCCGTTGACACCGGCGGCGACCAGCCTGGCACGGGCCTGAGCCTCGGTGTTGCCGCTGAAGCTCATATCCATGACGAAGTGTTCAGGCGCGGCGCCCAGTTGCACCGCCAGCGCCCGGTATTCCTTGCCGATGCGCGGGTCGTTCATTTCCCTTGCCATCACCTCCGTCATCAACCACTGACTACCCTCGCGTGAGCCTAGCCCGATGCGCCGGGCGCTGCCGCTGGCATAGGCCCAGATGCCACTTTTGAGCAGGCCCTGCAGATCAAGCACCAGATCGTAGTGCTCCGCCCGCAGTTGCCGGGCAAAAGCGCCAAGCTCGGTCGCAAGAGTAAGGAACTGTCCGGCCCGCCGCAGTTCGCGCCAGCGGCGGCGCGGCAGCACATGAACTTTATTGAGCCGGGGATTGTCCAGCAGCAGTTCGGCGTTCAGGTCCTCCGCCAGCCAGGCCAGATGAGCCTCCGGCCACAGGCTTCGCAGCGCGGGGATCAGGCCCGAGGCCATGATGATGTCGCCGATAGCGCTGAGGCGGATGATGAGGATGCGGCGGCCAGCCGGGGCGTCCATGGGGGTCAGTACTGCAGGTTGGACGCCAGCGGCTCGTCATAGCGATAGCCGAAGCGCTGGATGTCGGGCTGGTAGTGTGCCGCCACCAGTTCCGCTGTGGTGTCGGTGTAATAGCTGCGGTAATCGCGCTGGCGATCGGTTGCCTTGCGGGCGTGGGGCAGGTCGGGACGGTTGATGCCGATGCGGCGACAGGCTTCTCCGAAGTCATCGGCCAGAAATTCATAGCGCCCGACAAAGTCAATGAGACTGTTGCCATGCAGATCAATCAGATAATCGCTTTGCAGTTCCACCGACATATCGGCGTGGTACTGCGGCGGGCGGGCGGGGTCGAGTTTCCAGCGCAAAAATGCCTCGAAGCCGTCAATGTGGGTGATGACATCGGGCCGTTCACGGCGAATGTGATGATAGGAACTCACCTGCAGATCCCATGGATTACGGACGAAAGCAAACTTGAAGAGCGACTCGAACAGCTCACGCGGCAGCATTTCCTTGGCCGCGATCAGTTTGGCGTGGCGCGGAAACTTGGCGCCGATCTGGTGACCGGTCAGTCCGCTGATGCGGCTGCAAAGAAACTGCGGGATGCGATAGGGATCCGTCCATTTATAGCGCCACAGTGAGTCGCGAATGCTGGTGCCGCCGGTCTTGGCGATATGAACGAACAGGAACTGGTGTCGTAGCGAGAGAAACATGATATGCGCAGAAAGCTGGTGAAACTGCCGCGCAGAATATCAGCGATGCCGCGACACGAGAACATTTTCGGCCGACCCTCTGGCCTTGAGCTTCAGGCATCAGCACCGCTCCGCAGTATTACGACTCTTGATAGCCGGGGCTGGTGTCCCCACTTAAGTAGCATCAGCTTAATTACCGAGGACACACGATCATGCGTATGGACAAACTGACCGGCAAATTTCAGGCGGCTCTAGCCGATGCGCAGAGCCTCGCGCTGGGCGGAGATCAGCAGTTCATTGAACCCGTCCACGTGATGACGGCGTTGATGGATCAGGAGGGGGGTACCGTCCGGCCGCTACTTACTCAATGCGGAGTCAATGTGAATGCCCTGCGCAGCGTGCTGGCCCAGATGCTGGCGCGTCTGCCCAAGGTCGAGGGAATAGGCGGCGACGTACAGATTTCCAGCGACCTGCTCAGACTGCTGAACCTGACCGACAAACTTTCGCAGAAGCGCGGCGACCAGTTCATCACCAGCGAAATGTTCCTGCTGGCGGCGCTTGAGGACAAGGCAGCGCTCGGGGCCGAACTGCGCAAAGCCGGCCTCAATGCGGAGACTCTGGCCGTCGCAATCGACAAGGTGCGGGGCGGCCAGAAAGTCGATGACCCTAATGTCGAAGAACAGCGCGGTGCCCTGCAGAAATACACCATCGACCTGACCGCGCGGGCTGAGCAGGGCAAACTCGACCCCGTGATTGGGCGCGATGATGAGATTCGTCGCACGATCCAGGTCCTGCAGCGTCGCACCAAGAATAACCCGGTGCTGATCGGCGAACCCGGCGTCGGCAAGACGGCGATTGTCGAAGGGCTGGCGCTGCGCATCATTAACGGTGAAGTGCCGGAGGGCGTTAAAGGCAAGCGCCTGCTGGCACTGGATATGGCAGCGCTGATTGCCGGTACCAAATTCCGTGGCGAATTCGAGGAGCGCATGAAAGCCCTGCTGAACGACATCGCCAAACAGAAGGGTCAGGTCATTCTCTTCATTGACGAATTGCACACCATGGTCGGCGCCGGCAAGGCCGATGGTGCGATGGATGCCGGTAACATGTTGAAGCCGGCGCTGGCGCGGGGTGAACTGCACTGCATCGGCGCCACCACGCTGGATGAATTTCGCCAGTACATCGAGAAAGACGCTGCGCTCGAGCGCCGCTTCCAGAAAGTGCTGGTTCAGGAGCCCAGCGTCGAGGACACCATCGCCATCCTGCGCGGGCTGAAAGAAAAATACGAAGTTCATCACGGTATTACCATCACCGATCCTGCCATCGTGGCGGCAGCCACCCTGTCGCATCGCTACATTACCGACCGCAATCTGCCTGACAAGGCGATTGATCTGGTGGACGAGGCAGGCAGCCACATCCGCATGGAAATCGACTCCAAGCCGGAAGAAATGGACCGGCTGGATCGTCGCCTGATCCAGTTCAAGATTGAGCGCGAAGCGCTGAAAAAGGAGACCGACGAAGCTTCCCGGCGTCGGCTGGTCGAACTGCAGGAGCGCATCGACGAAATGGAACGCGACTACGCGGAACTGGAGGACGTCTGGAAATCTGAAAAAGCCGCGTTGCAAGGGAACACCGCGATCAAGGAAAAGCTGGAAAGAGCCCGGCTGGATATGGAAACCGCCCGCCGTGCCGGTGATCTCGCCCGCATGTCACAGTTGCAGTATGGCGAAATCCCCGAACTTCAAAAGCAGCTGGAGGCTTCGGAATCGCTGGAGCAACGCGAGGCAACTCTGGTGCGCAACAAGGTGACCGACGAGGAAATTGCCGAGGTGGTGTCGAAGTGGACCGGGATACCCGTCGCCAAAATGCTGGAAGGCGAGCGCGAGAAATTGCTGGCGATGGAAGGCCAGCTGGGTCAGCGTGTGATCGGCCAGCAGGAGGCGATCAGGGCCGTGGCCGATGCGATCCGCCGTTCTCGGGCAGGACTGGCCGACCCCCGTCGGCCCAACGGCTCCTTCCTGTTTCTCGGGCCTACCGGCGTCGGCAAAACCGAGTTATGCAAGGCGCTGGCGAACTTTCTGTTCGATACCGAAGACGCCATGGTCCGGATCGATATGTCCGAGTTCATGGAAAAGCACTCGGTAGCGCGGCTGATAGGCGCACCGCCCGGCTATGTCGGCTACGAAGAAGGCGGCTATCTGACCGAAACGGTACGGCGACGGCCCTACTCGGTGATTTTGCTGGACGAAGTGGAAAAGGCACACCCCGACGTGTTCAATATTCTGCTTCAGGTGTTGGATGATGGCCGGCTTACCGACGGCCACGGCCGGACGGTGGACTTTCGCAACACCGTTATCGTGATGACCTCGAACCTGGGCTCCGACCGGATACAGGAGATGGCGGGTGAGGACAATTACCAGACCATGAAGGCGGCGGTGATGGATGTGGTGACCCACTACTTCCGGCCGGAATTCATCAACCGGATTGATGAAGTCGTGGTGTTCCATCCGCTGTTGCGAGAGCAGATACGCGCCATTTGCCGGATACAGATCGGCTATCTGGAACAGCGACTGGCCGACCGCGGGATTACGCTGCGAGTGACTGATGCGGCACTGGATCATCTCGGTGCTGCCGGTTTCGACCCTGTTTATGGCGCAAGGCCGTTGAAACGGGCCATACAGCAGGCGCTCGAAAATGCTCTGGCTCAGGCGATTCTTGCCGGCAAAATCGGCACCGGCGATATCGTTACCGCAGACGTCGATCAGGGCCACATCGTTTTTCACTAGTCAGGCAGCAAAAGCCCGCTACGGAGGATGTTTCCGCTGCGGGTTCGGGCGGGTGTGACCCATGGCGGCCTCATCTGGCCCGCTAGCCTGGCGGATCTCCGGCATCCCCCATCAGCCGATAGCAAGGCCGGTGGGGGTGATGGGGGGGTGGCTATCAGGTGCTAGCGGAGGGTCTCAAGTGTGACGTTTCATCCAGTGATCATGTCCTGGGCCGGTTGACTCTGCCCCCCAAAAAACGCAGGCTTACTCTGCGTTTTACAGGATTTCCGGAAAACCGACCTGGCTCATCGCAGAGAGTCCTGTCGATCCGGGATCCCACACACTGGAAATCCTGAGTATGAGCCAACTCAAGCATTATTTCGCTATCCTGCTGTTCGTGTCCGCCGGCGCGCTGTCGATCACCGAGATACTGACCCGGGAAACCCGCAGCCCCTTCGAGCCAACCCAGACCTCGAGTCCCCGTGAAACCATGACAGGATTTCGTGACCTGGTTTCCGAGATGTATAAGATCTCTCTCGGACCTGAAGCCGTTATTGCCGAGTATCTCGGTTCATCGCATCTTTTCTTCACGACATATCAGGAAGAGCAGATGAAGAAGATGTTGGATATGCGAGGAAAGCTGGCAGGCTATCTTGATACAAGCAGCCTCGCGGAAGCCTCGCTTGCACAAACGGTCTGGCGAAGATCCTTCGAGCTTAAGGAAATTCTGGATCGGATACCCCTTCCATCTCCCGCTGAAATTCCGGATGAGCAGGTGATGCGACTCGGCAACCTGAAGTCATGGATGATCCCTGGTACCGAACTCACGATCAGGCGAAGCGACTCAGGTCCGCAGGAGGGAAGGTATCTTTTCAGTGCCGAAACCGTGACCAGAATTCCTGCGTACTACAGGGCAACCAGAGACTTGCCCTACCAGCCAGGGGCGACGAAGGGTCTCCACGATCGGGTGTTTCACAAGCCCCTCGGACTTGCTTACACGTTTCGTCATCTTATTCCGCCTCGCTGGTTTTATGCTATGCCTTCATGGACAAACCAGATTGTACTGGACCAACCCGCGTGGCGATGGATCGTTCTCCTGCTGATTTTTTCAGGGATCTGGTCAGCCATGGAGGCACTCGGTCGCGCATCCTACGTGCGCGCACGAGGCGGACGTCCCTTCGATGATGTTTGGCGGCTTCTGCCCCTGTTGTTCATCGTCATTCTGGCTCCCATCCTGACGTGGTTCCTGACGGAGTCAGTCCGCATTTCTGGCCCCCTGTTTACCATCCTGAACATCCTTCTGACGGCTTCCTTCTTCCTGAGCCTGATGATGATGTCATGGGAGGGTGGGAGGATTCTCGCAAACCACGCAGGCTGGATTCACGACAAAATGCGGCTTAGCGCCGATCCCCAACTGATGGTGTTGTGTTTCAGGCTATTCGGCATTCTGGGGGCGCTGCTTATTCTGACCGAGGGCGCCGACCAGCTTGGCGTTCCCGCCTACTCGGTTCTGGCGGGACTTGGGGTTGGCGGTCTTGCCGTCGCCC
The DNA here is from genome assembly GCA_044378425.1 of Methylococcaceae bacterium. GTDB lineage: Bacteria > Pseudomonadota > Gammaproteobacteria > Methylococcales > Methylococcaceae > UBA6136. The sequence continues at coordinate 12,259 of JBILXN010000046.1, forward strand.
TTGCCGCCCAACATACCCTGGCAAACCTGTTCGGGTCGCTGGTCTTGACCTTGGAGAAGCCCTTTAAGGTGGGGCAGCTCATCAGGACCGGGGATGTAGAAGGGGTGGTAGAGGCTATCGGCTTTCGAACCGTTCGCATCCGCAGTTTAAGGCACACGCTGGTCAATATCCCTTGCGGGACAGTGGTGAACCGCACCATTGAAAACTTCTATCACCGTAAAAAGCGGCTGACGCGGGAAGTTATTCTGTTTGAACCCACCACTGCGCTCAGTGAGGTGCTGGATGTCATCCCACAACTGAACGATAGGCTCAAAACCTACCCGATGATTGAGCCGGCAGCCACGGTGGTCACTTTAGGCCCGCTGACGGCGACGCAGTATGAGATCACTATCGACTTTTGCCTTCTGGTGCAGTCCGATGAGGAGGAAAAACGGGCTCGTCAGGAAATCCGCATGGACATGGCGCGGGTCTTGGCGAACGGCCAGAAACGTGCGGAGAAAACGTTGCCCGCTAACGCCACGTGGCCGGTTCGGACAGCGCCAAGTGATCTGACTACGCTGCAAATACAGGCCAGTTGCTCAACGAGTTGAGCGCGAGTGGGAGCAAGATCCGCGAGGTAAGTGTGGCGAGTGGCCCCCTGGGGATCAGGCTTTTGAGGTCTGACCGAATGGGGAGAGCCGCTATGGGAATCCTTGCCCGGATCTGAACTCCCACCCCTCGACGCCGCGCCCGGGCTGTGCAATCGCTATCAGGAGGCAGTCTGGCCGAACCACTCTCCGCAAATATACTTATACTTACGCCCCAAATTGCCTGTCCCTAACAGGCTTGCGGACCATTGTCCGGCCCGGCCCAAAACCGACCTCGAAGGAATCAGCATGCGCATCACCGCCGTTTCAGTCCGCATTCTCGCCCTCATGATGGGTCTGGGTGTCATTGCCCTCAGGGCCGACCCCAGTCCCGCCAAGCCGTCGGTGGTGCCGCGTGCAACGCTCGATCCGCGTGCCAGTCTGGTGTTGCATAGCATGAGCGACTATCTGAAAACCGCCAAAAGCTTCAGTTTCAATGCTGAGATCATGTATGACGATGTGGGGCCCTCGGGTCAGAAAATCGCTTTCCAGGCCCGAACAGCCGTCAGCCTGCGGCGGCCCAATCGCTTTTACGTCGAGCAGATTGCCGATACCGGCTCCCGCCAACTCTGGTTTGACGGTCAGCAGTTGACGCTACTGGACCCGCTGCGGAATACCTACGCGGTAGAACCTGCTGCCGGTAACACCGACAAGGCGCTGGATCATCTGATCACTATCCTCCATTTCACGCCGCCGCTGTCGGATTTCCTCTACGAAGACCCCGCCAGGGTGCTGTCCAAAAACACGACCCATGGCTTCGACGTCGGCATCAGCACGGTCGATGAGGCCCGCTGTCAGCATCTGGCTTTCGTCGGTAATGCCATCGACTGGCAGATCTGGGTCGAGAACGGCAAGCAACGGGTGCCACGCAAACTGGTGATCACCTACAAAACCCTGCCCGGTGCGCCCCAGTTCATTGCCACGCTGTCGCATTGGGATTTCACGTCCCGGCTGCCGGATAGCCTGTTTCAGGCAGACATTCCGCCGGGTGTGACGCAGCTCGAATTTCTGAAAGC
>JBILXN010000047.1:0-13896 GCA_044378425.1 Methylococcaceae bacterium
CTGCAAAAGCTGAAATTGAGCGCGAAATACAAAAAGCAAGGGAAGGATTGCGGCAAGAGGTTGCAAGCATCGCAGTAAGTGCTGCTGAGCAAATCCTTAGGCACGAGGTTGATCGAGATAAGCACAAGGCGATAATCGAGAGCTTGAGTATGTCACTGGGCAATAAGTGATGAGTGAATTAACAACCCTTGCGCGGCCTTACGCAGTAGCAGCATTCGAAAGAGCAAAGGAATCTGGAGCGACTGAGCGATGGTCCACAGAGTTGAGATTTCTTGCTGACGTGATGAGTGATCGGGATATGGTGGTTGCTGCATCAAACCCACGAGTAAAAAGTGAAACATTTGAGGCATCATTCTTGGATCTATGTGGTAGCCATATTGATTCTGAGGGGCAAAATTTCGTTCGTTTGCTAATAAAGAATCGCCGGTTGTTACTTCTTAACACCATTGCCACATTGTATGAACAATACAAATCTATGGATGAAGGCTATATTGATGTGAAAGTGTATTCGGCCTTTGATATGTCCTCTGAAGAGGAGTCAACCCTTAGCTCTGCTTTGGATGGTTTTCTCAAGAAAAAAAGCAGGTTAACAGTCGAGGTAGACAGCAGTCTGATAGGTGGGGTTTATATTCGTGCAGGTGACCGCGTTATAGATGCGAGTATACGTGGTCATATTGAGCAGTTGAAAAAAAGTCTCTGGAATTAGATCGAGAAAAGAATTATGCAACTTAATCCATCAGAAATAAGTGATTTAATTAAGTCCCGAATTCAAAACTTTGATCTGGGCGTAGAATCACGTAGCGAAGGAACGATAGTAAGTCTAACCGACGGTATCGTTCGTATTCATGGTCTCTCCGAAGTAATGCAGGGAGAGATGGTTGAGTTTCCAGGCAATACTTACGGTATGGCGCTGAACCTTGAAAGAGATTCAGTTGGGGCTGTAGTGCTTGGAGCCTATGAGCACTTGGCGGAAGGCGACAATGTCCGCTGTACTGGTCGGATCCTAGATGTTCCGGTAGGTGAATCCCTACTAGGTCGGGTGGTTGATGCGCTGGGAAAACCGATTGATGGAAAAGGACCAATTGTAAGTGGTGAGCGATCGCCGATTGAGAAAATCGCTCCGGGTGTGATAGCCAGGCAATCTGTAAGTCAGCCGTTGCAGACGGGACTAAAGGCAATTGATGCGATGATACCGGTGGGTCGTGGTCAGCGTGAGTTGATTATTGGCGATAGGCAGACAGGAAAGACAGCTATTGCGATTGACACTATCATCAATCAAAAGAATACTGGCGTTAAATGCATATATGTTGCCATAGGGCAAAAGCAGTCATCTATTGCTAACGTCGTGCGCAAGTTGGAAGAGCATGGCGCTATGGCCCACACGATTATTGTCGCTGCTTCGGCTTCAGAGTCGGCGGCCCTGCAATTTATTGCGCCATATGCAGGTTGCGCTATGGGTGAGTTCTTCCGGGATCGAGGGGAAGATGCTCTAATCATATATGATGATTTGACTAAGCAAGCTTGGGCTTATAGGCAAATATCATTATTGTTACGTCGTCCTCCCGGGCGCGAGGCATATCCGGGTGACGTTTTCTATTTACACTCACGTCTACTTGAGCGTGCATCAAGGATCAATGCGGACGAAGTGGAAAAGTTAACCAGTGGTAAAGTCAAAGGTAGAACAGGGTCGTTAACGGCGCTTCCCATCATTGAAACCCAAGCTGGTGATGTGTCCGCATTCGTGCCTACTAACGTTATTTCCATCACGGACGGGCAGATTTATCTTGAAAGTAATCTCTTTAATGCGGGCATAAGACCGGCGGTAAACGCTGGTCTGTCAGTGTCCCGGGTCGGTGGTGCGGCTCAGACAAAAATCATAAAAAAGCTTGGAGGTGGCACTCGGCTTGATTTGGCTCAATATCGTGAGCTCGCCGCATTTGCACAGTTTGCATCTGACTTGGATGATGCAACACGAAAGCAGATAGAACGTGGTCAGCGCGTGACTGAGATCATGAAGCAGAGTCAGTATTCACCTATGGGTGTAGCCCAAATGGCGGTGTCGCTGTTTGCGGCAAACGAGGGATTTCTGGATGATCTTAGTGTGAACAAAGTGCGTGACTTTGAAGATGGGCTTCAGGGCTATATGAAATCAGAGCATTCCCAATTACTGGAACAGATCAACACAACAGGTGATTACAGCGATGAAATTCAAAAATCGTTGTATGCTGCTGTGACGAAATATAAAGCCACCCACACCTGGTAAGGGAAAAACATGGCTGTCGGAAAAGAAATCCGTCTAAAGATCACGAGTGTAAAAAATACTCAAAAGATCACCCGGGCAATGGAAATGGTGGCCGCCAGCAAAATGCGTAAGACGCAGGACAGGATGCTGGCGACACGACCTTACTCCCACAAGATTGAACAAATAATCAAACATTTAGCTACAGCCAATACTGAATATAAGCATCCCTATGCCGTGTTGCGGCCAGTAAAGAAGGTTGGCGTGATACTTATTTCTTCTGATCGTGGGTTGTGTGGGGGATTAAACGCCAACCTATTCCGATTGACCTTGCGAAACATGCGAGATTTGGCGGCACGGGAAGTAGATATACAGTTGGGCGTGATTGGGCAGAAAGGATCATCATTTTTCAACTCCGTAGGCGCACATATCGTTGCACAGGCGGTGAAGCTGGGGGATAGACCGCACTTACAAGATATAATCGGTGTGATCAAGGTTATGCTGGATGATTTTGAGGCCGGCAAAATAGATGAGGTGCATCTCGTGTACAACGAATTCGTTAACACGATGACTCAAAAGCCTAAGGTTGTTCAGTTGTTGCCGGTCAAGCCTGATGAGATATTCGAAGCAGAGACGAGCAAGGGGCAATGGGATTATCTATATGAGCCCGATGCTAAGGAAGTTCTGGATCAGTTATTGATACGTTATGTTGAGTCTCTGGTCTTTCAAGGCTTGGTTGAAAACTGTGCGTGTGAGCAGGCTGCTCGTATGGTTGCCATGAAAAGTGCATCGGACAATGCCGGTAAAATCATCAACGAATTGCAGCTGATCTACAACAAAGCAAGGCAGGCCGCTATTACACAGGAAATTGCCGAGATTGTCGGCGGTGCAGCAGCAGTTTGATTAGCTACCTATAGATACAGGCAATTAGAGTTTAAGAGGACAACAATGAGTTCGGGCAAAGTCGTTCAGATTATTGGTGCGGTCGTAGACGTCGAGTTTCCCCGCGAATCACTGCCTAAGGTTTATGATGCCTTGCGAGTAGATGCGCAAGGATTAGTGCTGGAAGTACAGCAACAATTAGGTGACGGCGTGGTTCGAACCATCGCCATGGGTAGTACTGATGGGTTGCAAAGGGGGCTTGATGTCATTAGCACCGGCGCAGCGATATCTGTACCGGTAGGAAAGAAGACACTCGGTCGGATTATGAATGTGTTGGGCGAACCGATCGACGAAAAAGGTCCGATTGGGGAAGAGGCTCGATGGGGTATTCATCGTAAAGCACCATCATTTGAAGATCAGGCCGCAGCTAACGAGTTGCTTGAAACCGGTATTAAGGTAATTGATCTCGTGTGCCCTTTCGCAAAGGGTGGCAAGGTTGGTTTGTTCGGTGGTGCTGGTGTTGGCAAGACCGTTAACATGATGGAGCTCATTCGTAACATTGCCATAGAACACAGTGGTTACTCTGTATTTGCTGGTGTGGGAGAACGTACTCGCGAAGGAAATGATTTCTATCATGAAATGAGCGAGGGTGGTGTACTCGATAAGGTTTCTCTTGTCTATGGTCAAATGAATGAACCGCCTGGTAACCGTCTACGTGTTGCGCTGACAGGTCTGACCATGGCCGAATATTTCCGTGATGAGGGGCGTGATGTACTTCTCTTTATCGACAACATCTACCGATATACTTTGGCCGGAACCGAAGTTTCTGCTCTTCTCGGTCGTATGCCCTCAGCGGTCGGGTACCAGCCTAACCTCGCAGAGGAAATGGGTGTATTGCAGGAACGAATTACCTCGACAAAAACCGGCTCAATTACATCAATTCAGGCGGTATATGTACCGGCTGATGACTTGACCGATCCGTCGCCCGCGACGACATTCGCCCATCTTGATGCGACGGTGGTTCTCTCCCGGCAGATTGCTGAGCTAGGCATCTATCCCGCGGTTGATCCGCTGGACTCTACAAGTCGTCAGCTAGATCCCTTGGTGGTTGGGCAAGAGCATTATCAGGTCGCCCGCAAAGTACAGAGTACTCTTCAGCGTTATAAGGAGCTGCGCGACATCATCGCAATTCTGGGTATGGACGAACTATCAGAAGAGGACAAGCTGACTGTTTCTCGGGCACGGAAAATCCAGCGATTCTTATCTCAGCCTTTCTTTGTAGCAGAAGTATTCACGGGTGCTCCCGGAAAATACGTGTCACTTAAGGATACTATTGCCGGGTTCAAAGGTATTGCCGATGGAGAATATGATGAGATCCCAGAGCAGGCGTTCTACATGGTCGGTAGCGTCGATGAGGCATTGGAAAAGGCCAAGAAACTTGCCGCTTAATACGGAGAGTGAAGCAAAATGGCGATGACGATGCGCGTCGATATCGTGAGTGCGGAGGCTGAGATTTATTCCGGCCAGGCTGAAATGGTGGTAGCCCCAGCTGAGATGGGTGAGGTCGGTATTGCGGCTCGACATGCTCCATTCCTGACGCGACTGAAGCCCGGCGAAGTTAGGGTCAAGGTAAGCAATGCTGAAACCCTGCCATTCTTCATTTCCGGAGGAATGCTGGAAGTACAGCCCGATGTAGTGACCATACTCGCCGACACGGCTGTAAGAGCGAAAGATATCGATGAAGTGGCAGCAATTGCGGCGAAACAGAGTGCCGAAGAAATGTTGGCAGATAAATCTGGAAAGCTTGACTATGCCGTAGCTCAGGCAAAACTAGCGGAGGCCGTAATGCAGTTACGGACGTTAGAAAAATATAGGTCGAGCAAAGTCTAAATCAGTTCACGCTGCAAAAACCCGGCATGTGGAGGATCCTTGTATCCCACACATGCCGGGTTTTTTTGTTTAGGCTAATGGGATGGACTTCTAGGAAAAAGCTAAGGAGACGTTATGAGCCTCGAAATCATCATTTTGGCAGCGGGACAAGGGTCACGCATGCGATCATCACTGCCTAAAGTTTTGCACTCGATAGGGGATAAGTCGTTACTAGAGCATGTGCATAATCTGGCCAGTGGACTGAACGCACAGAAAATAACCATCATTTACGGTCACGGTGGCGAGGCCGTGTTGAGTGAGTTATCACACCTAGATGTTGACTGGGTTGAGCAGAAAGAAAGGTTAGGTACTGGACATGCCGTATTGCAGATGGTCGACAGTATCAATGATGAGCCGACCCTGTTGATTCTGTATGGAGACGTGCCATTGTTGCGGCAACAGACCGTGACACGGTTATTAGATATGGCGAGTGATCGGACACTGGCGCTTCTGACCGTCCATCTTGCTGATTCCTATGGCTATGGTCGTATTGTGCGTGAGCGTAACGGCCAAGTAACCAGGATTGTCGAAGAAAAGGACGCCACCCTCGAAGAGCGGGCGATACAGGAGGGTAATACCGGCATCATGGCGGTCAATGGGGGGATGCTGAAACGCTGGTTGAACAAACTCGGTAATGATAATGCCCAAGGTGAGTATTATCTCACTGATATCATCGCCATGGCTGTTGAGGACGGGATAGCCGTTGAAACCACCCAGCCAGATAGTCCAGATGAGGTGATGGGAATCAATACACGGGAACAACTGGCTCAATTAGAGCGCGCTTATCAGGCAGATTGGGCAAAACGTCTGATGGCGGAGGGTGTCACGTTGCGAGATCCCGCCCGATTCGATGTGCGGGGGCGGCTGGATGCCATCGGGCAGGATGTTGAAATCGACATCAACGTTATCTTAGAAGGACGCGTCACGATAGGAAATAGAGTCAAGATTGGACCTAATACCGTGATTAGGGATAGCGTTATCCTGGATGATGTCGTGATACTCGAAAATTGCGTTATCGACAATGCAAGTGTTGGCCGAGGATCTCGTATAGGACCATTCGCACGGCTGAGGCCGGAAACGCGGCTTGAGGCGGATGTTCATGTCGGAAATTTCGTCGAAATCAAAAAATCAACAATCGCCTGCCATTCTAAAATCAACCATCTGAGTTATATTGGAGACGCTGTCGTCGGTTCGAAGGTAAATATCGGAGCCGGAACTATTACCTGTAACTATGATGGCGTTAACAAATACCAGACGATCATAGAGGACGGCGCCTTTATTGGGTCCGACACTCAACTGATTGCCCCGGTAACCGTTGGCAAGGATGCAACCATCGGCGCTGGATCGACCATAACACGCGATGCTCCAAGCGGGGCACTGACCCTAAGTCGGGTCAAGCAGATAACGCGAGATGGCTGGCGGCGACCGACCAAACAGAAAGGAGACTGACATGTGTGGAATTGTCGGTGCGGTAGCGCACAGAGTCGTTACACCGGTACTACTGGAGGGTCTGCGAAGGCTGGAATACAGGGGTTACGACTCATCCGGTATCGCGATTATTGATCCGCATGGCGATATCATCAGGCTTAGACGCAAAGGTAAAATAAAAGCGCTGGAAACCGCTCTGGATGAAAATCCTGCGAATGGCTGGACAGGTATTGCCCATACCCGCTGGGCAACGCATGGCGTTCCCTCCGAGCGAAATGCCCACCCACATCTTTGTCGCGAGACCGTGGCAGTGGTGCATAACGGCATCATCGAAAACCATGCGTCATTGCGAGCACAGTTGGAAGCCAAGGGGTACGAATTTCAATCGGAAACGGATACCGAAACTGTTGTTCATCAGATTCACGACTTCCTGCAGTCAGGTGATTCACTGCTGGAGGCGGTCAAGCACACCTGCGATCTCATAGAAGGTGCCTATGCTATCGGCGTCATAGCAACGGGCAATCCGCACCGGCTGATTGCTGCAAGGCAAGGGAGCCCTCTGGTTATCGGTTTGGGTGAGGGTGAAAACTTCATTGCCTCTGATATTTTTGCTTTGGTTGGCGAGACCCAGCGTTTCGTATTTCTTGAAGATGGTGACATAGCCGACCTCACGACTGACACAGTCAAAATACATGATCGTGCCGGCCTGCTGGTGCAGCGGCAGGTCCATGAAACTGGCCTGGCGCCTGATGCTGTCGAGAGGGGTGAGTATCGCCACTACATGCAGAAGGAGATTCACGAGCAGCCGGCAGCAATCACCAAAACACTCGAAGGTCGAGTCCGGGCAGGGCAAGTGCTAGAAGCTGCTTTTGGCCCTCTGGCTACAGCAGCGTTTGACCACATCCAGGCGGTACAGATTGTCGCGTGCGGGACCAGTTATCATGCGGGCCTCGTGGCCAGTTACTGGATGGAAGAGGTCGCCGGTTTGACTTGCATGGTCGAGGTGGCCAGTGAATTCCGCTACCGTAAGCATGTGGTCAAGCCGAATACCCTGTTCGTTACCATATCCCAATCAGGTGAGACAGCGGACACACTGGCGGCGCTGAAGGAAGCCAAAAAAATGGGCTATGCGCACACTCTGGCTATTTGTAATGTGCCAGAAAGCTCAATTGTGCGCGAATCTCAGTCCAGTCTCATGACGCGGGCCGGCCCCGAGGTGGGGGTAGCCTCCACCAAGGCGTTCACCACCCAACTGGTCGCGTTGCTGATACTGGTGACGGCTCTAGGGCGCCGGCACGGATTGACCAGAGAGCGCGAAGCAGAGATTGTCGGTGACCTTGAGGCGCTACCTGACCAGGTGCAGCGGGTATTGAACATGGAAGAAAATATCCGTCAATGGGCTGAACGTTTTGGAGACAAGGATCATGCGCTCTACTTGGGGCGTGGTCCACAATACCCGGTAGCAATGGAAGGCGCTCTCAAACTCAAAGAGATTTCTTACATACACGCCGAGGCTTATCCCTCCGGTGAACTCAAACATGGTCCGTTGGCGCTGATCGACGAACAAATGCCGGTGATCGCCGTGGCCCCGAACAACGATCTGCTCGAAAAACTGAAGTCCAACCTGCAGGAAGTTCACGCCAGAGGTGGTCAGTTATATGTCTTCGCTGACGTCCGGGCCCCCATGGACAGCGTGCCTGGCGTTAACCTGCTAAGGGTGGCAGAGACCGACGATATCGTCGCCCCTATCGTTTACACCATCCCCTTGCAGATGCTGGCCTACCATATTGCGCTGATCAAGGGGACAGATGTGGATCAACCCCGCAACCTCGCCAAGTCGGTGACTGTGGAATAATCGGAGAGATATCGCACGCCACTCCTGAGTGGGGTGTTACCTAGCGTGATCGACTGCGGGTTTTGCCGCTGGCCGTCGTAACTGTTGCAGTCCCGTCGCTGCGACTGGCTGAGCCGCCGTTCGCCGTAGTGGCTGAAGCTGAGCCGTAGCTGCGGGTTGCGGTTCCACCATTGGCCGTTGTAGCGGTGGCAGAGCCGTCACCCCGGCTGGCTGTTCCGCCGTTCGCGGTCGTCACCGAAGCACTCCCATCGCTGCGGGAGGCGGTTCCGCCATTTGCGGTCGTGGCGGATGCCGAACCATAGCTGCGGGTGGCCGTGCCACCATTAACCGTATTAACTGTGGCAGAACCCGTATGAGGTGCGACATAGGCATCTTTTCCGGGTCCGATGTAGGGTGTGGCGTGGGGCGCAACATAGACGCCGCCATGGGGCGGCACTACCGGTACTATCCGTGGCGCCATCATCGCCTCCCGCGCGCGAACGGCGGGTGGCTCCCAGGCATGGAGATTTGCTGAAACCAGCATTAGCAGTGAGCATCCTGCAAGTAAGGGTGTTTTCATCATTGTGAGCTCCTGACGAAGTGGGGGTGGGCCGGGGTTACCGTCTGGTGAATGTGGTCAGCGCAGGCTGATGCCACAGGCTGCCACTGCTGGCAGTCTACCCCTTGCCGCGGGGTTGGTGTAAAACAATTGCAGAGAAGCCTTAGCTTCTAACACCGCTATTGTTTGCCCGTAAACGCCTTACGAATATGGTTTTAAATTAGCCGTCTCGCTTTTCCAGACGGTGATCTCCTGACATCACTGAGACCGTCATGACCGAGCGCTCTGCTGTTTGTTGGGTCTATCTCTGAGAGCCATTGACGCCGAGGGCATCTCGGCGTGAGCGTATGCCGGTTGTTGTTCTCTTATGAAGCAACGGGGCCGCTGATTGCATGGGGAGGCGGCTATCGGTGAATGACGGGATTTCTACAGTCGGACGCCATAACCCATGGCATGCCCCGCCAGTAAGCGCTTGGCGGCAGGTATCCGATCCAGCGCGATGAGGGCAATGTTGCGGGCCAAAGCCAGCGGTGGGGCGTCGGTTGAGAATAAGTGCACCAAACTGTCGGTAAAGCGGATCACCTTTTCAAGATCGCGGCGACGGGTCGTGGCATAGGCCGACAACACGCTTGCAGCACCAATATCCTCGCCGAACGCGGCCTGAGTCTTGATCCGATCGGCCAGGAGGGCGGCATCTCTAAGCCCCAGATTAAAGCCCTGCCCAGCAACCGGGTGGAGTTGATGCATGGCGTTGCCGATCAGTACCACGCGCTCGTCGGTCATGCTTTCGGCCCGTATCAGTTTGAGGGGGAACCCCTGGGTTTTCGCTGCCACATTCAGGGTACCGAGCCACCGACCAAAAGCGCGTTGCAGATGGGCGGCGAAGACGTGCTCGCTGTGTTGCAGCAGTTCGGTGGCATCGTCATGGCGCAGGGTCCAGACGATTGAGGATCTCCTTTGATCCAGCGGTAGAACGGCGAGCGGGCCTGTTGAGGTAAAGCGCTCGTAGGCGGTGTTGTGATTCTGCCGGGCGGTTGTGACTTCGGTCACTATGGCGGTCTGGCCATAGTCCCGTACAGCCTGTTCAATGCCAAGCAGATGCCTTACGGTGGAGTTGCCGCCGTCGGCGGCCACTAGCAACCGGGTGGTAAGGTTGAGGTCCTGATCCCCATGTCTCAGCATCACGCAGACAGCTTCCGGGCCGGCCTTAAGACCGACAATGCGGGCAGGGCAGAGGCGGATGGTTGTGGTCTTGCCGAGCTGCCGAACGATGGCGTCTTCCAGCGGGCGAGCCACGCTGACATACCCCAACGCATCCACCCCTTGTTCCGCTGCATGCAAACGGGTTTTGCCGAAATGCCCCCGGTCGGAGACATGAATATGCCGGATCGGCATGGCGGACTGTGCCACCTCGGGCCAGACGCCAAGACTGTCGAGAATTTGGCTGCTTCCGCGGGAGAGCGCCAGCGCCCTGTCGCTGGCGGGCGAACGCTGGCGTTCAGCGTCCGTCTGGGCTTCGACGATACCGATGCGCAGGGGGGCATTCTCCAGTGCCAGTGCGAGACTGCCTCCCACTAGACCGCCGCCGATGATCAGCACGTCATAATCGCAGTTCATGCCGGTTTCGCCATGAAAGCCTCAATTTCGGCAACGGTCTTGGGTAGACCGGCGGTGAGAATGTCGCAGCCAGTCTGGGTGACCAGAACATCGTCTTCGATCCGAATGCCAATACCGCGCCAGCGTGGATCGACAGTTTCGCAATCGGGTGATACGTAAAGCCCCGGCTCCACTGTCAGCACCATCCCCGGCTGCAGCTTCCTCCATTCGCCATCAATCTGATAGTGGCCGACGTCATGCACGTCCATACCCAGCCAGTGGCCGGTGCGGTGCATGTAGAAACTGCGATAGGCTTCTTGCTGGATGAGTTTGGATGGTTTGCCCTCCAAAAGGCCCAAATCGACCAGTCCGTGGGTCAGGATTTTTACTGCGGCGTCGTGGGGATCCAGCCAGCGTTGACCGGGGCGGACTTCTGCGATGGCGGCCAGTTGGGCGTCCAGTACGAGCTGGTAAAGCTGGCGTTGACTATCGGTAAAACGACCATTGATCGGGAGGGTGCGGGTGATGTCGGCGGCATAGCCTTCGTATTCGGCACCGGCGTCGATCAGGAGAAGGTCGCCATCGCGCAGCGGTGCATTACTTTCTGTGTAGTGCAGAACGCAGGCATTGGCACCCGCTGCGACGATGCTCGGATAAGCTTGCGAGCGCAGACCATGCAATGCGCATTCATGCAGGAATTCGGCTTCGATTTCGTATTCATGACGGCCGGGTCTGCAGGCTCGCATGGCCCTTCGGTGGGCCTGCATCGAGACATCGGCGGCCCTCTGCATCATGCCGATTTCGGCGTCGGACTTGAACAGGCGCATTTCGTGCAGGAGATGGTCTAGCGCCACGAATTCATGCGGTGCCTGAACGCCACTGCGGGCCCGACTTCTTAGCTGGTTGACCGCGTCCGTGATGGCCTGGTCGAGGTCGGCATCCTGGCCTACAGGGTAGTAGATGCGCTGACGGTTCTCCAGCAGTTCGGGGAGTTTTTCTTCCAGTTCGCTGATCGGGTAGGCTTCATCCGCCCGATAGTGCTCACAAGCGCCCTCCAGGCCGGCATGGCGCCCGGTCCAGATCGCCTTTTCCGGATCGAACGCCCGACAGAACAACACGAACTCGCCGGCCTTGCGGCCCGGAATGAAGACGGCGACGGATTCGGGCTCGGGAAAGCCGGTCAGATACTGGAAGTCGCTGTTCTGGCGGAAAGGGTATTCGACGTCGCGGTTGCGGATACAGGCTGGAGCGCTGGCCAGTACCGCCACGCTGTGTTTTTTCATTTGCCGCATGAGTTGCTTGCGGCGATCCTTGAAGTCGCTGTGAGTGAGCATTTGCGATAGTCCTAGTGAAGCTGTGTGGATGTCGTGGAATGAAATTCGGTGCGGATCACCTGTACTCCGATTCGGACATATTCGGTCAATTCGACGTAGGCGGATTCGTCAGCCTCACCGGCGGCCTCCGGATCCAACCGACCGATCTCCAGCAGATCTTTCAGGATGCCGGTGCATTCGCCGGGCCAGCCGGAGTCCTTGCCGGCATAGCCTATGCCCAGCAGAAAGCCCTGACACCATTCACCCAGCGCCAGCGCACGCTCCGCCAAGGGTTCGTCATCATCGGGCAGCAACAGGACATAGGAAAAGTCAAAGTCTTCCAGTTGCTGGCGGGTAACTGTGAACAGGTCGGTCAGACAACGGCGAACGCTGATGTCAGGTAGCGGAGTGTCAGTACCGAAAAAATCGCTTAGCCACTGGTTGGTGTCGGTAGCCGAGTCCACGCAGAGCATGCCGGACATCAATCCATGCGCCTCAGCTGCGCTGCCGGCGCCGCTGATGGCCGTCAGCATGGCCTGTAATTCGTCGTAGCTTACAGTGTGGGTCATGACCGCGTGCCTTGTAGGTGCCTGTTTAATTCTTTATCCTACCATTTGAGACTTTCCTATCCAAAGAATACCCCGAAGCAGACGACCATGAGTGATTCAGCCCCTCCGATTAAGGTTCAGATTCTTGGCAAGGAATACCCGGTCACCTGCCCTGCCGATGAGCAGCACGAATTGCTGATTTCAGCCCGCTACCTTGATCAGAAAATGCGAGAGATAAGGGATATAGGCCGCATCATTGGTACCGAACGTATCGCCGTGATGGCGGCCCTTAACATAGCTCACGAATTGCTGCAGTTGAGGCAGCGTCGCGGCGATTAAACCGGGCTGGCCTAGCGGGACCGGGTAGGGACGTCCATGCCGAGTTTCGCTGATTGCAGTTCTCAGCCAAGCAGGTAGAATCCCAGCCCTGTATTCCCTGCAGCGTACGAGACCCGCTGGGTTACTTCTTGAGCCTAATTTATAACCCCGGGAGCTTTTGGTTATTTGATGTGCGCAAGTCTGCCCCGAGCGGAAAGCCTGATTCAATGACCGCTGATCCCACCTGAACCATTGGTTCAAGGGCGAAAGCGAGTTACGGCGCAGGCGGGGAATACACCCTTCCCGTCAATAGACTCCCATCCCTGATGACAGTGCACCCCGGTGGCGTCGGCACGCCTTGGCCGGTGGGACCCTGGAAAATGATGCCCATTCACGACGGATAGCGCCATGAAATACTGGTTGATGAAGACTGAACCCAGCGAATTCAGCATCGACACTCTGGTCCAACGGCCCAACCAGACCGAGCACTGGGATGGCGTCCGGAATTATCAGGCTCGCAACATGATGCGGGATGAGATGAGGCTCGGTGATCAGCTGTTTTTATATCATTCCAACTGCGATGTGCCGGGTATCGTCGGAATCGCCCGCATAGTTCGCGAGGCCTACCCCGACCACACCGCGTTTGATCCCGAGGATCACCACTACGATCCGAAAAGCCGGCGGGAGCAGCCAACCTGGTTCATGGTCGATGTCCAATGGGTACGGACATTCAAGCGGACCCTCTCGCTAACCGAACTCAAGACACGGCCAGAGCTGGAAGGGTTTGCGCTGGTGCGGCGCGGCAACCGCTTGTCGGTTATGCCGGTGAGCGAGGCGCAATGGGCCTTCATTCTGACTCTCGAGTAACCGGTCGCTGGCGGTCGGGGCCGACCTCGCTGCCCCCGGCAAACAGTCGGTAAGCCGGGTTCTGGGTCTCATCCCGGTAGACGAAACCGATCTCGTCGAGAAATGCCCGAAATGCCTTCCGTTCCGCCTTCGGCACCTGCACACCCATTAGCACACGGCCGAAAGCGGCGCCATGATTGCGGTAGTGGAACAGGCTGATATTCCAGCGATTGCTCATAATGGTGAGGAACCTCAGCAAGGCACCGGGCCGCTCTGGAAATTCAAAGCTATAGACGACTTCATGTAGATGTTTGGGGGCATGACCTCCGACCATGTAGCGGATATGCTCAAGGGCCAGTTCATTGCCGCTCATGCTGGTCACATCATAGCCCTGTTGCTCAAGA
>JBILXN010000203.1:0-4068 GCA_044378425.1 Methylococcaceae bacterium
AGCAGGACCGCTCGAAAAACTCGGTGCGGGCCATCGCCTGGGTTTTTGCCTGGGCGCAGTCGCGTCAGACATTCCCTGCCTGGTACGGTATGGGCTCCAGCATGGCGCACTGGTGCGAAGGTAAAACGGAAAGGACGGCCACTCTTAGGGCGATGTACCGCGATTGGCCATTTTTCCGCAACCTGCTGAGTAATGCCCAGATGGCTCTCTGCAAATCCGATATGCGAATCGCCAGCGAATATGCCGGCCTATGCCTTGATCCTGAGGTCGGCGAGCGTATTCACCGCCTGATCGCAGGCGAACATCAACGTAGCGTGGAGTGGATTCTGAATGTAGCCGAGTTACACACTCTGGTTCAGGAAAATCCGGCGCTGGCGGGATCACTGGAGCGGCGTGATGCTTTGCTGGGACCGCTCAATTATCTGCAGGTTAGCCTGATTCGGCGGGTGCGCGAGGCTCTGGTTGAATCACCGGAGCAAAGTCCGTGGCTGAATGCGCTCCTGCGCACCATCAACGCCATCGCAGCCGGTATGCGTAACACCGGCTAACCCGTCAACATCAAAGATCCCGCCTTTTTGCTTCGAGGGCGGGATTGCCCGCCCTTGCTTTTGCCGACAGTCATCGTCCACCGAACCTCCGCACGGTCCACGCTGTGCTGCTCATGTGCTTCTACCCTGCCCCGATATTCCGTGAAATAGCCTAGTGCTGGGTCATATCACCTGCAGAGGCAGGGGTACACCAGCGTCTAACAGATCCAGGCCATTGTTTTGGATAGGCGCGGCTCGATCGGCATGAGTTGTGCTTACCTTTATGTAAGCGCATCGGCGCGTTTGGACAGCACAGCACCCTTTTCGCTGAAGGTCCACCACACCATCACTGTCATGATTGAAACTATGGAGAGTCCCACATGCAAGCCCTGGCCCACCCCGTGTCGAGCTGTTCCGAAGGCTATCAGGAACTGCTGCTTTTTTGCCGCGCTATCCAACCACCCTATACCGAGTACGATATCAGGGCTTTTAACGCCATTTATCGGAACACTTATGCCAGCCTTTCACCCGACGAGCGCCGGCAGGCGGAGACATTGGTGGACCTTATGATTGACGGTGTTCAAAGGCGGGAACTGGCACCGTTGATTTATGGCGTGGTGTGACGAGCGAATGCCATGTCCCCGCCCTGGAGGCATTCTTGCCCCGGGCGGGAATCAGGTAAAAGATACCCCCATTCAGGCGGGTTTCTTGATATAGAGGTCAGTAATACTGCCATCGATCATTTCGGCAGCGAAAGCGAAAGTCTCCGACAAGGTCGGATGAGGATGGATGGACAGGCTGATATCCTCAGCATCCGCGCCCATTTCCAGAGCCAGAACAGCCTCACCGATCAGTTCTCCTGCACTGGGGCCGACGATACCGGCCCCAATGATGCGCTTGCTCTCCTTGTCCACCAGTATCTTGGTCAGCCCTTCCCGCCGGCCTATACCCAGCGCCCTACCGCTGGCAGCCCAGGGAAATACGGCTTTTTCGAAAGCGATTCCCTGCGCCTGAGCCTGTGTTTCGGTGAGCCCCATCCAGGCTAATTCGGGGTCTGTATAGGCCACGGATGGGATGGTAAGTGCCTGAAATGCACTCTTGTGACCGGCAATAACCTCAGCAGCAACCTTGGCCTCATGAGTAGCCTTGTGTGCCAGCATGGGGTTACCCACGACGTCACCAATCGCAAAAATATGGGGGACATTTGTGCGCTGAGTCTGATCGACCGGAATGAAACCCCGTTCATTGATGGTCACACCCGCCCGATCAGCGTTGATCAGATGGCCATTGGGCCGCCGACCGACAGCCACCAGCACCTTATCGAACAGTTCTGAGGCAGGAGCCCCCTCACCCTCAAAAAAGACCTCCAACCCGTCCGTTTTGGCCTCAATGCGGGTGACCTTGGTCTTGAGGTAGATATTCTCGTACCATTTTTTTATGCGCTGATGCAGGGGTTTCACCAGATCAGCATCGCAACCTGGGATCAGTTGATCCATCAGTTCGACCACCGTAATGGCAGCACCCAGGGCATGGTAAACCGTAGCCATTTCCAGCCCGATGATGCCGCCGCCGATGATCAACATGCGCTTGGGAATATCGGCTAGCTCAAGGGCACCGGTGGAGTCGATCAGACGCGGATCATCATGAGGAAAACCGGGAATCCTGACCGGCTGAGAACCCACGGCGATAACACAACTGTCGAAGCTTATGCTCTGCTCACCCTGCTCGGAACTTACCCGCAGGCTTTTGTCGCTCTCGAAACGGCCAACACCCTGCACCACCGTTACATCGCGCTGCTTGGCGATGGACGTCAGCCCCATGGTCAGGGTCTTGACCACGCGGTTTTTGTGCTCGCGCACCTTGTCCAGATTGATTTCGGGCACGCCAAACGTGACCCCGGTCGAGGCACTTTCGGCAGTTTCGTGGATGATCTGGGCGGTATGGAGCAACGCCTTTGATGGAATGCAGCCAACATTCAGGCAAACGCCACCCAAGGTCGGATAGCGTTCAACCAAAATGACCTGCTTACCGAGATCGGCAGCCCGAAAGGCGGCGGTATATCCACCCGGACCGCCACCAAGAACCAGGACTTCAGCATGTAAAGGTGCGTTAGCGCTCATGAAAACAGATTTCCCGATAGAAATTTTCAGCAACTGTAAGCTTGGGCTTACCTAGAGAAGAACCCGGCGCAAATCGGCCAGCACACTGCTGAGATGAACAATGAAACGTGCAGCCTGGGCGCCGTCAATCACACGATGATCATAGGACAGTGACAGCGGCAGCATCAGACGCGGGACGAATTCGCCGTTCTGGTAAACAGGCTTCATCTGGCTTCTGGAGAGTCCGAGTATCGCTACTTCCGGTGCGTTGATAATGGGTGTGAAAGCGGTCCCGCCTATACCACCGAGGCTGGAAATGGTGAAGCAGCCACCCTCGAGATCTGCTCCGCGCAATTTCTTGCCACGCGCCCTCTGGCTGAGATCCGCCAGTTCCGCAGACAAATCGAAAATAGATTTCTGATCAACATCCCGCAAAACCGGAACCACCAGGCCATCAGGGGTATCGACCGCCACCCCGATATGGAAATACTTTTTCAATACCAGGCTCTCACCGCCGGGTGCCAGCGATGCGTTGAAGGTTGGATACGCCTTGAGACTCGCGGCGACAGCCTTCAGCACGAAGGGCAGAAATGAAAGCTTGATAGCACGCCTCTCCGCTTCGGCCTTGAGCGAAAGCCTAAAAGCCTCAAGGTCGGTGATATCCGCATCGTCATACTGGGTGATATGGGGGATCCCGACCCAATTGCGATGAAGATTGGGGCCGGAAAGCTTTTGTATGCGCGAAAGGGCAAGATTTTCAACCGGGCCATACTTGCTGAAATCAATATCAGGCAAGGGTGGAAAACCCACGCCAATTCCAGCGCCGGTGGCGGCAGGGCGCTGCTCTGCCTGTTGCAACATGGCCTTGACGAACTGTTGAACGTCCTCCTTGAGAACCCTGCGTTTGGGGCCGCTGCCCGGAACCCGCTCCAGAGTCACACCCAACTCGCGTGCAAACCGGCGGACCGCCGGGCTGGCGTGAGCGGGCAAAGACCGGTCATGACTCTCGACTGACAGTGAAACAGGTGCGGCAGGTGCGGGCTGAACTGGGGCAGGCGCTGGCGTCGCAGCAAGGGCCTGGGGCTGGACAGTGGCCGAAGCAACCGCCGGTTGCGCAGCGGGACTGGCAGCGACCTCAAGCAGCAGTATCGGTGCTCCCTTATTCACCCTATCGCCGGTCTTGACCTTGAGTGATTTCACGACACCGCCCACCGGCGATGGCACTTCCATCGCAGCCTTATCGCTTTCAAGGGTAATCAGCGAATCCTCCGCCTTGATGACGTCGCCGGGTTTGACCAGCACTTCAATGACTTCGATATCCTTGAAGTCTCCAATATCGGGGACCACGATCTCGCGCTCGCTCGTAGCCGTCGAAACGGGCATGGGTGTTGGGGCGGATACCGGAGCGGTCACCGCTGGCACTTCGGCGACGACGGTTGCCG
>JBILXN010000048.1:0-13878 GCA_044378425.1 Methylococcaceae bacterium
GTGTCGTAGCCCCCCAGGTACCGGTATCCTCAACGAATTGAAAAGATTAACGTCGGCCGCCCTCCCTCATCGTGACTCTGCCATGCCACTTCCAAACCGTGACCACCCCGAATACCTCGTCGGTATTGATTTAGGTACTACGCATACGGTCGTTGCCTGCACCCGCCTGTCGACCGAGGGCAGTCAGGCCATTGAACTGTTCCCGATTGATCAATCAATCAAACCGGGTGAGGTCGGTGCCTTGCCGCTCTTGCCCTCAGTGCGTTACCAGGCCTCTCTGGATGAACTGGCCGAAGCCGATGCCCAACTACCGTGGCCGCCATCTGAGCCGGCGGATGCCGGGGCCTGCCGACCGGTCATCGGCGAACTCGCACGCATGCTCGGTGCCAAGAGTCGGGGGCGGCTGATTGCCAGTGCCAAAAGCTGGCTGTCGCATCCAACCGCCGACCGCAACGCCGCCATTCTGCCTTGGGGCGCACCGGACGATGTGCCGAAAATATCGCCGGTGACGGCCAGTGCCAGCTATCTCCGCCATGTCCGTGCGGCCTGGGACTTTCATCACCCGACAGCTCCACTGGCGGCGCAGTCCCTGGTGATTACCGTACCTGCTTCCTTTGATGAAGCGGCCCGGGCACTCACGCTGCAGGCCGCACGGCTGGCGGGCCTGCCCAATCTGCGGCTGCTGGAGGAACCACAGGCGGCTTGTTATGACTGGTTGTTTGAACATCGCAACACACTAGAAACCCAGTTGGGCGATACCCGCCTGCTGCTGGTCGTCGATATCGGTGGTGGCACCCTGGACCTGACCCTGATCAGGGTTGAGCCGGGCGGTGATGAACCTCGACTGAACCGCGTCGCAGTCGGCAACCACCTCATGCTGGGCGGCGACAATATGGATCTCGCGCTCGCTCATCTGGCCGAACAGCGGATGGTGGGTGAGGGCGGACGTCTGTCTGCTTCTGAATTGTCGCAACTGGTCGAACAATGCCGGCGCGCCAAGGAGCGGCTGCTGTCCGAATCCGCACCTGTGAGCGTCAGCGTCACCCTGCTCGGCTCCGGCAGTCGCCTGATAGCGGCAGCGCGGTCGGCAGAACTGAGCCGGGATGAGGTGCAGCGCATCGTGCTCGACGGCTTCTTCCCGGCAGTGGCCATAGACGAACTACCGGAACGCAAGCGCAGCGGGGTGGTGGAGTTCGGTCTTCCCTATGTAGCCGACCCGGCCATGACCCGGCATCTGGCGGCCTTCCTGAGCGAGCACCGTTTTGCTGCTACCGAGGCGGGCGGCACCGGACCTGCACCGGCAGTGCCTATTCCCGATGCCGTACTGCTCAACGGTGGCATTTTTCGCAGCCCACTGATTGTGCAACGGCTGGTGAGTCAGCTTGCCGCGTGGGGCGGTCAGATGCCGCGCGTACTGAGCAACGCAAGGCCCGATCAGGCGGTAGCGTTTGGCGCCGTGGCCTATGGTCTGGCCCGCCGTGGCCAGGCCGTACAACGGATCGGGGGCGGTGCCGCCCGTAGCTATTTTCTGGTGGTCGAGTCCGCGGTCGAGGGCGTTCGTCAGGGCGTCTGCATACTGCCTCGCGGTACGGAAGAGGGTGCCGAAATTGTACTGCAAGACCGCAGTTTCAAGTTGACGCTGGGCAAGCCCGTGCGTTTTAGCCTGATGTCTGCCACCGATGATGCCCGGCCTGCTGCCGGGGCACTGGTTGAGCTGGATGACGAGCATTACCACGCTTTGCCGCCGCTGGCGCTGGCGCTGGGCCGTGATGAGGTAAAGGGTGGCGACCAGCAGATTGTGAGGATTGCAGCCGGACTCAGCGAGGTCGGTACGCTTGATCTTCACTGTGTTGCCGTTGACCCGCCCGAACAGCGCTGGAGCATTGAATTTCAGTTGCGGGGAGCGCCTCGCGCACTGGCCTTGGATGCCACTGACCCGCGTCTGGCACCGGCCCGTGAGCACATCTTGCAGGTGTTTGGCAAAAAGACCCGCGATGCCGACCCCAAATCGGTTAAGACCTTGCGGCAGACACTCGAGAAACTGCTCGGGCCTCGCGCCGAATGGGATACGCCGGTGCTGCGCGAATTGTTCGCGGGATTGCTCGAGGGTTTGCCAAACCGTCGGCGCAGTGCCGAGCATGAGCGCTTGTGGCTCAGTCTTGTGGGGTTCAGCCTGCGGCCCGGCTTTGGTTACCCGTTGGATGACTGGCGGGTGGAGCAGATTTTCAGTCTTTACCAGCAGGGTTTGCAGTTCGTGAACGAATCACAGAACTGGGCCGAATGGTGGACCTTGTGGCGCCGTATCGCGGGTGGGCTGAATCCCCTGGCCCAGGAGAAAATATTGGATGACCTGGCAGACTTCATCAACCCTGAAACTGCCCGTCGCGGCAATCTCCCTACCTTGGCGAAAAAGCGCAGTTACGATGACATGGTGAGGCTGGTCGCGGTACTGGAGCGTTTACCGGCTCCAACCAAAGTCAGGCTGGGTGGCTGGTTGCTGCAACGGCTGTCCAAAGCTGCCGAGCCGGCCGAGAGTTGGTGGGCACTGGGCCGCATCGGCAGTCGCGAACCCTTTCATGGCAGCGCTCATGAGGTGGTGCCAACCGCCACCGCCGAGGAATGGCTGAAGCGGGCCATGCAGCATGATTTCCGCAAGCAACCCCAGCCGGCGTTTGCCGCCGCCTTGTTGGCCCGCCGCTGTGGAGACAGGGCCCGTGACATTGACTCAGCGCTGCGCGACGCATTGCTCGAACAACTGCGCGCGGCCAGATCTCCCGAGTCATGGCAGAGCATGGTGACAGAGTTCAAGCCGCTGTCCGAGGCGGATGTCAAGCGGATTTATGGTGAGGCCCTGCCACCCGGATTGGCCCTGATTGGCTAGGCGCCTGAGTCCTGTGCTGACCGAAAGGGCGGGCCAAAGGGTGCTGATAGCGCGCGGATTAGCCCTGATTGCGCTGCTGCCAGGGCTAAACTCGGTGGGCGCGTTTGAACCGGTCCGGGGCCAGTTTCTGGCGCAAACGACATGCGCTGCTACCGTCGCCATGACGCGACCCGATGCCGATCCGATCACGGTTACGCCCGGTGAACACTATCCTGTGCTGGGTCTCAACCGGCCTGGTGGCGACTACGTCCAGATCCGTATGGCCTTGACCCGTCCCGCGCTGCGCTGGGTCAGCCTCAGGTGTGGCGAACTGTTAGATGATGTGGCGGCAAGAGCAACTACGCCCGCCAGTTACAACCCGAAACCTCAGAAGTTGTTGCTGGCACTCAGCTGGCAGGCCACCTTCTGTGAATCACGCGCGGGAAAGCCCGAATGCAAGACGCAGAGCGCTACCCGGTTCGATGCCGACCATTTCAGCCTGCATGGGCTCTGGCCCCAGCCACAAGGCGTTGAGTACTGTGGACTGAGTACCGCGGTGCGAGCCAGTGATCAGCACCAGCGTTGGGACGAGTTACCCGAGCCGGCACTGAGTCCTGACACTCGCAACCGCCTGGTGCGGGCAATGCCGGGAGTAGTCTCCAACTTACAGCGGCATGAGTGGGCGAGACACGGCAGTTGTTATGGCAGCGATGCCGAAACTTATTTCCGAACGGCATTGGCGATGCTGGATCAGCTCAATCAATCCAGCGTGGGCGAGTTCATGGCCAGACAACAGGGCACCCGAGTCGCGGTGGAGCAGATCAGGCGCGCGTTTGATCGCAGTTTTGGTGCAGGTGCGAGTCAGGCCTTGACGGTGCGCTGCAGCACCGATGGAGATCGGCGGTTAATCAGTGAACTGCGGGTCGCGCTGAAGCAGCCCCTGAGCGAAACATCGCCATTGCCGGATGCGCTGGACCGTTCAATTACCTCTTCAGGTAACTGTGACGCCGGTATAGTGGATAGTGTGGGGATGCAGTAGGATTTTTTTCGAGTATATCTGAGGGTTTTTAGCACGTACGGTGGTGTGAGAGGGTGGAGGGAGTAATCCCGCCCCCTGCGCGATAGCAAGGCGGTTACAACGCTCACGACCATCAGTCGATGGCTGACATCAAGCCCGTTTGGATCATCGGCAACCCTCCTGCTGACGTTGAGTCCATCCCACTGTGCGGGGGGGGGGGGCGTACGGCGGAATGTGGGGGCCTGAAGCCTCCTGATAGAGGCTTCGGCCTGTTGTGGCAGGTGTTATGACTCGCTTTTTGCGGCTTCCGGTGGCTTGCGCAGACGGATGCCCAGTTCTCGCAGTTGCAGATCGGTGACTTCGGCCGGCGCATCAATCATCGGGCACCAGGCCGACTGGGTTTTGGGGAAGGCCATGACTTCGCGAATGGATTGGGCGCCACTCATGAGCATTACCAGTCGGTCCATGCCGAAGGCGATACCGCCGTGGGGTGGAGCGCCGTACTTGAGGGCGTTGAGCAGGAAGCCAAATTTTTGCTGGGCTTCGTCGTCGCCTATGCCCAGCAGTTTGAATACCTGATCCTGCATGTCGGTCTGGTGAATACGCACCGAGCCGCCACCGATTTCGGTTCCGTTAAGCACCATGTCATAAGCCCGCGAGATGGCCTCGCCGGGATTGGCCTTGAGTTCATCAAGGCTGCACTTGGGTGCGGTGAAGGGGTGATGCAGGGCAAACCAGCGGTTATCCTTTTCGTCCCACTCGAACATCGGGAAGTCGACGACCCATAGCGGAGCCCACGGCCCTGCAATCAGGTTGCGGTCGTGGCCAAGCTTGACGCGCAGGGCGCCCAGTGCCTCGTTGACGATTCTGGCCTTGTCGGCCCCAAAAAAGACCAGATCGCCGGTTTCGGCACCGACCCGATCCAGTATGGCCAGTACGGCATCTGCTGGCAGGAACTTGATGATTGGCGACTGCAAGCCTTCAATGCCGGCCGCACGGTCCGTGATCTTGATGTAGGCCAGCCCTTTGGCGCCATAGATGCCGACGAACTGGGTCAGATCGTCGATTTCCTTACGGGACAGGTCACTTCCCTTGGGTAGCCTCAGGGCGACCACGCGGCCAGCGGGATCCTTGGCCGGACCTGCAAAGACCTTGAATTCGATGTCGCTCAGCAGGTCAGCGACATCTACCAGTTCCATCGGGATGCGCAGATCAGGTTTGTCAGAGCCGAAGCGGCGCATGGCTTCAGCATGGGTCAGCCGGGGAAACGGGTGGGGTAGTTCGACCTTGAGGGTTTCTGCGAACAGGCGGCGGATCATTTCCTCCATCAGGTCGGTGATGGCCTGTTCGTCCATGAAAGAGGTTTCGATATCCAGCTGGGTAAATTCCGGTTGGCGGTCAGCACGCAGATCCTCATCACGGAAGCAGCGAACCACCTGATAGTAGCGGTCCATGCCGGAGATCATCAGCAGCTGTTTGTAGAGCTGGGGGGATTGGGGCAGGGCGAAGAAGTGGTTTGGGTGGGTGCGGCTGGGCACCAGATAATCCCGTGCACCCTCGGGCGTGGCCTTGGTCAGGAACGGTGTTTCGATTTCGTAAAAGCCGTTGTCGTCCATAAAATTGCGCAGCTGGCGGGTGATATCCCGCCTCAGCCGCATACGCTGTTGCATCAGGGGCCTGCGCAGGTCGATGTAGCGGTAGCGGAGGCGGGTTTCCTCGCTGACTTCGATATCGCTTTCCAGCGGGAAGGGTGGCGTTTCCGACCGGTTGAGGATTTCCAGTTGGGTTGCCAGTACCTCAACCTTGCCGGTGACAAGATTGGCATTTTCAGTGCCGGCGGGACGGCGGCGAACCTTTCCGCGGGTCTTGAGTACAAATTCGCTGCGGACACTTTCCGCGAGTTTGAAGGCGTCGGCGTAGTCGGGATCGAATACCACCTGAACCAGTCCTTCACGGTCGCGGAGATCAATGAAAATCACGCCCCCATGGTCGCGACGACGATGAACCCAGCCACAGAGATCGACTTCCTGATCCAAATGACTTTCCGTTATTTCTCCGCATCGGTGGCTACGCATGGCTGATTATCTGATCCGTTGTAAAAGTCTGAATTTTAGGGGCTTGAGTGGGGTGACACAAGTGTACGGCCCTGGCTCAAGGGCCAAGTGGACTGCTGTTGCGGATGGGTTGTGGAACCTTCATCACGCGGTGACGCCCTAAAGCAGGGTTTAACCGGTAATCAAGCCTATGTCACAACGTGCCGACTTTGCCAGCGATAACTGCGCCGGTCTGTGTCCCGATGCCCTCAGTTACCTGCTGAGAGCTAATGCTGGTAGTGCACCCGCCTATGGTCAGGATGAGTGGACTGCTGGTGCCGCCTCGGCAATCCGCGATCTGTTTGAGTGTAATTGCGAAGTCTTTTTCGTGTTTAACGGCACGGCAGCCAACAGCCTTGCGATTGCAAGTCTTTGCCAACCCTACCAGGCGGTCATCTGTCACGCGCAGGCTCACATCGAGACTGATGAATGCAGTGCGCCAGGTTTTTTTAGTCATGGCGTCAGACTGCTGACGGGCGCAGGTGATGACGGCAAGCTGAGTCGGTTGGCACTGGAGGGGCTGATCAATGGCCGTAAGGATCTGCATTTTCCTCAGGTGGCAGCGCTCAGTCTGACCCAGTGTACCGAACTGGGGACCGTTTACACGCCTGATGAACTGGAGACTCTCTGTGAACTGGCAAGGGCGCATGGCCTGAGCGTCCACATGGATGGTGCCCGCTTCGCCAATGCAGTCGCCGCACTGGACGTCAGCCCGGCAGATCTCAGTTGGCGGAGGGGGGTGGACGTGCTCAGCCTTGGGGCGACCAAGATCGGCGGTGGCCTTGGAGAAGCGGTGGTGTTTTTTGATCACGCCCTGGCGCGCGGTTTTGATTACCGCTGCAAACAGGCGGGCCAGTTGGCTTCCAAAATGCGGCTGTTGACAGCCCCATGGCGAGGCATGCTGGAGACTGGGGCTTTTCTGAACAACGCCCGTCATGCCAATGACTGTGCCGCCTACATGGAGACCCGGCTGTTCGCGCTGACCGGGCGGTCGCCCCTGTTTCCCCGTCAGGCCAATGCGGTATTTCTCAGGCTGTCAGAGCGGCAGGCCCGAAGTCTCCGGCAAAGGGGCTGGTTGTTTGCGTTGTTTGCGGGCGTCAATGCCGCCCGCTTCATGTGTGCCTGGGACAGTCGACGCGAGTGTATTGACGCACTGGTAGAGGATATCGCCGAGGTGTTAAGCGAGGGGGGTTGAATGAGTTCGACGTGCACTGATGGTCCTGCTCAACTGTCGCTGCTGGCAGGTTTGGCGTCGGAGGTGGTCGAAGCGGCAGAGGACTCACCACCGGCCAGATTCTTCTTCTTGTCAGTACCGCTTTTGAAGTCAGTTTCATACCAGCCACCGCCTTTGAGTCGAAATCCCGCAGCTGAAATCAGTTTGGATAATTCGAGATCGCCGCAGGCCGGACACTCTTTAAGAGGATCATCCGAGAGTTTCTGGAAGGCTTCCAGCTCGTGGCCACAGGATTTGCATTGATATTCGTAAATGGGCATCGGGTTCTCCGGAGTAAAATCAATCAGACTATGCTGCAGTGTAGGGCGGTAGGTCGCTTTTTCAAGCGTCATGGGTACAGTTTGGCGGCATAGGGGGTATTTTACTACGCGCGGGGCTGTAAACGGTTCGGGGGGCTATAAACGATGAGTGATACAAAATCCGCCATTCCCGTGGTGGGTGTAGGCTGTCTGGTGTTTGACTCGGGCGGGCGGGTCCTGCTGGTCTGCAGGTCGCAGCCTCCACAGGCGGGATTTTGGCATATTCCGGGAGGACGGCTTGAAGCGGGGGAAACCCTTGAAGCGTGTTGCCAGCGCGAGGTGATGGAGGAAACGGGTCTGGCGGTACGACCCACGGGTATTTTGGCTCTGGCTGACCGGATGATTGAGGGCTTCCATTACGTTATCGTCGATTTTATAGCGCAGTTACTGAGCCCCGATGGCACCGAGCCGCTGCCCGCAACAGATGCAGCGGATGCGCGCTGGGTGCATCTGTCCCAACTGGCTGACTATCCCCTGGTGGAGGGTTTGGCCGTGGTGATTGATGCTGCAGTCAATGCCAGGACTGCACATGCAGGAGCCGGCCTCCGGGCTGCTCATCCCTTGCCATGGCTGTTTGTCCCTGAACCGGTCTGACGCGATAAAATCCTTGCCTCTGCGAACTTGCCCCGCTTCGGCAGGACTAAAAAAAGCCTGTATCCAATAGGCGGGTTGGAAAACCCTGATTTAACAACTACAAGAACTCAACTATGAACAGTTTTTTGAGCGACTTCGGCGGTTTCGCAGGTGCCAGCATCTCCCCCTCGGTTCACGCTGGCCATGATGGCGGTGGGGGTCTGGTTGCGGTGGTTGATCATCTTCTGGCGGCCTTGACCGACGACGGTGGGGCGAGCCCAGCGTCATGGCATCTCCTCGGTGGTATTGATGTCATGGGCGCCAACATACATCCGCTGATCGTTCATTTTCCGGTCGCCTTTCTGAGTGCCTTTGCCTTTTTCGAGTTCTACGGTGTAGTGTTCAAACGTCCTGATCTGCGGCGCTTTGCCAGTGGCCTGTTGTATCTGGGCGCCGTGGCCTCAATAGCTACGGTCATTGCGGGTCTGGTTGCGGCGGAAATGGTCCCTCATGGTGCAGTTGTACACGACATCATGGAGTGGCATGAATATGCCGGTATCACTGTTGCCAGTGTGGCGGTCATCCTGGCCTTGTGGCGTGCCTTTACGGGGGTCGCTGTGACGGCTATGGGTCTGGCGCTGAACTTCTTCCTGATCACCATCATGTCTGTCGTCATGATCATTGGTGCCGATCTGGGTGGCATGATGGTCTACAAGCATGGCGTTGGCGTGCACGATCTGCAAGATCAGTCGCAGCACCAGCATCATTTGCACAGTGGCGAGGCGGCACCCTCCAGTCCGGCGATGACGCCTGAGGATGAGGACTAGGGAGGCCAGTGGTGTTTTTACAACACCGGACCTGTGGGCTATCCCCGAGCCGGTAGCCTATCTTGCATCATGGCGTGAAGGGCTGTGAAACTGGAGAGGGACAGACTGTCGGTGGCGAACCCCAAAAAGTAAAATCAAAATGGCCTATTTGTTTTCTGCGATTCTCATGGTTCTGGTGGCACTCAACGTACAAGCGGGCCCCGCGAGATTTCAGCTGACCTCGCCCGCGTTTCAGGACCAGGCTAATGTACCTATTGAATACACTTGTTTTGGCTCAAGTCTGTCGCCCCCTCTCGTGTGGTCCTCTGTGCCCGCCGGGACCCAATCGATTGCGCTCGTCGTCAGTGACCCAGACGCACCCTACGGCGAGGGGCGTTCGGGTAACGGGATGTTCTTTCATTGGGGGATATACAACCTGTTGCCGGCGATGGGGGGTTTGGCTGAGGATGCCAGTGATGACCTGCCGGATGCGGTTCGCACCAGTGTTAATGACACGGAAATCACGGGCTATGCCCCCATTTGCCCGCCGACGGGCAGCCACCGGTACCGATTCACGGTCTATGCGCTGGATCAATCGCTGAACCTGGACGACGAGATTCAAACAAAAGATCTCAGTCAGTTTCTGGAAAACCTGAGCATTCGTAGTGCTATCAAACTGCTGGGCAAAGCAACCCTGACCGGACGCTATGCTCACTAAACCGGTGAGCCAGTTCGGTTAATCATTTCACTCCTCTGCTACCCACTGACTGGTCCATCCCCTGCCTTTCATGCAGCGGGTGAAAGCGTCTTCCCTTTTGTCGAAAGCGGCCTCCTGATCCTGGTTATTGCATTCGGGATCGGGCGGTTGCAAAGGGGGGCAGGCACCAGTCGCGTACTCACTCCCTGTGCAGGTCCGGCCCGGCGGAAGGATGCAGGCATCTGGCGGTAGGGTTATTTTCTGCATGATGCCGATACAGTGATTTTTGGCGGCCTGCAGGGTCTCGGTGTTTCCGCTTGCATCCTGTAATTCCCGTGCAGGCCGGCTATGCGTCCAGACATAATTGCCTGATGGCGCCTCGGTTGTCGCACAAGCTGTCAGCAGACTGAGGGCCACTGCCGCCGTTAACATCACCCCGGGTTCAAAGCGGCCGTTCCTACTGGCACGCGTGGTCTGTCCAGCCTGTTTGCAGCGCGTAAGCGCCGGGGTCTGTTTGGCGCGGCGCATGATCATGAGTCCTGGGCGGCTGTAGTGGATTTTGGTGTGGGGACCCGCTGCTCCAGCAGTTTTTTGTATGTCGCGTAGCTTTCGCTGACCATCAGGCGGGTGCTGAGTGGCTCGTCACGGTACTTCCGAGCGGCCTGCGCCTGCCGTACCGATCGGTACCACAGCCACTGTATGCCGAAGTAACCCGCAATGCCGCCAATGTTCATCAGAATGAAACAGCCCACCAGCAGCGGGGTGCCCAGTTCCAGTGCCTTTTCTATGCTGAACAGTTCAGTGAACTGATCAAAGCTGAAGGTTGGGGAACCCATAGCCAGAGCACCCACCTGATAGGCGAAGTAGTACATGGGCGCCCAGGTCAGCGGGTTGGTGATCCACACCAGCGCCACCGCGATGGGTAGATTGGCGTTGAAATAGATCGCACCGATTGCAGCCAGTACCTGTTGCCAAGGCAGCGGTGGGGTATACATACACCAGAGGCCGACCGCAAACGCCCGCGAGACCGAACGGCGGTTAAGGTGCCACAGGTTGGGGGCGTGCAGTTTATCCCCAAGGAATTCCAGCGCTTTTATGTTCTTGATCCTGGCGGGATCGGGCAGAAAACGCTTGAGTAGTTTTTTGGGCATGGGCAGAGTGTGCTCTTTGTGATTTATGGGGATGTGGCTTGATACTGGACGAGCGTATTGTACGAACTGAAAATTTAAGGTGAAAGAATATTTGCGTTGGTCGGGTTTTCGGTCTCTGGGGCTTGTCGTTGCCTTCGGCATCGGGGATGGTGCGGTACAGTGTCTGCCGGCGTTTCCTCCTTTATGGCTATCAGTGAGCCTTGCTGTTGCGCTGGTGGCTGCCCTCTTTTTCCGGCGATTAGTGATCGCAGCGACTCTGGCCGGTCTGGTTTGGGCGTTAGGCTTTGGGGCGATTCGCCTGCAGAATGCTTTGCCGACTGATGCGGGGCGGATGGAGGCGCTGGTGCAAGGCCGAATTCTGACTATTCCCGTTCGGCAGGGGCGGGGACTGCGTTTCGATTTTGCCCCTGAGGTGTTGCCGTCGTCCGACGGCGTGCCTGTGCCGGATCACATAAGGCTAAGTTGGTACGATACTGATCGGGTCGTAAGGGCGGGGGAGCTATGGCGTTTTCGGGTCAAGCTGAGGCGACCGCACGGCATGATGAATCCTGGCAGTTTTGACTACGAGCAATGGCTGTTTGCCGAGGGGATACGGGCGCTGGGCTATGTGCGGGATTCGCCGGATACCAAGAAACTCGAGAACGCCAGTCTGATGTCGGTTCAGGGATGGCGGCAGACGGTTTATGACCGGCTGGATGCCGCACTGAAAGACAGTCCCGTAGCGGGACTCATTAAGGCACTGACCCTTGGCGCCGATGACGACATCACGCCGGCACAGTGGCAGGTATTGCGGCGTACCGGAACCGCCCATCTCATTGCGATCTCCGGTTCCCATATCGGTTTGATCGCGGGCTTGGTATTTGTTGTAACACGCCGGCTATCGGCCGGGTTGGGCCTGATGCGCTGGTCCCCGCCGAAACTGGCTGCCCATATAGCGTTTATTGCCGCCTTGGTGTATTCGGCACTGGCTGACTTTGCCATACCCACCCAGCGTGCCCTGATCATGACCGCCGTCGCCATGGCCGCTGTGAGCTGGCAGCGCCGGCTGAATCTGCCGCATGTACTGGCCGTGACAGCCTTGCTGGTGATGCTGTACGACCCGTTTGCGGTGCTGGCGGCAGGTTTCTGGTTATCCTTTGGCGCTGTCGCGCTGATTGTCTATGCCCTGACCGGGCGCTATCGCCCGTCGCGCGGCTGGCGGGCCCTGCTCACGATCAACATGGTTACGGCGTTGGGTCTGGCGCCCTTGCTGTTGCTGTTCTTCCGGCAGGTTCCGGTGGTGTCTCCGCTGGCCAATCTGCTGGCCGTGCCGCTGTTGGGGACATTGTTACTGCCCATCTGTCTGGGTGGAACCCTGCTACTCCCGCTGTTACCGGCGGTAGGACTGAGCCTGTTGCATCTGGCCGAGTGGATTCTTCAAACGGTCTGGCCGGCCTTGAACTGGTTATCCGAATTGACATGGGCGCAGTGGTCGCGCCCACCAGCACCGCTATGGGCCTTGTGTCTGTCTTTACCCGGCCTGCTGTTGCTGCTGGCACCGCGCGGCATACCGGCCCGCTGGCTGGGTCTGGTGATGCTGCTGCCAGCGTTGCTCATAACACCCGAACATCTCGCCCCCGGCACTTACCGGCTCAACGTACTGGATGTGGGGCAGGGGTTATCAGCAGTGATTGAAACCCGTCATCACAGTCTGGTATTCGATACGGGCGCTCGCCTGAGCGAAGCCTTTGACATGGGCCGTGCTGTGGTTGGCCCCTACTTGCAGGAGCGGGGTATAGACCGCATTGACGCGCTGATCGTCAGCCATGGCGATAATGATCATAGCGGCGGAGCTGCTTCATTGTTGACGTCGTTCGAAGTGCCGATGCTGTACAGCAGCGTATCGTCGTTGATACCACAACATGCCGTCATTCCCTGTGTAGAGGGTCAGCACTGGGAGTGGGATGGTGTGGATTTTGCGATGCTGGGGCCGCCGGCATCGGGTGGCCTGACCGGTAATGACGCATCCTGCGTGATGCGGGTGAGTGGCGTGGGCGGGAGCAGTCTGCTGACCGGCGATATCGAACGGGCGGGGGAATCGGCTCTGGTTGTCCATCATGGCGATGAGCTGGCCAGTGATGTACTGGTCGTGCCGCATCATGGCAGCAAGACCTCATCGACGGCAGAGTTGTTGGCACGCGTGCGGCCCCGCTTTGCCCTGATACCGGCAGGCCATTTGAATGGTTTCGGGTTCCCCCATCCGCCGGTGCTGGCACGCTACCGGCATGTGGGGGCAGAGATAATGACGACCGGTGAAGCGGGTGCCATCAGTATGAATTTTGCTACCCGCCCCGGCGATCTGCGACCCCAATCATACCGACAGGCTCACCGACGCTATTGGTCTGGCCGCTAGGTGCCTCAAGCCAACAGGATGTGGTCATTCCGCAGTTGTTGCAGCAGCACTTCGACGGTCGTGCTGTCCGCCGCGACCTCAATATTGCGGGCCGCATCCCCGCTGCCGCTGTTGCCTAGCGTGCAGATGCAGATGAGGCCTGCGCGGCAGATGTGTTCGGCCATCACCTCCACCTGCGTTTGGCAGTTGGGGTCGTCGAGCACCATGGCGGCGTGGCCGAGGTCGAACAGACTGCGTTCCAGTGCGTAGGCGAGCGAATTGCGTTTGGCACCGCTCAGCCAGAGGGTGACCGGTTTCTGGCTAAAACGGGCGCTGCGTTCCTTGTCGGTCACCTTGCCGCGGCTGGCAGCTGCATCAACCGGGCCCAGAATAATGCCCGCGCCGATGGTCACATTAGTCAGCCGGTCGATGATGATGAACGATCCAGTGCTCTTGCAGACCGTGTAGGGGTCGAACGCGATGGGAGCGTTCAAGGCCATTTCGCAGAGGCCGATCTCATTCAGGTTGAGCTGGCCTGAGGGGTGGTGATCCTGTGTATTGACGTCAATCCGGTAGCGAATATCGGCCACCGAGCCAGTGACGACGCGGGTGTTGTGCTTGATGGTGTACTGCCGCCCTGGCAAGAGTGATGTTTCTGTCATCCAGACAATGTGTGCCAGGAGACGCGATTCCAGCTGTGGCAGGTCATCGGGACGGACCAGCATGTCGCCACGGCTGATGTCTATTTCGTCTTCCAGTGTGAAGGTCACGGACTG
>JBILXN010000204.1:0-4050 GCA_044378425.1 Methylococcaceae bacterium
GTAGGCCAGCCAAACGATAGCAAAGATGGCGTCATTCTTGCCGCCAACTTTATGCGGTCCACCAAAGCGCCAGCCCGAACGCCAGGTTCCCCTGACCCAAAGCAGCCTAATCAAAGCCAAACCGCACGTCAGGCTGCGCTCAAACAGGGTGAGCGCGTGTTTGAGAGGACAGGTTGTGGCTTGTGTCATACCGCGACCTTTGTAACAGCGGCTACGGGAACGGTTATCAATGGTGGAGCCTACAGTGTGCCCGCAGCTCTCGGCAGCGTCACCTTCCATCCCTATAGTGACTTTCTGCTGCATGACATCGGAACCGGGGACGGCATCGTTCAGAACGGAGGCCAGAGCACCCGCAACAAAATGCGCACCATGCCGCTGTGGGGTTTGAGCAAGCATCGTATGTTCCTGCACGATGGCAGTGCCGTAACCGTGCAGGATGCCGTAAAACGGCATTCTGGCGAAGCCTCTGCTGTAGTTGCAGCATTCAGGCGCTTATCGGCTCAGGATAATCAGGCAATAATGGGCTTTTTGAATAGCCTGTAAGTTTAGTGCCTGGCGTATGTCTTAGGTTTGGCAATTGCCTGGTCAGTAAACTCGTTGAACTGACTGTAGATGGGCAGCGGTTGAAGGCCGTCCAGATACCAGTCGAAGCCTTTGGACATCCTGAAGGCCAAGTCGCTATCACTGAACGCAGGCCAGTTCCGATATGATTTGTTACAGTGGGTCTGCGATCCACTGTATCTGATCTGTTGGAGGGAGTGAGCCATGCCTTTATTTTCTGAAATCGTCCGTGACTCTGCCGAGAATCTGGGGCTAGGCAATAAGGCTGCTGCCTTGGTTGCCGCTGCGTCCAGGGCTGTTTTCGATCCGGGTGAGGGAGGATTACGCGGGTTTTTGGCTCGCTGTGATAAGGCGGGACTGACGGAATTGACGCGGTCCTGGCAAGACAGCTCAGAACCCCCCAAGCCGCTGAGTGGTGCGCAGTTAGAGAGTGTCATCGGTCGCGACGTGGTGACTCTGGCCGGACGGGATCTTGGGATGGCCAATGCCCGGGTGCGCACTGCGATGGCTTTCGTTGTGCCCCAATTGGTCCGGGTGTTTAGCCGGGAGGGAGAGGCACCTACCGATATCCCGCCAGCACTGGAGATGTTTCTTACCAGTGCGAGTGCAGGCAGAACTGCACCGACTAGCAAGCAGGTTGCCCGCAACCCTGGGCCCGCCCCTGTTTCCCGCTTATGGACCCTCGGCGTTGTTGTCCTCATGGTGTCAGCGAGTTGGCTCGGCTATGACGTGTGGCATGAGCAGTCGAGGTCGGGTAAACCCGAGGTGCAGCAGGCTCCCGCACTTGCGACCCTGCCCAACGCTCACGTCACGCAGCCCCCAGTGGATTCGGTTCCGGAGCACGTGGTCAGCCGTTCGGCCTGGCTGTCGATACGCAACAATAACGGTCAGTTTGTTTATTCCGGAGTTGTAGCGGATGTCCAGACTCAGTCGGCACTGGTTAATCGGATGAAGGCCGTTTGGGGTGATCGACAGAGCGGAAGCCTGACCCTTGATCCGGCGGTTCCCGCTGCCGGTTGGCTGCCGGCCTTTGACCGGTTATTGCCGCAGCTCGACATCCGTGGGCTGGATGTCCGATTGGATGGCAACATGGTGAAGGTTGGTGGTTGGTTACCCGACAAGGCCCGACAGGCGGCGCTGACAGTGCTCAAAACTACGCTCGGTTCTGAGTTTCACTATGGTTATCGTCGCGACGAAGAGACTGAGTTGACTCAGGATTCTCATGACCTGGTTCTCGCCGGGCTTTCGGTATTGCCACTTGGAGCGACGGCGGCCGAGGTTGCAGCCGTCCTGAACCGCTGGAGCGTCGGCTTTGCCGAGACCAGTGCGGTGTTCCCCGAGGAAAGCAAGGATGTTGCGGTGCGGGCAGCCGAAGTAATACGGCGCTTGCCCGGGCCGCTCACGTTTGAAATTGCTGTTTATACGGACAACAGAGGTGATGACGCCAGTCGTCTGGCTCTCACCCAGGATAGGGCCAATGCGATCCGCCTGGCACTGGTCAGAGCCGGGGTAGCCTCAAGCCTGCTTTTAGCAAAGGGCTATGGTTCCATCAGTCCGGTAGCCGGTAATGACAGCGCCTATGGCCGCTATATGAATCGCAGGGTTGAATTCAAGCCGGATCAGCCTTGCGGGAGTGGTGTTGCTTGTCCGCCGGCTGTTTCAAACTCCGTCAGTCCGGCCAAGAATGCGACTGTGACTTCAGAGGATCGTAACCCGGTCGCGCCCTCGGTCACACCCGCTCAGCGGAATAGCGGTGCGCCCCCCCCGAGATCCGCTGCCCGATCGAACGGCAGCCCATCGGGTTCCGATGCTGAAAAACCCACGCCGACACTTCCGGCACCCATCAAGCCAAGACCGCGGCCACGGTCGCCCGTGACCACTCAGGAGTTATTCTGAGGGCCGACGCCCACCAAGTCTTATAGCGGCCAGAGAGTATTGAGCCAAAACGTCCGATTATCCTGATTGTCAGGTCTGTTCTCCGGGGTTCCTAGCCTTCAATTTGCGCATCTCCACCGGCGAGATGCGTCCCTTGAGCGACACTTTGTCGTAAATCTCGCCGAAGGCTTGTTTGCAGTAAGGGAGGGTTTCACGCAGGCGGTCATAGCTGCTGTGGTCGAACATACGCCGGAAATCGGCTTCCGACAGCAAGGTCTTGGCGTACAGTGCCTGATAGCCGTGATGGTCTATCACGAAGCGTTCGAGTAAGGGTAGGGCGCTGCGCCCGTCGAAACCGGGCTTCTTTGGGGTGCCGTAGGCGCCGATATCCACATACATCTCGTCGATTGGGCCGTCCACGCCCTTATAGGGGTGAATCAACCCCGTGTGGGTGGGATTGTCATATACCGCCATCGGTGACAGCCATAGCGGGTAAAGATCAAAATGATCGTCGAAGTAGGTGAGCGACTCTCTTAGCAGGGCCATAGGCATCAGCATGTCCTGGACCACATGATGCTGCTCTCTCAGGCGACGGGTGGTTTCCGTTTCCGTATATTTCAGCAGTTCGATGCGGGGCGGCAGAGCCCAGCCCAGCAGCCATCGGAATAACGGATTATTGCCAAAGGTGATGATTTCTTCCATCGCCCAGAAGTAACTGCGGGTATGGCGATGCAGGTAATCCCGCAGGGGGATGTATTCAATGGTTTCCTTACGAGCCTTGAGTAGCGTTTCGACGTGCTTGTAGAACCAGGGCATGTACCAGCGGCCGATCG
Source organism: Methylococcaceae bacterium (assembly GCA_044378425.1). Taxonomy (GTDB): domain Bacteria; phylum Pseudomonadota; class Gammaproteobacteria; order Methylococcales; family Methylococcaceae; genus UBA6136. The sequence goes on from JBILXN010000204.1 coordinate 3,270, forward strand.
GATTGATCGGGCCGTCGCTGCCGGTTTCATCGGTCAGGGTGCCGGTCATGACGACCCCCGTATCCCGACTGTAGGTCAGTGCTTCGACAAAATCATATTGTTCGGTTGCCCGACAGTCGCGATCGAACACAGCGCACACGTCTTCCAGTGTGTAGGCTGGCTTGTAGTGAATCCGAACATATTTGCGGGCGGGGATGATTTTCAGTTCAGCGGCCACCAGAAAGCCGAGGGTGCCATGACTCCAGGGAATCAGGCGGAACAGTTCCTCATTCTCGGTGGCGCTGCAATGGACCAGTTTGCCTTCAGCGGTCACGATGTCGAAGGCAACGCAGATATACTGGAACAGGCCATACTTGTGGCTGCTGGTTTCAACGCCGAACCCCATGATCAGGCCACCGACTGTCAGATCATCGAGTTCCGGTACGACCGGCAGTATCCAGCCCCTGGATATCAGGCTGCGTGAAATCTGGCCCATGCTGGCGAGTGGTTCGACCCTTACAGTCCGGCGACTTTCATCGATTTCAAGCAGATCATAGAGGCCAATATGGATGTTGCGGCGCGACAGTTTGTATTTTGGCACCATCTCGCTCATGGCCTGCCAGCCAGAGCGGGCGGTGCATAGCTTTTCCTTGCAGCCGTCGCGTTTCCAGTCCTTGATCTGGTTGATGACTTCCTGTACGCGTTGATCATGGCGGGCGGGTGCGCTCCGGAGTCGGAACATGATCTGATTTCGGATCATCACGAAGGCGCTGTACAGGCAGGAAATGGGCAGCAGCACTAC
>JBILXN010000206.1:0-4006 GCA_044378425.1 Methylococcaceae bacterium
TGCCAACGCTCTTGTTCGAGATGGCTCAAATCCGTCGGGCAGGCAGCCTGTGGAAAATCCTTGAAAAACTGATCGAGGATCCTCTGTTTGGCTTCCCAGTCTGATACTCGATTTTCAAATGCCGTGTTTGCCGCGCGGAGTGCTGCCGAGGCGCGCTCTTCGGATTTCTGTTGGGCGCGTCGGGGTTCCTCGATGTCGTACTGCCGTCGTAACCACTCCCCCTGGTTGCGATGATTAACCGCCAGCGTGCTCCGGTAATTCTTGTAGGCGGTATTTCTTATCAAGCACGCCCACCATCCCGGGCGGCCTTTCTCAAGGAGCCGCTCTTCCCTGCCGAGCAACGCCAGTTGGTTGTCGCAAAGCCTCCATTCTTCGTCAGCTGCTTTGAAATCTCTTTGGGCGGTGTCATGGGCCTGTTGCGCAGCCTGTACGTTTTGGCTTGCGGCCAGCGTATAGGTAGCGCGCGTGTGGCCCCGCACCTCTTCCTGTAATTCAGCAAAGCGACCCATCTGTTGAAGCAACACCGTGACAGCCCTGTCGGCGTTCAAGAAGGCCTGTCTTGCCCCCTTGTAATCGAGGCCCTTGTACCCATCGCGCCAGGTCCAGAGTGAACGGTGTTGCTCTGAATTAAACCCCCTTGGTTCTTTCTCAAACGTCTTTGTGCCAGCAAAACTGATGCGATCAACAAATGCCGTTCGATTCGATTTTTTCCCCAATGCGCAGGCAATCAACCCCCAGGGCTCGTCGTCGATGGCCAGTGTGTCGTATTCACCCTTGTTGTTTCGCGCTGCGATGTTGTGGGCGATTTGTTGAAGGTAGTGCGCCTTCGCTTTGCCATGCTCGTCTCGCCACGCTTTCTCGCCTGACAAGGCTGGTTTTCCCAGAGATTTCGACTTCGGGAGATCCCGCGAGATATTTTCAACCGCTGCATTGTTGGACGAGGCCACCACCATCTCAAACCCGGTAAGGCTATCCCGCAATTGAGCGATTACGCAGGGTTTATCGCCCCCTGCAAACTTGACCTGAAGCGAGTCTGGCAGAAACGCATCGCCGGGCAGCGCATAGTGTGCCAATGCCCTGGCTCGCCGTACGATGTTCTCGGCAAAGATGTCACGCAACAGTGTTGTTTTACCTGTACCAGGTGGCCCGTTGACTGAAAACACACCCGCTGTTTTCAAATGCTCAAAGGCACTATTGATGGCGAACTGTTGCATCAAGCTCATTACATGATGCGGTCGATCCAGCCAGTGCCCGGCAGTGAGGCGATCAGGTCGCAACGCATGTGCAATCTGTAGTCTCCCTGCCGGCTGGTAGAGATCAACACGATCAGAATCGGCGGTAGGCGTCAGATAGGCCTCAAGTGCAGGGCAGGCTTCCCCGCGCTGGAAAGACTCAATAGCACGGGCGATGTCCTGAGCGTAGAAGCTATTGAGAATGTCAACTTCACTGTCTTGTATTGCTGCCTCATCCCCCTCATCTGTGACCGCTACGCTGTTTTTGGGCGATTGGTTCATCACCCTCTCGGTTATCTCTTTCTGTCTATCCTCGACACTGATGGCGCGGATAACAAGTACCGGCGCATTAGAACGACTGGATTCGGGCGAAAAGCTGGCCCATCCATAGAAAATCCTTGTTATTTCAGACAGATCGGCACCGGTCAGCGGCTGGGCGGTGGCCGGCTGTGTGCTATCACCAGCGTGATTTTGAGTCGAATTGTCAGACGATCCTTTCGAGATTCGGCCAGACCGGAAATTAGTCAAAGACTCTTTGAGAGCCTTGCTGTCATCTTGAAAGGCGTCGAAATCCAGCCCCGCGAACCCTTTTTGTTGTATGCGCCCGAGGGCCCAGGGCGCAGTGGAAACGGACACCTCGTCAAGGTACGGCTCCCCCTGAGGACTCACCTTAATGCGTGCGAAGCAAGTCAAACCGTCCAGTTCACCGCGTTGTTCCTGCTCGTACTCACTTTCAGGCGTAAGTGTTTCACGGATCACGCGCTGTGTGGCCTTAGTAATTTCGAGCTTATCAAACACGCCAAAGAAAACCTCGAAACCCGTCAGCTTTCTTCCGGCAGGTGGCCTGACTAACCATAATCCATGTGCATCAGCCACATCCAGCTGATGCTTGGAAAATGTCCGCACGGTTATTTCAGCATCCCTGGCCTCCAGGACGTGTCGCTGCAAGTCGAATGGAATGAAGAATTCGATCTTGTGCCAGAACCTCAGAATAGGATGAATGGGTCATCTTGGATTTGGCGTTCATATGTCTCATTCAGGGGCAGCGATGAGCCTAAAAACGGCAGTTGGCGGCTAATTGTTGAGCGAGCACATCCCGATGGCGTCAAGCCGCCAAGTGGGATTGAGCGGGCGGAAAGTCAAAAACCCTCCGTTATCAACCCTCGCAACCGTTCTCGCAGTCAGTGGGCAATGGTTCACGTCCTCGGTCGTAAAGCCACCCCGGCCCAATTGATTCGTAAAAAACAGTGCATCCATCAGCGTCGGCTCTATCGGGGGCAATTTGTACCCTGGCACGGTGGCACTGGCTGATCTGTGGGAAGGTGCACCCCGAAACCCGGGATGTAGCTCCGAACGGCGGCGATGGTAGGGCCTTGGGGAGTAAGTATTCAACGGTCTTTGCCTCAATAGAGTAACAGGCTTTACATCCCGGGTGCAGTTCTCCGCGCTCGGATAATGCCTTTCCTGACACGCCATTTCGTTTTTAGAAGCGCCAATCATTTCGCGCGTGAAATATTAAGACAAATATCTTTCTTTTGCACCCCATTTTGACACAAGATGTAATTTTAATTACTTTTTTGGTATTCGGCCAATAAATACAGGATACGGTATTGTATCCACGATACTCGTCGTTATAATCGATCCCCAGCCTGATAACACAAAACAATGATATATGTTGTTGTATAACGTTAATCAGACTGCGTTTATCATTTATAACAATAGGTCACATCATGGCTGCACACTACGAACTCAACGCCGATATTCAGCAAGGTTTTAACTTTAAGGCCGATATTCAGAGGCCAGTCGGACATATCATGAAGTTTAAGATTGGCGAAACGGAACTCAAGGCCGATCTTGAGAATATCCGCGACCCGTTGGACGCTGACAAAACGATCAAGGTGGTGGGAGTCGTCTCCTGCATCGGCTGGTCTGGCCAGCAGACCGATCCGATTTATGCCTTCTTCAATGTCAGCAATGCCAACAAGGTCATCATTGATGGACTGACCAAGGGTCAAATGGGCAAAACCAGTGTAGAACTGCAATTTGATTACTATGATTTTGATCCGGCAGAAAATCAGAAGGTTTTCTATAAGTCTTTCCATACCGATGACAAGACACTGAGTGGCATTATTCACAAGCATGGCAATGATCTTGCGTTGCATGTCGACCTGACAAACTATGGAAAAGTACCTATACCGCTCAATTACCCGACGGCCATTGCCATAGACCCGACCCAGGCCAAGGCTCAGACCCTTCATACGGCACAGTCCAATACGGCAAAATCAGTCAAACCGTGGGGTGTTAAATCCAGCTAAAGACACACGTGATGACCCGTTAAGTTGTGAGTTTTGGGGTATGTCAGTTTCAATACTGAAAGCCTCAAACGTCTCGGGTGGTCATTGTCAGTACACGGCAATATAGAGGCTCAATCCATGGGGAAGAAAGACGTTAAGCCTTCAAGAAGTGTTGTGGTGAGCCAGTATGCGGCCACCTCGTTTCAGGTGAAGGAGACTACACGCGTTGAGCCTGATGTCAGGCTGGAACGATACCTAATAAATGCCGTGGTGGTATTGACCGCCTTGGTGGCGTTACTCATGGTTTTCAATCAGGGTAATAAGGCCGGTTCAAGCGCGACCGGCACAGCGGACAGGTCGGTGATGGATGGCGGGATTCAGGATGTCACGGCCAGCAAAACCCGGCCTCCTGTTCAGACCAGGCAGGATTCAGACAGCAGAGGATACCTCGGCACCGTTCAATCATCACGACTAAACGGC